>NZ_JBGIYY010000002.1:0-336288 GCF_041380235.1 Glaciecola sp. SC05
GCAAAAAGAATACTAAAGCGTTATATGACAAGGAGACTGTGTGGATAAGGACGATATCGAAATCATGCTAGAGCAAATTGCTAGAAACCACGTAGCAACAATAAATCTATCTTACATCTTGGGAAAATTAGTACCGGTAGAAGATAGGAAAGTCTTTGGGCCAATGTTAAAAGAATTGTTAAAGAGTAATTATGATCTACAACATCAAATTGGTTGGAAATTCCCTGAATTGCATCCTGATTATCTTGGGCTAGAAAACTTCGCAGCTTTAAGAAAAAAGTATGAAATCCCAGAGTTGCCTGTAAAAATGCCAACTCAGGACGATATTGCCACTGCAAAAGAACAGTGGCAAAAAATTCAAAATCGGATTAAGAGGTAGTATGTCATATAACAAACGGTGAAGACGGTTATCTGTGAGAAGCCTCCAGCTATGCTTATGCAAGATGTTATATTGGCGCGTATGTTCAGGTTGCCATTTTTAGGTTAAAAGGAGTTTCAGCATGGAAAATTTGGGTTTTATTTTTGGAATTGTCGGCATGTCTATGGGTGTTACTGGGTTTGTTTTTTCAATAATTTCAATGAAAAGGATCGATAAACTCGAAAGCTTGCTAAAAGAGAACGATGTAATAAATAGTGATTTCAAATCGACTTAATTTGGTTCTATTGTTATTGCGCTTGAATTCAGCGCAATGGCATTATAACCAACAGTTGAAGATGTATAAAAACAAGAACGGATTTTACTGCTCAACTCAGTATTATATTTCAAGGAGGAAAAATGAAGCCTTTAATCTTTTTTTATAAAAATCCACTAACTTGGATTGTTGTTTTGCTTCTTTTGCAGGTATGGGTAGCGGTTGTATTAACTCCAAACTCTGAACAATCACATGCTCAAAACAACTTCTATGATGAAGTATTGATGTTGGCAGATGGAAACGTTGAGCTTACAGAATTTATAGAAAGTCAAAATCTCAGATTAAAAAAACAAGAAGATGTAATTGTTGCTCTCACAGATATGCAAAAGTATTTAGGAGGACTGGCGGCTATATTCATATTTTTATTTTTGCTCCTGCAATATATTAAAGAGCGGAAGAATCAGCAATGAAATATAACATTACGATGAATACGGATTTGTCAAAAAAAAAGCAGTACCAAACCGAATTTGTACGCTGTTATGTGTAAGGAGTGTTATGGGTGCAATTAGAGTTATATTGACTGCAATTTTTTCTATTTTTTCAGCTATTGGATTAGTGTCAGTAATCTTAAGTAAGGCTCCTTTGGGCTCGCTAATAATATGCTTGGCCTATGTTTTCACTGCAATGGCGTTAAACAGAAAAGGTGGCATTTTCATTCGATATATTGGTTACATTACTAGTTTTATTTTAAGTATAGGTATCATTGGGGCTATTTATGCAGCTATTTTACCTTTACTTGGTTCAACGTTTGAGCCATTACTATTTGGCTCAAGCTTAGTTATCGGTGTTATTGGGGTCACAACCTTTTTCTTACTAAAGAAAAGAGCTAGTGATGTAGAAGTTTAGACATAACCACCAATTTAATTCACTCCCGTTGGTCGCTGGGACACATAAACAGTTCGCCTTCGGCTATTATGCGCACCAAGTATGTGCCCGTTAATTAGGTGTTGAGTACTAAAGAGAGTTCAGTGTGAAAACTAAATATTTGATTTTGGCGCTTGGCCTTGTTTTTCAAGCATCGGCTCATTCTGCAAGCTTCACTGCTAAAGGTGAAGTTGTTGCATCATCAACGTCTGTTAAAACAATTGATTGCGACATATATAAAGTTGATTTAGTGCATGAAAGTTTCCCTTTAAAATTTGAAAACTATGTTCCAAGTGAGTTTAGGGTAGACGGTTTTTATGGCTCATCTACAACAATATCTAAGCAAGCCATTATTCAACCAGCCGGACTTGTTGTCCCAAATCCAAATGATATTGACGAACTTAAAAATCTATATCTAGAGGGTAGGACTTATTTGGCTGGATCTGCGGTTTGCCAAGGGTCTCTGCTTATTGTTTCATATTGGTCTGGTGGTAACTGCTCACAATGTGAAGCTTTCGTTTCATTTGAATATTCTGACTCAAAGTTGTCAAACCCTAAAATAGTGACTTATCGTGAGTTTAAGTCCTTATCGAAATAACATAGATAACACATATGAGCCGATCTCCTGTCAACAGCCATAAAACATTTTTTTGACCGCGTCAGCGGTCAAATCTAAATCAATCAGCAAAAGCGCTTACTTCGTCTGTCATGTAGCTGTTAAGTCAATCGCTTACAGCAAACACATATATGACTAGCCGGTTACCGGGATCTCTTATTGCGGTCTCACCGCTGTATTAAGCGACAATATCCTTGACCACTCAGCGTCAATCAACTTGACCGGTCGATCTGTTAAGGTTCGTCACTGAAATTCGGAGGGAATTCAGTGTCGGGTAAATACATTACAGACAGACAAATCAGGTTATATATGACATTGCGAGAAACGAGTTTACAAGAAGTAGCTGCTGCGAAGGCTGGCATATCTGTCAGCAGTGCGGGCCGAATAGATAATGGACGACACCAGCTAAAGCAAACTAAAACGCGTCGGCGAACAAGAGTTGATCCACTTATTCCCATTTGGGATTCAGTCGTGTTGCCACTTTTAAAGGAAGATCCCGAGATCACGCCCATTGGTATTTTCGACCATTTATGTGAAAGCCATAGCGATAAGTTTAGCTCATCATCTAGGCGCACTTTAGAGCGCCGAATTAAGCAGTGGCGACATTTACATGGGGCAAATAAAGATGTCGTGTTTATGCAGGAACACCCGCTTGGTAAGCTAGGCATATGTGATTTCACCCATGTTAAAAGCCCTGTAACAATTAATCTTAGGCCTTTTAAGCACATGCTGTTTAACTATCGCCTAGTATCTAGTGGATGGGTATACACTCAAGTGACGTATGGTGGCGAAAGCTTCGCTGCATTCTCTGATGGTCTGCAAAACGCATTTGCTAAGAGCAAAGGTGTGCCACGAGAGGTGCGTACGGATAGTTTAAGTGCTGCCTATAAGAATAGTGGAGCCGCTGAGGACTTTACCGCGCGGTATCAAGAGCTCATCGCACATTATGGTTTTATTGCCACACGCAACAACACCGGTGTTGCTCATGAGAATGGTGCGATTGAATCTCCCAATCGTCATATTAAAGCACAGCTTGAGCAAGCTTTAAAAATCCGAGGCTCATACGATTTTAATTGTCGCGCTGATTATGAAGCATTCGTGCAAACGACAATTAACCGCCGCAACAAGCGCATTGCTAACAAATTCAAAGAAGAGCAGCGACAATTACAATCACTACCGAGCCATAAGAGCGTCAATTACTCGCAAGAGTATGTGCGCGTCTCGCGCACAAGCACCATTAATGTTAAGCGAGTGATGTACACCGTGCCATCGCGCTTAGTCGATAGCCGATTGCGCATACACATTTATGACGACCATATTGATTTATTTGTAGGCTGTGAGCTGACATATCGCTTAGAGCGGATTTATGCGCCGGGCGCGACGCGTAAACGTAGCGTCAATTACAAACATGTTATTGACGCGCTGGTCAAAAAGCCACGCGCCTTTAGATGCTCTCAATGGCGCGATGAGCTTCTGCCTAACGAGGATTATCGGACAATATGGGCATACGTGGATGCCACAATGAGAGCCGATGATGCCAGTCATTACATGGTTAGAGTGTTGCATTTAGCCGGTAAGGCAGATAATGAAATGCGGCTAGGGCGTTTTATTACCGGCCAACTAAGACAAGGTCGACTCCCTAGTCTGTTTGACTGCCAAGAGCGCTTTGACATCAAGCCAAAAGACATCCCTAACATTGATGTGATGCAGCACGAACTATCGCAGTACCAATCACTAATCCCGGGAGGTCGCCATGGATAATGCTGCTGCATCTCTGCCTTTAATGTTGAAAAAGTTACGCCTGAGCGCCTTTAGAGAGCAGTGGAAAACCATCGCAGATAAAGCGCTGCACGACCAATGGCGACCTGAGCAATACCTTAGTGAGCTATGTCATATCGAGCTGGCAAGTCGCACAGACAAGCGACAAATGCGCTACATAAAAGAATCACAACTGCCCTCAGGCAAGCACTTAGGTGGCTTCGACTTCACGTCGATTGAGGGAGTGAATAAAGCTAGGATGTATGAGCTTAGTGATAATCATGATTGGGTGAGTCAGGGTGCTAATTTACTCTTGTTCGGCGCAAGTGGTGTAGGTAAAACCCATCTCGCAAGTAGTCTAGGATATAGCCTAATTGAAGCTGGTATCCGCGTGAAGTTCTACTCTGCCAGTGCCTTGGTGCAGCATCTGCAAGAAGCAAAGAAATTGCTCAAACTACAAGATGCGCTGAATAAATTAGATAAATACCAAGCACTTATCGTCGATGATATCGGTTATGTCAAAAAGACAGAGCAAGAAACTAGCGTGCTGTTCGAACTAATTGCGCATCGTTATGAAAGGCACAGCTTAATCATTACTTCAAACCAATCGTTCGAGGATTGGGATGAGTTGTTTACAGACACCACAATGACCGTGGCGGCCATTGATAGACTTGTTCATCACGCTCATATTGTTCAATTAGTAGGAGAAAGTTACAGAAGAAAAACAGCGATGAAAGACGAGAAATAAAACGGTGGCAACCGGTCAAGTTAATTGCCGCTGACCGGTCAAGGAGATTGACGCGCTATACCGCTGCCAGCGTTGTTCTCAATCCATTAAGGGTGACTGGGTCACTAGACATTTATCGGTTAACCCTGAGATGGCACTAATCAAATAGAAGGCGCTTTTTGCACAGTTAGGTACAGGTGTTTAGAAGTTCACTTCAGGTTATTCTCTGCCATATTCATGCTCGCACGTTGGTGTTAACCAAGACTAGTTATGTGTTGAGCTCACCCAGTTGCGCGACTTACTCGTTTAAAAATCGTGATTCATCGAACACCGTCTTATTTTTAAGTATGAAGTAAACACACCTCCCTAACTTGTGTGCAAGGGCAGATAATGCTTTAGCTTTACTAATGCGTTTTTGTAATTTGTTAAGGTAGTTGCGTGCTTTGTCGTTGCCGCGTAAATACAACACTGCCGCTTCAGAGAATGCCCATTTAAGATGTGCATTGCCTATCTTATTACCTTGGGTCCATAGGTTTTGCCTGCCGATTCAGCTTTGCATTTTACGAGTCTAGAATAAGAGGCAAAGCGTTGAACCGAGTCGAACCTATCAATATCTCCAATCTCATAAAGAATAGTCAGTGAGAGTATGCGCCCGACACCAGGAATAGTCTTTAATAGGTTAAGAAAAGCAGGATTATGCTGGCGCGCCTGCGCCAGAATGAAGTGTTCAACCTTGGATATTTCTCGAGCGTAGAAGTCGAGTATATTCATGTCTAGGTCAATATTGCGTTGGACAATGGGGTCATCATAACTGTGTTTTAGCACTTCTCTAGCAGATACATTTTTCAAATTAACCTGCATGGGCGGCAAATTATATTGGCTATTCGTATTAACGACATGACCTTTGAGCATAGCGCCATGGCGAACAATCTTTGTGCGCCTGCGTAATAAGTCCCGCGTAGCGCGCATCTCTTTTTTATAATGAAAAGCGATAGGGAAATTACCGCCACGTAAAAGCTTGGCAATTTTAAGTGAATCGACCTTATCATTCTTGGTTTTACCACCGTGAATGGCTTTCATGTAAAGGGCGTGGCCGAGCACAAAATCGATGTTGTTATCGTCACACCAATCCGCTACCGGTGACCGGCCCAGCCAAATACCAGCAATGTGCGTTATTATAAAATCTCATTGAGTTTTCTCCATTTTGGTTTTGGCGAACTCAAGCATACCGAAAATTTCAGTTGCGTAGGAGGAGGCTCAATGAGTATCAAATCAATGAAGACGGACGTTCGCAAAGAACGCGACCGCCGCTTAAGTGGGTGTTAGCAGTGCAATATTTGACATTGCGTGCGGTTAAGCGTACGCTTTTGGCTGGAGGTACTTATGACTACATTAACTGCAACAGAAGCTCGTGCTAATTTATATCGTGTGATAGATGAAACTGCTGAATCTCATATTCCAGTGAGGATAACGAGTAAACGAAATAACGCTGTTCTACTCTCTGAAAAAGATTGGGATGCAATTCAAGAGACCTTATATCTATTGTCGGTGCAAGGAATGCGCGCAACAATAAAAGAGGGATTAGAAACTGATATATCAGATTGTTCAGAGGATTTAGATTGGTGACATGGAAAGTTGTCTATACTAACCAAGCACAAAAAGATGCTAGGAAGTTAGTTAGTAGCGGTTTGAAAGATAAAGCCCAAGTCCTAATAAGTATAATTGAACAAGACCCATATACGACTCCACCTTCTTTTGAAAAACTAATCGGTGATCTCTCGGGTGCTTATTCTCGCAGGATTAATATACAACATAGATTGGTTTATCAAGTTTATGAGGATGAAAAAATAGTAAAGGTTCTAAGGCTATGGAGTCACTACGAGTAAATTGACTGCTAACAAAAAAAATGGTCTCAGGAAGAGTTGGCGACGGTAACAGGCCTCAGCCACAGAACTATCCAAAGAATAGAGAATTCTGGAAACGCCTCTTTAGAATCCAAGCGAGCACTGTCTGCGGCATTGGAAATGGATATTGATGAGCTAGAATTTGTACACCCCAATACAATTAATAAAAACAAACTCGTCAAAGTCAAACGATTTACAGTAAATATAGCATCAATTTTGTTTATTCCACTTGTTGTTTTCGTCACAGTATTTTTTATTAGAAACGTGCAGAATACGGCAAATTTCGAAATTGTAATTGCAAACCCCAATGATATTAGCTCTAAAATCTATAGCCTAAAATTTAAACAAGACAAAGCATCAATCATACAGGTGCGCAACGGATACAGTTTGGAAGTCGAACTCTTATCTGGTTTTACACCACGCTTAAAGGCGCAACTCTTTTACACAGATTCATCAGGCAAACGCTTGCTTCATACTAGTAATCGTTTAGGGACATATTTTTACCCAGTCAAATACGTAATTCGACAGGGCAACGAAGTATGTTATGAATCACCAATAAGTGACACTGGAGATGGATGTGCCGGCACGTAACAACCGAAATAATGGAATGTCTCTACCGTCGGACACACCGCTTTCAGCGATGCGTCGATTATTCGAGTGTTATCTGTTTATTTTAATACAAAGGATGTTCAAACCTTGTCACCTGTTTCGCAAGAAGCCGTAAAACAAACCGATAACGAGGACGTTCTACCTGACTGTAGTTCGCCTCATATCTATAATCGTTATGTGCTAATTGGTGCAGGTGTTTCATAGTGAAAATTGGCTTATACTTTAGAATATTTGGGCACTTTAATGGTGGGGCTAATGAAAATTGATTCTCTTACAACAAATGAAAAGATTGTTTTAGCGCAACAACTTTGGGATTCAGTCGCTGCGAATGAAGATTCTTTAGATGTCTCAACGAAGCAAAAATCTGAGTTAGACAGAAGAGTTGCGGAGTATGAATCTGATGGTAACAATGGTTCCTCTTGGGAATCTGTCAAATCGAGGATTCTTAATAAGTAATGTTTGAAAACGTAAGGATACGACCAAAGGCTGAATTAGACTTACAGGAAGCATATTCGTATTTTGAACTTAACTAGGTATTGAGCTATTATGCAAAATCCATTTCAACGCTTAGATAACGCACTTCGAAAAAGTCACGTGAATAAGCGGAATGAACCAAGTAAGTTTGTGGCAATGTACGAAATGATTACTTTTCTGCTAGTCATACCAAGTATTTTAGTTTTTCAAATTGGGTTTGTTTTCGTGGTAATTAACATCTGGATATCATCACAAATTGCGAAAAATAGGTTTGTCTTATCAGGTATTTCGATTGTTATTGTAAATTTATTAGCCTTGCCAGTGGCATACTTTTATTGGCTGGGCTTAAACGCCAATTTCAGTATAGTTGCCGGTGCAGCATTGTTTATTTCGCTATCACTTACCCTTGCTGGCTTAGTTGCCTTGTATACTCAAAAAACACGTCAAGAGCTGAGTAAAACTGCTAAAAAATAGAAGCGGACTCGTCAGTAAAAACTGCAATATGTTTCAATTCATATCAATGTATTTAGGTGGGGACAAGCGTCTGTGCTCAACATTAATTGTCGGGTCAACAGTCTGCGACAACCAGCACATTGTTTGTTCTGGTAACTCTGCGCTCAATAACAGTCTGCATTACCTCATAGCCTCCAAGCTCTTTTAAAAGTGGGTCTACCCTTTGCTTCTCATCGTCGCTCATTGCTTGGTAAACATCTAAAACGCGCTGTAGTTTCCATTGGCTAAATGTGCGTATCACACGTTTTTCAGTAACATTGCCAATTTGAAAGCTATGCTCGCCTAAAGCCCTTGGCAGTTTGCTGGCCTTCGGGTTTTGTTCAATCCATTCCTGAACATGTTTAGCCGTGTCTAACTGCACCGGCCAAAACTCTTTGAATTGCTGCTGCAATAATGGCAACAGTGTTTCAGGAATGCGATCATTTACGCACCATCTGCCTAGCTGAACGTTGTCTTGATTCATGCGTTCTACCCATTTCACTACATTTGGCGCAAGTCTCTTCATTAGTTTGCCAGATGCAGGGTCTCTATAAAGATGGGCATACATTGGACCGATTAAGCCAAAATCGCCAATGCAAGGCCGTGATCCCAATAAATAATCGTGCCTAGCAAAGTGGGCATCTAGCATAGGCAGTACTTCATTTTCGTACCAATTTTCAATAGCGGGGATGCTCTTTGGTGTTATCCCTAACATAGGCACAAAGCCTTTAAATTTAGCGCCGGCCTTTTTACCCATTATTCGCCTAACAAATGCCGGCATATAGGGCATCACGACTTTACCAAACTCTTCATAAATGAAAGGAAAATTGTCGTGGTTCCATCTATAGTGCATAGCAGGTAGCAGAAGCCATTCGTCGGCCCACATTTCAAATATGGCTGAAACTAAACGTTGTTTAGGGCCTTTTGGAACAGCAGAGCGCAGCGGAAATTCGGCTTCTAATGAATCCATAATAACCGAGGTGTCTTGGATGAATTTGTCGGTTGGGGTCCTCAATACGGGTATAAAGCGCACACCCGTTTTAGGAATAATGACCTTTTTATACACGCTTAGTGACGAAAACACTTCATCAAAGGGAATCTGCTTAAAGCGCAAATACGCACGGGTTTTGCCGGTATAGAGTGAGAGTGGGGCGCCGTAAAGGGTGTAATTATCAGGCATAATATCCGTTTCTTTTTTGAATGGGCCGCTGATACGAATTATGTTCTGAACTACCCAAAAAACTATTAAAGGCAATTGTTGAGCGGGCGACCTATATACGAATTTAGCTTGCTATTATGAATAGCAAGCTAGCGCTTTTGCAACATCAGTTTGATTATTAATCGCGCTAAACGATAACCTTACCACGCCATTGCGCTCATCAAATTTTATATTATGACCAGAAAACGTACTCTTTATTTTCGTCGCTTGGGATATCGGCATTGGCAAGCAAAGGGTTGCGGAGTGCTTAGGCTTATAGCTAGTAAAATTTATGGCAGAAGCATCAGCGCCCAATTTCAAAAGGCTTTGATAGTGCGCTGGTATCTCATGCTGATATTGCGATAAGAAGCCATGCATAAGCATCAGGTTATGCTCACGAAATGCCGCTGTGCCAAAACGATTATGCTGATGTATGGCGCTGGCTGCCATTACATATGGCGCAATGCTGGGTGTCCCGCCCCAAAAACGCATCACACCTTGTGCAGGACTAAAGTGTCTTATGTCGAACTCAAAGGGATTTTCGTGTGAAAACCATGCTAAATGTTCTGGCATGAGTTCATTGGCTTGTTCGCTGGGAATATATAAAAATGCCGCGCCTGGTCCGCCACTGAGCCATTTTACGCAAGATCCTACCACGCAATCGGCACGCCATTGGCTTAAACTGATGGGAATGATCCCAACCGACTGTGCGATATCTACTGCACCAAGTACAGCATTTGCTCTGGCAATCTTCAAGATAGCCTCGACATCGCTCAGATAACCGGTGTTTGAATGTGCATGCGTCACTAAGCATGCAAATACATCGGGTAATGCCAGTGCTGATGTCCAAGCATCTAAATCGTTGGCAGAGCTTGTGACAAAACGCAGTTCCAGGTCATACACATCGCAAAGCCCCTTGACGGCAAAACCAAGAGAGGCAAACGCATCTTGATGCATTAACACAACTCTGCGTTGTTTCGAGGGTCTATTTTTACTCACCGCGGCTAACCACTGGCTAAACGCAATCGACACCGAGGGTTGCGGGCAAAAGTCATTGGCATCTGCAGTGAGCAAGATGCCTAACTCATTATTAAAACGCGTAATTTGCTCAAGCCATGTGGGCCATGCATCACCACCTAGCGCCTGCCAAGGCGTCAAAAACTGTGTGTTTAAATCATCTTTAGCCGATTTGCACAGAGGGCCAACTGAATGAGCAAGGCAATAGACACCGTCTGGTTTTGCATAAGGCGCTGAGATATCAGCTACGCTAAATGTATTCATGGTCAGTCACTCGTTTTATGCACAACAAAAGCGTTACGATTTACCGCTTATAGATGGACGAACTTTACCATATTCGCTGCCCCATTTATTGGTCATATGATTACGGATATCCCATAATTTCGGGAAGAAGCGTTTTTTAGCGCCTTCCTGCAGAAGGTCAACAGGCCTGCCTTTTAATGAATCTGAGCCCAGGCCAATGGAGCGGTGAATTAAAAACAGATGGCGCCACCTAAATAATTGAAACAATTCATCGTATTCAATTAATGCCTCAGCCACGGTGTATTTCTCGTCGTGAGCATAATGTTCGTCGTAGATATCTTCTATGCTGATTTTACCTTCGTCTAAATAGTGGGTTTCAAAGGCTTTCCATAAATCATTTGGCAGCTTTAATAGCATTCTAAAACCGGGAGATTCTTGTCCACTGCCGTTGCCCAATTGTAGGCGAATTTGCTGATATTCTTTTGGCGACATAGTCTCTAATACCGCCAATTGGTCAACCATCATGCGCTGCAGGCGATGTACGCGGCCAAATAGGGTAATCACCCGGTGGCTTTGCTTTTGCTGCATGTACTCAATAATTTCGACTAGGGTGAAGGTCATCAGCTTCATCCACAGCTCTTCTACTTGATGCACAATTTGAAACTGCAGTTCGTCGGCGGTGGCTAACTCTTTTAGCGGCTTTTGGCAGCTCAGTAATTGATCACATTTAAGATAAACACCATAGTCGAGCATGTCGGGGTTTTCGATCATCGCGTAATAAGCGTCTCGCTTAGATATGGTCGTGCTCTTGCTCGAGGCAGCGTTGTTTTGTTTATTAAGATCGTTATCAAGCACAGGTATCACCTTTAATGAATATCTTGTGTATAGAGTATCGACTAATTTGAAAAAACATTGTTGCTTTTCTTTTTGGATAAACGTCGGTATAAAGAACATTAGTTACTTAGTTTCCTAGAAAAAGAAACGATGTTCTTTAATTGACATAGGCAATGGCAAAATAATGAAACTGAGCCCTCAAGACAAACACATACTCTCCTTACTTGAGCAGTCGGGGCGAATGTCCTTTTCAGAACTCGCTCAGCAAGTCGGACTGTCTAAAACGCCCTGTTGGAATCGCGTTAAGGCACTTCAAAAACAAGGTTTGATCACAGGTTATTCAGCGCAGTTAAGTTCAGAAAAATTAGGCTTAGAGATCCGTGCATTTGTGCACGTAATAGTTAACTTTGAAGCGTCGGATAAGTTTGAACATGCCGTGCTCAAACATCAAAATATTTTGCGCTGCGAGGCCGTAACAGGTGACTTTGACTATTTGCTAGAAGTGGTCGCAGCGAATATGCAGCGCCTAGACGTGTTGTTGCGACAAGAGCTGTCAAAACTGCCGGGGGTGGCACGTTTTAGTACATCCATATCCACCCGTGAAGTTAAGCATATTAGCGCCTATATGCCCTTAATAGACTAATTTGATTGGTCATCTACGTTAATCTGCAGCATTTGTGTAGCTAAGCTCGCTCAAATATTCCGTAAAACGATTTAACTTAAGGTGTGGTTCGCATCAAAGAGTATATGTCAGCAATAGCTAATAAGTGCAGTAAAACTAGGCTTTGTAGGCTTTAGGTTGAATAGACTTTTTTGTAGTATCGCCATGGATAGGCCGATTTCTTATTCGCTTGTAACATTTAGACACACTTTAGCGCACAAAATGAAGGATGTTTAATCATTCTAGGGGGGCTATACCATCAATAGGCGAGTATACTTAAGCAACAAGTAGCAAATTACATCACAAAGGTTTTTCATGGCTAGTGGCATCAAAAAAGTCGGCATCCCCATTATTATCATCTTAGGGGCGATAGCAATTGCCGTTATTTTTGTTATGAACAAAAGCAAACCAGAAAAGAAAGAGGTCGAAATACCTAAGTTTTTGGTTGATATAAAACCCATTGAATTTAACAACGTAGAATTTCTTGTTTACGCGCAAGGCCCTGTTCAACCCAAAAATCAAACCATGCTGAGCGCCCAAGTTAGCGGGCAAGTCGTTAGCATCGCTGATAAGTTTATAGAGGGTGGATTTTTCAAAGAGGGCGACGTGCTTGTTGAGATTGAGAGTGTTGATTACCAGACAGACTTATTACTAGCTGAAGCCGAAATAGCCAGAGCACAAGCAGCCTTAGACGAAGAAATTGCTCGTGGTCGTGTGGCTGCAAAAGAATGGAGTTCATTCAATTCGGGCGCGCCACCAGAGTTAGGCTTGCGTAAACCGCAGTTGGCTCGAGAGCAAGCTAATTTGAAAGCCGCACAGGCAAACCTGCAAAGAGCAAAACGTAATTTAGCCCGCACTAAAATTAGAGCACCGTACGATGGCTTGGTTAAAACCAGAGCAGTCGATTTAGGCCAGTTTTTACCAATGGGCGGTCAAATTGGTGAGGTTTTTTCTACGGATGTCGCGCAAGTTAGACTGCCCCTTACTGACGATGATGTTGCGTTTATCGGCAACTTAAACGAAAAACAACCTTTGGTAACACTTTCTGCCGATGTAGCCGGTAAAAAACACTTTTGGGAAGGCCGCTTAGTAAGAGACGAAGCGGTCTTAGATGATGCGCGAAGAGTCATCTATGGCGTGGTAGAAGTACAAGACCCATATTTATTAACTCAAGATCAAAACCATCAAAGCAGACTCAAATTTGGACGCTTTGTCGAAGCCTCGATTACGGGGATTCAAGCGAATAATGTTATTAAGCTGCCACGATTTGTGCTGAGACTAGACGGCACCATACTCACTGTTGACGAAAACATGTCTTTGAAAATAAATATTGTGGAAGTTATGCGAACCGACGAAGACTTTGTTTACATTGGTGGCGGGCTAAATCCGAATCATCAAGTGGTAATGAGCGCTGTATCTAACCCTTATGATGGCATGCCGGTCAGAACCCTTGCTGATAACAAACTGTCAGAAAACGACTCATCACAAGAGCGCAGCTTATGAGCGAACATATAGACACAAAAACAGGCATCATTTCTTGGTTTGCACGGAACTCAGTGGCGGCAAACCTGCTTATGTTTGCGATTATTGTTGGCGGGATTTTTGGTGTTTTTCGTGTGCAGAAGCAGGTCTTTCCACAGTTTATAATTAATAACGTCATTGTACAGGTGCCGTATTTGGGTGCCGCTCCTCAAGAAGTTGAAGAAGGTGTGGTCATTAAAATTGAAGAGGCCATTAAAAACCTTGAGGGGATCAAGAAAGTCACCTCGACAGCGCGAGAAGGTTTAGCCAGAGTCAGTATCGAAGTTGAAGATGGCTACGACGTTCAGAATATGCTCGATGAAGTAAAAGTACAGATAGATGCCATCCCTTCGTTGCCCGCGAATACCGAAAAACCGGTGGTGTTTAGGGTAAAAGTCCCGCAAGACGTCATGTGGATTTCGGTATACGGCAGTGTTGGCGAACGGCAATTAAAAGAAATGGCTAAATCAATCCGCGACGAAATTGCGAATTTGCCCGGGGTTTCAGATGTAACCGTTGCTGGTGCCAGAGACTACGAAGTTTCAATCGAAATTTCAGAAAACGATTTACAAGCCTTTAACTTGACCTTTGACGAGGTTGTAAGCGCCATCCGTGCCAGCAGCATCGACGTACCTGGCGGCTCCATAAAAGGTGAAAATGGCGATATTTTGCTGCGTGCAAAAGGTCAAGCTTACACCGCTTGGGAATATGCGAGTATTCCGCTCATCAATAGGCAAGACGGTACTCGATTACTGCTTGGAGACATCGCCAGTATTAATGATGGTTTTGTAGAAGAGCGTCAATTCTCTTTATTTGACGGTAACCCTGCGACCAGCATACGTGTGCGTGCAGTGGGTGACCAAAACGTGCTGCAGATCTCTAAAAATGTAAACGCATATTTAGAAAAAAAGCGCGCTGAACTGCCACCAAATGTGAGCGCAGAATCATGGGGAGATGCTTCGTTTTATTTAAGTGAACGCTTAAGCATGATGCTATGGAACATGGCTTTTGGCGCGGGCTTGGTGTTTTTAGTACTGTCTTTATTTCTAAAAATTAAATTGGCATTTTGGGTCATCGTTGGCCTGCCGGTGTGCTTTTTAGGCACTATTATGTTGATGCCGCTAGAGTACATTAACATATCCATCAACATGTTGAGTTTGTTCGGGTTTATTCTCGTGCTGGGGATAGTGGTAGATGACGCCATTATTATGGGGGAATCGGCATACTCAGAAATAGATAAAAGCGGCCACTCCCTCGATAACGTGATACGAGGCGTAAAACGGGTAGCAATGCCTGCGACCTTTGGGGTGTTAACCACCATTGCAGCATTTACACCCATGTTAATGGTATCGGGGACCTTTGGCGTAATTTGGAAAACCATCGGTTTAGTGGTTATTTTATGTTTAGTATTCTCGCTAATAGAATCGAAATTGATCTTGCCGGCGCATCTGGCCAATATGAAGGTTACGGCTTACGACCCGGATAAGACAAATTGGTTTCAAAAGAAGCGCGAAGCATTTAACCTTTTAGTAAAGAGCTTTATTGCGAATAAGTACGCGCCATTTTTAGTAAAAGCCATGAAGTATCGTTACACAACGTTGGCTAGTTTCCTTGGAGTGTTAATTATCACCGTCGGTCTGTTTGCTGGCGGCTTAGTCAGATTTGTATTTTTCCCGGATATTCCGTCAGATTTTATTATTGCTAACGTTGAGATGGAAGCAGGCAGCTCGCTTTCTCAGCGAGACCAGACCATTGAGACCATTATGCGCGCAGCGGTGGATATGAACAATGATATAGCAGACGAAACCGGTCAAGGTGTGATTAAGCACTATCTTGCTTTTGATGGTGGCGCGTTAGGCGGCTCGATTTTTATGGAGTTGTCTAAGGCCGAAGATCGAGAGCTGGATGGAAAGCAAATTGAAGAGCGCTGGCGTCAACAGATCCCAGAAATGGCGGGGGTACGCAGCTTGAGTATTGGCGGCGCTGGCGGTCCTGGCGGTGGAAATGATTTAGACTTTGAGTTTAGCTCTAGCAATATTCAAGAGCTTGCGGATGTTACTCTTGAGCTGCGCAGCTATTTAGAAGCTTATGCCGGCGTAAGTGAGATTAACGATACCTTTAGTGGCGGTAGCGACGAGATTAGACTAGAGGTTAAACCTCAAGCTGAAGCGCTGGGTATTTCATTGGCACAGTTGGCACAACAAGTTCGTTACGGCTTCTTCGGTGCTGAGGCGCAGCGCATTCAGCGTGAGGACGAAGAAGTAAAAGTGATGGTGCGTTACCCGCAAGACCAACGTAATTCTGTGGGTAACCTTGAGAATATGCGCGTTAGAGCGCCTAATGGCGACGACATTCCATTTAGCCAAGTGGCCGATATTCAGCTTTCAAAAGGTTATTCAAGCATTATCCGAGTAGATGGCGCTCGCTCTATCACGGTAACCGGCAAAATCAACAAAGAACTCATCGATCCCGGGGTGGTTGTTTCTGAGATCACCGATAATGTAATCCCCGAAATTCTATCTCGTTATCCGAATGTCACCTTCAAGCTTCAAGGTAATTCAAGAGAGCAGGGAGAGGCTATGATCTCTTTAGCCCAAGGATTTGCGTTAGCGATGCTGGCTATCTTTGCATTGATGGCAGTGCCTTTGAAGTCTTACTCACAGCCCTTAATTATTATGTCGGTCATCCCTTTTGGCATTGTAGGGGCCATTGTCGGTCATGTGGTATTGGGCATGGCAGTCAGTGTGCTGTCAATCTTAGGGATAATTGCGCTAGCGGGTGTGGTAGTCAATGATTCATTGATCATGGTGGACTTTGTTAACCGAGCGCGCCGCGAAGGTTACGCAATGATTGATGCTGTAGTAAACGCCGGTACCCAGCGTTTCAGAGCAATCGTACTTACATCATTAACGACATTTATGGGCTTGCTTCCAATCATATTTGAAAAGAGCTTACAGGCACAATTTATTATCCCAATGGCGACCTCTTTAGCCTTTGGTATTTTATTTGCCACGGTCATTACCTTGATTTTGGTTCCAGCGCTGTATTTAGTTTTAGATGATTTTAAGAATGCATTTAGAAGCAAAAAGCATCGCATCAATCCAAATTCCTCAGACATCAAAGAAGTAAAACTCGCGAGTGATAGCTGAGTGAGGGTAAAGTATTTGAGCACGTAACAGTTGCTTTAAAAATCAAAGGTCAGTTTATATAACTGGCCTTTTTTATATCACTTTGACGAACTTAAATGTTGCTGCTAAGGCAATCAAGAATGCAGCTAATAGCGCAAATATATGTTAAAAGTCAAAGTCTCTGTGAAACTTCGTTTTATATTGGGCTGGCGTTAAACCAGTGCTTTTTTTAAACAGTTTCGCAAACGAAGCAGCGTCTTCATATCCGACTTCTAAAGCGAGCGTTTGCGTGTGTTTGTGGCCACTTTCCAAAAGGCGTTTTGCCTGCTCTACGCGAATGGTTTGAATATACTCAATGGGCCGCATATGCACCCACTGTTGAAACTGCCGATTAAGCGTTCGGGTAGTAGTGTTAACCAGCTCGG
The DNA here is from genome assembly GCF_041380235.1 of Glaciecola sp. SC05. Classification (NCBI taxonomy): domain Bacteria; kingdom Pseudomonadati; phylum Pseudomonadota; class Gammaproteobacteria; order Alteromonadales; family Alteromonadaceae; genus Glaciecola; species Glaciecola sp. SC05. Next base: position 17,164 of record NZ_JBGIYY010000002.1, read on the forward strand.
CAAGTTCGCTCACTTTTAGAGCCATGCGATAGTTATCCTCAACATACTCCTGCACTTTGATAATGTGTGCTTGTTGATGCTGTTTTAACAAACGAATATTCGTAAAACCGCTCTGATTCGAGCGGTGCACATCAATAACATGCGCCTTGGCTACCTGATTGGCCACATCGCGCCCGCAGTAGCGCTCAATAAGCAGCAAACATAAGTCATGAAATGCAACCCCACCTCCTGCGCAATGTACTCGTCCAGATTGCGTGATCATTTGATTTATTTGCAGCTTAACCTGTGGAAACATCTTTGCGAATAAGGAGGCATAGCCCCAATGCGTTGTCGCGTTCAGCCCATCAAGAAGCCCAGCTTTTGCTAACAAAAACGCACCCGAGCAGTTGCTAGCAACATCGCAATCGCTTTGACTAATGCGAACTAAATGCGGCAATAATGCCTGATGCTGCTCTAATACTTTGTGAATAGAGCCTCCAATTGTTGGGATCAATAAGATATCGGTTTCGCTGATATCTTCGATGGCTTGATGGGCATTAAGCGTGAGTCGATTAATACATTCGATAGGGCGCTGGTTTAGTGTGGCTAAGCTAACGGTAAAGCGCTGCTGCGGCGGTAAATGATTAAAGCGTTGCCAAGAAACCCCAGCGAACGAAAACATGTCCATGGCCCCAGTGATGGCTGATGCTAAGGCGCCGTCAAAGCCAACAATGGTTACGTTATATGGTTTGTAGTAAGGCAAACTTGACCTCTTAGTTAAGATCTTAGGTAAATTCAACTGACAGACATGTATTCACTGAATAAATAGATGTCTTTTATCACCATAAGAATGGCATAAATGACACTAAAATGAAATATGTAAGCGCGTTAACATAGGTTTTAACAATTAAGTAAGCATCTACATTTTAAGGTGAGGCACTAATGGCAGCAGATACATTAATTCATGATATGGAGCTATCGTTCCAATTATATGACGTACTCAACTGTGAATCTTTGTGTGAACATGAAAAGTTTGCAGACCACAATCGTGAGACCTTTGATGCAGTAATTGATACTGCTCATAAAATGGCGGCTAACTTGTTTTTGCCGCATAACCACATTGCCGATAAGCAAGAGCCGACATTCGATGGCAAAAAAGTCAGCATGATCCCCGATGTAAAGGTGGCTTATGATGCGTTCAGAGAAGCCGGCTTTATCGCCGGTCGCTATTCGTTTGAAGACGGCGGTATGCAATTGCCAGAATCTGTGATGACCGCTGTGTCGGGTTACTTCATGGCCGCAAACCCATCTACTACCGGTTATGGATTTTTAACGGCAGCGGCGATTAATGTTATCAGCCACTTTGCCAAAGATGAGCTAAAGCAGCAGTTTATGCCGAAAATGCTCACTGGGGATTTTACCGGCACGATGGCCTTAACAGAGCCCCATGCTGGTAGCTCACTTACTGATATTTTGACCACCGCTGTCAAGCAAGACGACGGTAGCTATCGCATAAAAGGGTCAAAAATCTATATTTCTGGTGGAGAGCATGAGCTGTCAGACAATATCGTGCACTTAGTATTAGCAAAAATACCAGGCGGCCCTCCCGGAGTAAAAGGGATTTCTTTATTTGTGGTACCTAAATACAGACTCGATGCCGACGGTAACCCAGCCGATAGAAACGATGTTCAGCTTGCTGGATTGCTACATAAACTGGGCTACAGAGGCACTACATCAACTGCACTCACCTTTGGCGAAAATGATGATTGTCATGGCTATATTGTGGGCGAAGAACACTTCGGTCTGCGCTATATGTTTATGATGATGAACGAAGCGCGCATTGGCGTAGGCTTTGGAGCAGCGATGATTGGCTATCGTGGTTACCAATATTCACTCGACTATGCAAAAGACCGCACACAAGGCCGTGTGGCACCCAATAACAAACCTGAAGACGCCGCCGCGCCGATTATTCTGCACGGCGACGTGAAGCGCATGTTGCTAGCACAAAAAGCATACAGCGAAGGCGGTATGGCTTTGTGCTTATATGGGTCGAACTTGATTGATCGCGTCAATACCTGCGCAGACGCAAGCGAAAAAGAGGGCCTGCAAGAACTTCTAGATTTACTCACTCCGGTATTAAAAGCTTGGCCATCAGAATACGGTCCCAAGGCCAATGACTTAGGTATCCAGGTATTAGGCGGCTCTGGCTATACCCGTGAGTATTTTTCTGAGCAGTTTTGGCGTGACAATCGTTTGAATCCGATTCATGAAGGAACCAACGGTATTCAAGCGCTAGATTTAACTTTCCGTAAGCTTTGGCAGAAAAATGGTTTAGGTTTAAAGGTTTTACAGCAAGAAATTCAGCGCGACTTGTCGGCTATCACTACGCCTGAATCGGCAGCTATGGCGAAAAAATTAGGCATCTACTTAGGCAAACTACATGAGCTACTAAGCCATGTAGCCGTTGCCCTGCAAAGCGAAAAGCAAGTCACGTTAACCGCAAATGCACAAGCAATGATGAACGCATTTGCCACTATTGTGGTGAGCTGGATTTGGATCCGTCAGGCCAGTGTGGCCGAAAAACTGGTGAACAGCGCTGGCAGCGACTCGGCTAAAGCTTTCTATTTGGGCAAAGTGCAGGCTGCAAAATACTTTATGGATTGGGAGTTGCCAACGATTGAGCGCGACTTACAACTTTTACACAACAACAGCGACGTCTGCGCACAAATGCAAGCAGACTGGTTTTAAGGAGAATGAATATGAACAAACAGTGGAAATTAAAATCTCGTCCAGTAGGTGAGCCAACCTTAGAAAATTGGGAATTTAGTGAAGGCGAAGTCCCTAGTATTAGCGATGGCGAATTACTGGTAAAAGTACACTATGTTTCGTTAGATCCAGCGATGCGCGGTTGGTTAAATGACGCAAAATCGTATATCGAGCCGGTGCAAATTGGTGATGTTATGCGTGCCGGTACCGTTGGCGAAGTGGTCGAAAGTAAAAACGCACATTTTGCTGTAGGCGATTTTGTGGTTGGGCACGGTGGCGTCCAGCAATATGCGGTTACCGATGGCAAAGGCGTACATAAGGTCGACCCTAAACTAGCTCCTCTATCTACATATTTAGGGGTGTTGGGCATGCCTGGCATGACCGGTTATTTTGGTTTACTTAAGTCAGGAGAGCCAAAAGCAGGTGAAACCGTGGTGGTTTCTGGTGCAGCTGGCGCGGTAGGTGGTTTGGTTGGCCAAATCGCAAAGATTAAAGGATGCCGCGTAGTCGGTATTGCCGGCGGCGAAGCAAAATGTAAGTTTTTGATTGATGAGCTCGGTTTTGATGCGGCTATCGATTACAAAAACGAAAACGTAAAAAAAGCCCTGAAACAAGCATGTCCAGAAGGTATTGATGTATTTTTTGACAATGTTGGCGGCGATATTCTAGATGATGTCTTAACTCGTATAAACTTTAAAGCGCGCATTGTTATTTGTGGCGCGATTAGCCAATACAATAATACGACCCCAGTGAAAGGTCCTTCAAACTATCTGTCGTTATTAGTCAATCGCGCTCGCATGGAAGGTATTGTGGTATTTGACAACATTAAAGAATACCCCGTTGCGATGAAAGAAATCGGTGGCTGGATCCAGTCCGGCGAAATGAAAGTCAAAGAGCATATTGTTGACGGCATAGAAACCTTTCCAGATACCCTAATGATGCTGTTTAAAGGCGAAAACTTTGGCAAGCTTATGTTGAAAGTAGGGGAGTAATTATGGGCCATCCTGCAGCAAACGTTGAAGGTAAAAAAATACTCATCACAGGAGGCGCCTCTGGAATAGGCGCCGCTAGTGCACTATTACTTGCCGAGCGTGGCGCAAAAGTGGTCATTGCCGATTTATCAGAGCAAGCTGGAAACGAGGTTGCTGAACAAGCTTCAGCTAAAGGCCAAAGCATTGTTTTCCATAAAGTGGATGTGGCAGACGGCGAATCAGTAAGGGCTTTATTTGCATTTGCAATGGAGCAATTGGGCGGTTTAGACGTGGTGTTAAATAATGCGGGTATCGACCATAAACCCGCTCCTATGCATGAACTGAGCGACGATGATTTTGATCGCAACATTGCGGTTAATCTAAAGGGCGTTTGGCACTGCATGCGCGCTGCTATTCCTTGTCTATTGCCTAAAGGTGGTCATGTTATTAACGTTGCATCGGTAGCCGGCCTTCGTTCTTCACCCATGATCTCTGCCTACAGTGCGTCTAAACATGGCGTTATGGGGCTAACAAAATCAGCTGCTATCGAGTATGCAAAAGCGAACATCCGTTTTAATGCGGTGTGTCCGAGCTTTACCGATACGCCTATGGTGCAAAATACTTTGGCGCAATTAGACGAACGAGCACAAAACGCCATTATAAAAGCAAGTCCTATGCGTCGACTAGGAAGAGTCGAAGAGATATCGGGCGCTGTCGCATGGTTGTGCAGCGACGAGAGCAGCTTTATGAATGGGCATGCCTTTACGCTAGATGGCGGCATGTTGGCCTAAATTGATACTGCAGCGCATAACGATGTATTAATGATCAGTTGTTATGCAATAGTGGTGAACTCAGCAAATGTAGCGGAGATAATAAGATGAAAGATTTATTTGATTTAAGCGGCAGAGTGGCAGTCGTAACCGGTGCTAGCCGCGGGATTGGCGAGTCGATTGCGCGTTTGTTAGCCGACAAAGGTGCTCACGTTATAGTATCGAGCCGTAAACTAGAAGCCTGTGAAGAAGTGGCGCAAAGCATTCGAGAAAACGGCGGTAAAGCAAGTGCATTTGCTTGTCATGTAGGTGAGATGGAGCAAATTTCGGCCTTGTTCGAGCACATTAAGAGTGAGTTTGGCAAAATTGATATTTTGGTAAACAATGCTGCCGCTAATCCGTACTTTGGGCACATTCTAGATACCGACTTAGCAGCATATAGCAAAACAGTTGATGTCAATATTCGCGGATATTTCTTTATGTCGACCGAAGCGGGCAAAATGATGCGTGAACAGGGCAGCGGTGTGATTTTAAACACTGCGTCAGTAAATGGCGTAACTCCGGGCGATATGCAGGGTATTTATAGTGTAACTAAAGCCGCCGTCATCAGCATGACCAAAGCCTTTGCCAAAGAATGCGGTAGGCATAACATTCGGGTAAATGCCTTGTTGCCAGGCTTAACCGATACAAAGTTCGCCTCGGCGTTAACCACGAACGATCATATTCTGAAAACAGCGCTTAAACAGATCCCGTTGGGCCGTGTAGCTCACCCTGACGAAATGGCTGGAACGGTTCTTTATTTGGTGTCAGATGCCTCTAGTTTTACAACAGGGGCATGCGTGATCGTTGACGGCGGGATGATCGCTTAGCCATGCATGACATATAAAAGCGCAGGTCTAACCTGCGTTTTTTTGTAAACATCACCGAAGACTACCTAGAGGACCAACTGCATGGCAAAAAGTACACAAATTATTGAGCAGCACGTGCCCAAAGCAAAATTAGTTGGTAAGGCCAGACTCAAAGTTCTATTTTGGAATGTATATGACTCAGAACTCTATGCTCAAGATGGGGTATGGACTCCTGATCAGCCTTTTGCGCTTTCACTCCAATATTTGCGCGACCTTCAAGGTAGAGACATCGCCAAACGCTCAATCGAAGAAATGCGTAAGCAGGGTTTTAGCGATGAAGTGGCAATGACACGTTGGCACGACACATTGCTCAACATCATCCCAAACGTCAGTAATAACTCTACCGTCGTGGGCATTCAAGATGCCAATAAAAGCACTATTTTATATCATAACGATAACCTGCTAGGTGAAGTCTCTGAGCCGCTGTTTACTGAATGGTTTTTCAATATTTGGTTGGGAGAAAAAACGTCTCAGCCGGCACTTCGTAGACAGTTGCTTGGAGCTTAGTATGCAATAACTAATGCATTGCATTTTTTATTAGCGTAGTCTTTAAACATCAAAAAAAGCGTAGACTTAGAGTGTTTTTATGAATGTAGACAAGGCAAAAAAACTTATCGCAAAGCAGGTTAAAAAAGGCGATAAAGGCTATCCGAAGATTGCTATAGAATATTTCGGAGCAAGCACCGAATGTGCAACTCACGTCGCGCTAAGATTTACCTTAGAAGAGGGCGCGGAAGTACAAGAAGAAGTGTTCTCTAGCAAAACTGACGTCCGTGAGAGCGAAGTGATTCAATCAGCGATTGTAAAAGTTATTCAGCGAGCAGATGCTAAGACGGTTGTCGAAGTACAGGGCGTTTCAGCCTTGTAAAAATGTAATATGAGTCGATAAGTAATCGTTTAGCTTCATAACTGAATAAAAGCACACAATAGCTAATCAAACAAAGACCCCCATGTGTGGAGTCTTTGTTTAAATTAACAAATACGTCTTTAATTTATTATCAATGAATCGGTGGTTTTAGGATCTTCTAGTATAGCCCGTAAGCTTGTCTTGCATTTGTTGCGCTAGCGTCGATAGTTCGTCACACATTGCTTTCATATCACTAGCGCTGCTTAGGTTCTCTTCGCTAATGATGTGCACTTTATCAATGCTTCTTTTAATTTCCATCGAGACTTCTTTTTGTTGACTAGCCATGCTTGAAGTGGCGCTGTTAAGCACTCTAATTTCATCAACAGCAACCAAAGCTTGTTGTAACACTTCTCCCGTTCTCGATGTTGATTGAACGGTTTCAAGCGCCGACTCTTTATTACTAGCCATCGCCATAGAGGCTTCTTTACTGCCAGCCTGTAACTTTTCAATCATTTTTCTAATTTCTTCAGTTGATGTTTGTGTGCGGCTAGCAAGTGATCTTACTTCGTCAGCCACAACGGCGAATCCTCGGCCTTGCTCACCCGCGCGCGCGGCCTCTATAGCAGCGTTAAGTGCTAGTAAATTAGTTTGTTCGGCAATATTGCGGATTACTTCCATTACACCACTAATCTCTTCACTTGAGCGGGCAAGATCTTCAATTACCAGCACTGAGCTTTCAGTTTTTTCTGCCTGACCTTTAATGTCAATTATTGTATTGTTTAGGGTTTGTACACTGAGATTCGTTTCTTTGTCTGCGCTTGCAGCAGCAAAGTCAGCTTTGTTAGTGTTCTCTTCAACAGCAATCGCTTTTTCTTCTAAAAGTGACGCAGAATGGTTAACAGAGTTAACTTCTTCAGATAATTTATTGACTGATGTTTGAGTTGTGCTCGCTAGCGCATTTAGGGCAAAGGTTTTTTCAATTAACTTGTGAGCAGTTGATTCTACGTCCGTTATTGTCTCTTGAACTTTCGCAAAAAGTTTGTTTAGTTCTTTACCCATTTGTCCAAATTCATCATTTTGTTCTTCACTAAACCTCAGAGTTAAATCGTTGTTGCCACTTGAAATTCCCCTTATTGAAGCCGTGTATTGCTCAATACGCTGGCCCACTATTTTTTTCAATAAAAAGAATACGGTTATAAGAATGAAAATGCCAGTTATTAGTTGTTCGCCGGCTACCCATAAAACAGCACTAAAAATAGTATCTGAGACTTCAGTTGAGTCTGCAGCAAAAATAATGTTATATCCCCACTTATCAAACCTAACCTCAGTTATTTCCCAACCCTCTCGATTTTCTATTGCTTGAGAAACCTGTTCTATTGACATGTGGTCAGAATGAGACCGAATATTATTGTTGCCATCAACTAAGGCAATAAAGCCATTGTTTAAAATCCGACTGGTTTCTATCGTTTTTGATATTGCTTCAAGATCGGCTGAATAACCAACGTACCAAATTCCGATGGTTATTCCTGCATCGTTTTTCATTGGTGCATACCCTGTCAAAAACGGATTTCCTAAAATATCAACTGCGCCAAAATATGCGTTGCCTTTATTTATTTCCTGAATAGCTTTTCCTGTTGAACTAAGGGTTGTACCAATAGCTCGCTGCCCATTGTTAATTACATTTGTACTTATTCGGACGTAATCTTGACCTGTTTTGCTGAAAATTGTAGCAGTGCCGTCCATAATATCGGTGAGGCCGTCTACTAATTCAAAGTTATTGCCTTGCGGCGTATCGCCAATCACTATGTTATTAGCGCGTATTCCATTTACATCAACCGTGCCGCTTATTTTTACTTGACCTAGTTCTGTGCTCATTTTTTTGAGCAGACGCATACTGTTTTGCACACGTTCGGCCATGATAAGATCGGTGGTGTTTAAAAGGTCGTGTATATGAGACTTTTGTTTACTAATTTGGTCATCAATGTTTTGTTGAATTTTATTAGCATTATCTATGCCGGTGAATGTGGCCAATATGATCACAAATGCTAATATTACTGTCGCCACTGAATAGAAAAATTTCTGCTGTATTGTCATGGTTTATGCCTTGTGATTTTAACTATTAGTTTAATTAAATGTTCGTTCAAAAGAATGTGTGCTGTAGCGTAAATGTTTTCAAAAACTATACTTAGCCATAAATTGTAAGCGGGTCATATCACCACTTATACCCGATTCAATTTCACGGTTAGCTCTTTTTATTTCGGCACCGAATGTAATTTTTGCTACAGGGGAGTACATGATATTGGCACTAACACTATAAGTGCTTTGAGTGGCTGTTGCCCCTGTCAGGGCAATGTCATTATCAACAGACAAAGCAGCAAACATAAAATTGCTTCTGATCTTTCCAGACCATACCTTTCTGTAGGCTATCGTAAAACCGCTTGATTCGATTGCAGATAGGTTCGAGTTACTATCTAATACAGCTCCATTGCTGGCATTAATAGCTAAATAGCGACCTAAACCGATACCACTGGTAAAGGATATTCGCAGGTCATCCCTATCTCCCACATAAATTTTTGAATTCATACTAATGCCGTATGAAGACGCGCTTTCGTCTATTGTTGCTGTTTCATAACTTAGTTGACGTAAAAGCGTGGCGACTGAGAAATGTCCCCAATCTGCCTTATGGGTATATCGTACGACGGCATCAGGAATAAAACCATCGTCTGATACTATGCGTGCACCGCCACCAAATGGTGTAATTGTTGACTCAGAATTTTCTAAGGCAAATTCCCATGCCCCTGTTTGGTAACGCAATAATGCTTGGCGGTTGAATGCAATGCCGTCGGGTACACCGATAAAATCAACGCTTTCGGGCAAGGTTTTTATGTCTTGAAATGTTGTCCAGGTTTGTCCTATCGTCCATCCGCTGTATTCAACAAACGCATGTCGAATTCGAGGCACATACGAGTTACTGACTCTTTCATTACCACCAGGCGTTACTAAAAAATCTAACTCGAATATACCTTTAATAATGTTGTTATTTCCAGCATCGGTTGTGCTGGTAAAGCGAAAACGAGTTTGCTTTGCATGAGCATCAAATTGAGTACTCTCTTTTACGCCTCCAACAGGAGTCGCACCAGGTACATAAAAGTCTCGGCCTAAACTTTGTGCCGGTAGTGTGCCATTGGAATAATTACTAAATAATGCATCAACTTTTATTGAACCCGTCAAACCGAACTCGGTGTCCGATATTAGGTCAGCGTTTGCATTTGCGCTTAGCATTAAAGCGCCGATCGTAGTGCCTAAAAACGTATGAACCTTTATTTTTGAGTAGTACATTTTTTTGCCTTAATTTGTTTGCTTGTAAACGAACTTGATAAACAAGCATTGATGTAAATTAAATCTTTCGTCGCATGTGTGCTTATGAAAAAATTACATTTACACACTTCAAGCTTAACTAAAGGCAAGTACTTAATTGCGGCTAATCATCGCTCAGTGAGTATAAACCTCGGTTTCATTAATCTGGCGATAATGAAGCTTGATGTTTGGCTTAAAAAGTAAGTTTTTTCTACTTTAGGTTAACTACTCATTGACTTTTTTCTTGAGAGGTAATTTGCTTAGATATGAAAATAATGGGCACTGTTTCGATCTAAGGCCTCGGTAAACGCTCTAAATCATGACTTTAAGGAGCTTAAGGGTTTATCGATTATCATTCGTTTTTTTGATGAAATTTAAAAAATAGTAGAGTTGTGCGCGAAAACGGCTTGAACTTTCAATTGTATTGCAATCAAAACGAAGCAATTGCTCATCATGAATTTTCATATGAGTAAAGCATCACTAATAAGTGACTTTTAAACTCTCAATTGTTAGATATCATGTTAGAGGTCATCGGCTTCGATTGAATTTATTAAGGTTTTTTATACGCGCCCCACTGCAACATCAATTTTCTGGTTAAAGTGGTACTGTTATTTGGTGTAAAAAATGGACATTAATCGGTCAAGATGAAAGTGAGACTGTAAAACTGGATTACATAAATGTAGGATGCCCATTCAATCGAAATTGACTGGGCATTTGTGTTTTAAGGGTTATCTAAGCTTTTAACGTAGCGGCAATCGCCTTCGCCAGCGCTTCAACATTCGATTTACTAATACCCGCGATATTGACTCTGCTTGAATCTACAAAGTAGACGCTGTGCTCACTGCGCAAGTGCTGCACGTGCTCAGGCGAGATGCATAAAAACGAAAACATTCCTTTTTGCTCATTGATAAAGCTGAAGTCTTTATCCACGCCCTGCATCGATAGGTTTTCTACTAGGAGCTGACGCAGGGTAATCATGCGCTCGCGCATCTCAGATACTTCTGACTTCCATATTTGATTCAACGCCCCATCGGCTAAAATGATATCTACCAATGCGCCGCCATATGAGGGAGGCATTGAGTAAATTCCGCGGGCGACAGATTGGATCTGAGATTGCGCAATTTTGGCAACTGAAGCATCTTTGGTAATAATAGCTGCAAGGCCAACACGCTCGCGGTACAGCCCGAAGTTTTTGCTGCACGAAGCGGCGACGATCATTTCATCTACACTATCGGCAAGTAGGCGAAGACCATAGGCGTCTTCTTCTAGGCCATCGCCAAAACCTTGATAAGCGACATCTACAAAGGGTAAGAACCCGTTAGTGCTGGCAAGCGCAGCCACGGCCTGCCATTGCTGATTGCTTAAATCTGCACCGGTAGGGTTATGACAGCAGCCGTGCAGCAATACGACATCGCCTTTTTTCACATCTTTTAGGCAGTCCATCATTTCGTCGAATTTAATAGTCGCCTTTGCTTTATCAAAATATGGATAGGTTTTTAGCGTAATACCGGCATCCCCGAGAAGTGGCATATGGTTCGCCCAAGTGGGGTCACTTACCCATACTACGGTGTCTTTATTACAGCGGATGAGCAGTTCAGCCAATATGCGCAGCGCACCACAGCCGCCAGGTGCTTGAACCGCGGCGACGCGTTTGTCAGCCAATACTTGACTGTCTTTGCCAAACATTAGGTCTAACATACCGTTAATGTAGCCTTGGTGACCTTGCGGCGTAATGTACACCTTAGAGGTTTCACGGCCTTGTAATACGGCTTGTGCCATACTCACGGCTTTTAAAATTGGGGTGTTGCCATGTTCGTCTTTGTATACACCTACACCTAAATCAATCTTATGTGGGCTGGGGTCTTCTTTGAATGCAGCAGAAAGGCCAAGAATAGGATCGGGAGACAGAGCGGGTAATGTTTCGAACACGAGCTAAATTCCTTTAAAAGTAAGTAATAAGATGATTCGCCTACCGAATGGTGACTATCGTCAATGGTCAATGTGACTGGCTCTCATTATGCCTGAATGGTTTAAAAACTCTAAGCATAAATACGCGCAATTCCATCTCTATGCGTCTTGAACATCACATTTGACAAATTAGTGTCGATGTAAGTTTGTACTGTTAACAGCCATCATCATCCTAGGTGATGCGGCGGCTATTGTGTATCAAGTTTGAATAAATAGGTTTGTTGGTCAATTAATTTAGCGTGTGCATCAAAACTACGCTCTTGCCAAAATACCTGTCGATAGCTGTCAAGCAGTAAAACGGTGCTAGAGCGCGTCCCATAGTCTGGTGATTCGATAAAGATTGAAGACAATCGGCGCTCCCATTCAATTGGTACACCTGTTTGCGGTAATACTTCGTCTTCGGGCTTGGTGTTGTTGCCTAATAAATCAAATAAGTGCTCTATGTTTAAATCAGAGGTTTGCTGACAATATTTGGCAAGTTCGCTGCGGCCTAGGTCGAGTTTTGGCCAGGGTGAGTTTAAGTTAGCATTAGATAAGCCATAGACGCCATTAGTTAGAGGGTAAACGGAGTCTTCAAAATTATTGTAAACCTGCAAGTCATCTAGCTGTCCGAATAGCAAATTATAGCCGTTGTATTCGCTGGCTTTAGACGATAAGCGTTTTAAATAGTCGTCATCAGAGTAATCTTTTGCCAGAAAATCCATGACTAATTCACCTCTGCTAACGGCATCGCTGCGCTCTTGGCCTGGCGCTCTGATATTAGTCAGTGCGGCTAATTTCCCTTGTTTTGATACGCCCATCCAGCTTCCACCCGCCTGCATGTCTTTTCCGGCGAGCACTTTTGGATGCTGCTGCCAAAAACCAGATGGCTGGGTTGGACGCGCATGAAATTCATCACGGTTAGCCGCGACTATGAGAGGGAAATCTGGATGTTGTTCGACGCCAATAAATAAAATACACATAAATAATAAGAACTAACACAACTAATTTATAACAATGCTGGCTATACAATAGAGACTACATTCGCTAACATCAAACAAATTCTGAGTTTTCCTATTCTGGCTCTGCAATTTCTTCCTTTGGACTAGTAAAAGAACCCTAAACTGTGAATAAACGCGTTAATAATACTCAACTAGTGCACGCCGACCGCTTACTTAATCGTCCGCAGCATGGCGCAGTGCATGAAGCTACTAATAACTCAGTTTTATTTGAGTTTGAAGACGTGGCAGATTTAGAAGCGGTATTTCAGGGTAAAAAGCCCGGACATGTTTATTCACGCAGCTCATCAAGCTCCGCGGTGTCATTGCAAAATATGCTCAATGATATTGAGGGCGGAGCAGGAGCAGTTGCCTTTGCGACCGGAATGGCAGGGATTAGCAGTATGGTTTATTCGCTGCTCCAAGCCGGTGATCATATTATTGTGAGCCAGTATTTGTTCGGCAATACTCGAAGTTTCTTTCAAACACTGTCTAATTTTTCGGTTAACGTGAGTTATGTTGATGTCACAGATGCAGAGAATATAAAAAATGCGCTTACACCAAGCACCAAAATGGTGTTCTGTGAATCAATTGCTAACCCTGTTACGCAAGTCAGTGATCTAGAGGGAATAGGGGCTTTATGCCATCAACATGGTATTTTGTTTGTCATTGATAACACCATGACTCCATCGCCAATGCTAGATGCCAAAGCTTTAAAAGCCTCTTTAGTCGCCACGTCTTTAACCAAGTATATAGCGGGTCATGGCAGTGTTTTAGGCGGGGTGGTCGTCGATTTAGGTAATTACGACTGGCGCCAATATCAGAACATTGACGACAAATATAAGGTTGCTGATCCTGCACAGTGGGGATTAACTCAAATACGTAAACGTGGACTACGCGACATGGGAGCCACACTGGCGCCAGGTTCGGCAAGTCAAATTGCGATTGGCCTCGAAACGCTAAATCTACGCATGCATCAAACATGCAATAACGCGATGGCTCTGGCGACCTTTTTTGAAAATGAAAGGTCGGTTAAACAGGTTTTTTACCCGGGCTTAAGTGAGCATCCTCAGCACGAAAGGGCAACCCGTTTGTTCAATCACCAATACGGTGGAATACTCAGTATTGAGCTGGCCGACTCACTGGATATGCGAGTGTTTTTAAATGCTTTGAAACTGGTGATTTGTGCGACGCATTTAGGAGATACACGCACCTTAGCGCTACCTATCGCTACTACAGTTTTCTACGAAAACGGCCCTGAGCAAAGAGCTGTGATGGGAATATCCGACAAACTTATTCGCATGAGTATTGGGATAGAAAATGTTGCAGATTTGATTGACGATATTCAGCAAGCACTTAAGCTCGCCGCGGTTTAACCCTGCAGCAATCTAAACGCTAGCATTTATTGTGCCTGAAACATGTTCGCGGCATCCCAAAAAAATTTATAAAATTTTAAAAAAATAATGAACCAAATTATTTATTACAGCACTAATACATACTTAGAGCTGGTGAGTAAGTCACTGGTTTTTAGTGTGTTCCTAGTTGAGTGTGTTGATGGCCCCGCGAAAGCGGGGCTTTTTTATGTCTAAGATAGCTGGTAAGTAACATAGTCTGGTCGTTTCACAGACAAAAAAATAGCCCCAATTGGAGCTATTTGTGTTGCATTTGCTTTCTACTCTGATGTGTTACTAGCGGCTAATGCTGCATTAAGGTCTTTCAAGAAATCTTCATCATCAGGTCTGGTGCGTGAGCCGTAATGAGTCACGTTGCCATTTTTATCCATAAGATATTTATTAAAGTTCCACTTTGGCGATTTACCCGTCTGCTCGGCGAGCTTCGCATATAGCGGGTCGGCATTTTTACCGCGTACTGAGATTGGCTCGAACATTGGGAAGTTTACGCCATAAGTCAATTCACAGACTTCTGCAGTCTTGCTTTCGTCGGCGTATTCTTGAGCGAAGTCGTTAGACGGAAAGCCTAATACAACAAAACCGTCGTCTTTACGTTGCGTATAAAGCGCTTCTAGGCCCTCAAACTGCGGGGTAAAACCACATTTACTTGCAGTATTTACGAATAACACTGTTTTGCCAGCATACTCAGAGCATAGGTTAACTACCTCTTGTGAGTTCAACTTGCGCTTCATATGTTTTAATACGTCTGGGCACTGATTTGCATTAGCGGTGGTGGCGGCTAAAATAAGCGCCACTGCAGTAATTAATTTTTTCATGGTTTTTATCCTTTACTGTTTAACTCAAAACAGAGCTGGCGAATGGCGTGTATTGTCATTCCATCGCATAATATGTACCGTTTAATATTGCAGATGATTTTATTTAGATCACAAGCGTGTAAACTATGGTCGAGATTATCGCATAAGTCGTATAGATTTATGTAACTAATAACGCCTATCACTTCTTTAAAAAATAATAAGATGAAACGACCTATGAAGACAGTTAAATTAAGTGCCCTCGTAATCGCCCTAGGATTCATCAGTGCGTGTACTGCCACTGATAACAATGTAAGCAGCGTCAACTCACCAAACAATGGATCGTCTGCAGCATTCCCCACTGCAACCGTTACTCAGCAAACGCAAAACCCTTCGGCTTCAGTAAGCCAACAGGTTGAGCTGACTATGGAACAAATCATGTCAGACCCAGACTGGTTAGGCAGACAACCAGAAGATGCATTCTTTTCGCCCGACTCAAAGCACATAATATATGAGCGCAAGCAAGAGGGTTCAGTCATCAGAGATTTGTTCAGAACCGATGCGCAATCTGGGAATGGCTCAAAAGTGCCATTAACTGAACTGCATGAAGTGTCATACGACGATTGGATTGATGATAAAGACCAAAGCTTTGTTGCTTGGATATACGAGGGTGATGTGTTTGCGCAGATTCGCGGCACTGACAAGGTCATTCAATTGACTCGCGACAGCGCACAGGCCGACAACCTCCAATATTTCAAGAATACGGGTGTCTCATTTCAGGTTGGCAATGGCTTTTACAGCATCGATATCGACGGCGGTAACTATCAACAGTTGTTAAGTTGGGATTTTAACGACGCACCGCAAGCCGTGAAACCGCCTAAAGACTACATCGCACAAGAGCAATTAAAGTTAATTGAATACGTGAATGTTCAGCGAAAAAACCGTCAAGCTCGTGAAGATTTACGTAACGCTATTAAAGCGCAAAACGATGCAGTGATGGGCACTGAGATATATTTTGACAAGGCTTATACGAATGTTTTGGCGAGTTTATCGCCGGATGGTAAATATGCCGTTGTGGTTATTCGCGAAAACACGCCTACGCGCAACGATAGCGATATTATGCCAGACTACATCGAAGAAGATGGTCGAATCGCTGCACAGCAGGTGAGGCAGCGTGTTGCTGATGCAAAACCCGTTAGCCATGAAGTTTACCTTGTTGATGTAGCCAATAACAGCAAGCGCAAAATTAGCTATGTGAATCTGCCGGGCTATAACGAAGACGTGCTAGAAAACGAAAAACGTGAAAACGCACAAGCCCGCGGCGAAAAATACGAAGCTAACCGTTTACCTCGCGACATTGGCTTATTGTTTGACTGGTACGCCACTGAAATGCCTATTCGCTGGCACGATAACGCTACGCACGTAGCACTCATGCTAGAAGCATGGGACAACAAAGACCGCTGGATTGTGACCCTTGACGCTACCTCAGATAGCGCGTTTACCACTCAACATCGCATGCACGATGACGCTTGGGTTAATTATCGATTCAACCAGTTTGGTTGGTTAGAAGATTCAGCTGTTTTGTATTTGTTATCTGAAGAATCGGGCTACTCACACCTTTATCTCAAACCCTTAGACGGTGACTTGAAACAAATTACCTCGGGCAACTATGTGGTAGACGACGTGTATATCTCAAAGGATGATCGTTTTGCATTTTATCGTGCGAATGTGAAACATCCTGGGATATTTGAAGTGTATCGAACTGAGCTTGCTACAGGAAATACTGAAGCCCTTACTGATTTAAACGGCATGACTGAGTTCGTATTAAGCCCTGATGAATCGACCTTGGTGCTCACACACAGTAAGTTAACCATGCCTCCAGAGCTTTATACCAAGCCAGCAGACACCACTACAAAAGCTGTTCGTTTGACTAACACGGTAAGTGATGCGTTTTTGTCTATTGATTGGAAAGCTCCGTCAATTGTTGCAGTGCCCTCGAGCCATACTGACCAACCCATATACTCAAGAGTCTACTTGCCAGAGAACCTCGAAGCAGAGAAACGACGCGCGGTCGTGTTTAATCACGGTGCAGGTTACCTGCAAAATGCGCATTTAGGCTGGTCGGGATACTTCAGAGAGTTTATGTACCATAATTTGCTTATTTCACAAGGTTATGTAGTGCTTGATATGGACTTTAGAGCATCCGCTGGCTATGGCAGAGACTGGCGCACGGCTATTTATCGCCAAATGGGCACGCCAGAAGTGCAAGACTTAAAAGATGGTGTAGATTGGCTCGTTGAAAATGCCAATGTAGATCGCGGTCGAATAGGCACGTATGGAGGCTCTTACGGTGGTTTTTTAACCTTCATGGCATTGTTTAATGAGCCTGAGCTGTTTCAAGCGGGCGCGGCGCTGCGTCCGGTTTCTGATTGGGCACACTACAACTTGCCGTATACCTCTAATATCTTAAACCACCCTGATGCAGACCCTTTGGCCTATGAGCGTAGCTCACCCATCTATTTTGCAGAAGGTTTAAATAAGCCGCTGTTAATGAATGCACCAATGGTCGACAATAACGTTTTCTTTGTTGATGTGGTTAGATTGGTTCAGCGTTTAATTGAACTTGAAAAGGTCGATTTTGAAACCGCCATTTACCCTGTAGAGCCTCATGGCTTTGTGCAGCCGAGTTCATGGTTAGATGAATACCGCAGAATACATAAGCTGTTTGAAACCCACCTGTAATGGTATTTGCGCATGCCTTTTTATAATAGGCATGCGCTTTTTACATCACTTATCCCAAGTTGGGGCTACTTAGAACCGATATTGAATCATTCGCTGAGTTAGGAGAACGCGGCGCTTTGCAATCGCTGCAAAGTGAAGTGCACGACTATCGTCTATCAGAGACATATCAAAACTGTAATGCGTTGTTTTAGTTGCACAGGTCTATAACGATGGATAGCTTATGCATAATAACCCAATGACTTTGTCATGAGGAAACAAACAAAACATGGAGTTTGCAGTGATTGTATTGGCCATGTAGTCGATGATAATTTTTTAATTGGTTTGAAGAGCTCCAAAGGGCAGTTTCCTGCCGTTGAATTTTTGGTGGGAATGACGTGGGTCATATTGAGAAAAGAAGTGATTCAATGTCCACAATTGGCACTTTTCGACCATTTGGCTAGATATTCCCATCGCTTTGCCTGTGAGGTGGTAATAACATGCTTAACCCTTTATGGATTAACGTTGATGTTTGTCAAGCATTTGCTTATTCAGCCGTTATCTATTGATGATATTTGTTATGGCGTCGTTTCGACGATATATTGGTAAATGCACACTAGTAATAAAAAACAAAAAATTACAAAAGCAAGTACTACCTTTGTTGGCCTATCTGATGTTGAATCCACCAGACGTCTTTTCATATTTTACGTGACTAGCTATTTGGGCGCAGTGATTCTATTTTATTTCGCCTACAAATACTTCAACACAGAATACGTCGGGCTACAACTTCTCTACTCAATTGGCAGTGCATTTATTATTGGTAGCGTAATGCTCGCCCAAAAATTTAAAAACAAAATTTACTTTATTCAGTTCACGGGCTTCACCGTAGGCTGTTTGATGCTTGGGCAAGTATATACAGGAGGTTTCGAAAACACAGGCCTATATTGGATATTTCCGTTTCAATTTGCCATGTTTATTCTACTGGGATATCGCTGGGGTATGATAGGAAGTATTATTATATTTGTGCTGTCTGCGGTTTTGCTATTTAATCCTCAATACACCATTGCCAAATATTCTTTTGTAGAGAGTAGCCGATTTTTAGCATCTTTAGCAGTAATCGACATCTTCATTTTTACCAGTGAATTTACTCGTTATAAAAGTCACCAAGCAATGATGCTGCTAAACTGGGAAAAAGAAAATCAAGCTAACACCGACTCGCTGACGAATCTACCAAATCGCAGATATATTACCTCATTTTTCTTAGACCAAGTGAATACCAAAAAGAGTTCGCTGTTACCAATTAGCATTATTATGGTAGACATCGATCACTTTAAAAAAGTAAACGACAATCATGGGCATGACGCGGGGGACAGAGTTCTTATTTGGTTTGCAAATATTTTACAGCAGAGTATCCGAAACTCAGATTTAGTTGCGCGTATGGGTGGTGAAGAGTTTTTGATTGTTTTCCCTAAGACGCAAATTGATGAGGCAGAAAAAATCACCAATGCGATACGTAAAAAAATAGAGAAAACGGCGTTTTATGCAACTGAAGATATGTCGCTTAAAATAACTGCGAGTTTTGGTATTGCTATGGCCGAACACGTTACAGAAGTTGAATCTGCAATGAACAAAGCCGATGTCAATCTATATTTGGCCAAGCGAAGTGGTCGCAACCGTGCCTGTATTGGTCCTGAGAATAGCCCGCCGTCGATGAACAACGTTTGAATAAGACAATACAAGGTATGATTTAAAAACGTATTCTTATAAAATAGGATGATGTTTTTATTTTTTACATTTACAACTAATTCACTTACGACACTAATAAACAAGGAGACACTAAGAGCGCGATCCCGAAATGGTTTTATGTGGTAACAATTATAGTACTGCTTTGGAATTTAATTGGTGCAGCAGCCGTTGGCATGAATTTGTTTATCACGCCAGAGCAATTGGCTCAATTGTTGGGTTCAGGGTCATTGAAGTGATTGTTGGTGCAGGTCAACGGATGAAAAAGTCAGGATTTGATACTTTTAGGTATGGGTTTTATCCGGTCAATCGACAAAAAAGCGTTGCGAAGGCATGCTGATTTCCATCCATTCTTGCTCTTCGATTATGATTTTGAAACGGCCGCTTTCTTTAGTAATGCAAATAATATTGAGGGTGAAAAGTCGGGTTTTGGCACAAAATGGCATGTTGCTACCAGTCGTCAAAATAGATAAATAAGCTGCTGCAAAAAACCAAGCGCCATAAAGTAAGGCTTAATGTACGAGTCCAAGCGAAGCCTAGACGGATGATCAAAGCCTCATACTAATGACAGCTTAGTCGTTGCTAGCCAATATTATTGTTAACTCCGCTGCACTAACGAGCGCAAATCTGCGTTTAAACATCTTACCGTCTTCATCGAAGAACAAGAGTTCGGCACTTTTTGCCTCGTAATTTTTTATAAAATTATCTGTTGCTGGATAGCCTGTGCGTGATACTAAGTAGTTAACAGTATCACCAAGTTCCGCCTTTGCATTATTCATTTCAATCGTCTGTTGATTACTTACTACTAGATTCAGATCGTAAATAAAAACCACCGACTTTTTGCCGTTGCCAATTTGATTTAAATCATTATCGAGTGGCGCCGGTAATGACCAGATAAATGCAGCAACAAAAATTGCAATGAATCCAAATATCAGAAGAGTCTTTTTCATAGCGTTTAACTTCTCATTTTACTGTGCTTAGCAACCTACCAAACAAAAGCTATATCTTAGGCAAATATAATATCACTTCTGCTGTAATCAGTTATGGCAGATTGCAGGCTCAACCTTTATTGGGGTTTCTGAGCATCGTCTAAAAGTTTTAGCCTAACAGTTTAATTTAGGGCCACAAAAAAAAGGGCTCATTCGCAAGCTATGAAAGTTGCATGAATGATACCGGCATTCGTCATCAATTAGGATGAAAGGTTAATACCGTCACGATTATAGATATCGAAGCCTTTGCTTTGACTGCACGCACAACAAAGCAATATCGACTAGTTTAGTTCGCTTACCGTTGTTCTATAGTTATGCCTGTCAATCCCTAAACTGCTGTTGCAACTCTAGCACTTTTACAATACAGCCAGCCACAACTCCTAGCACGGCGCCCCACAAATGCCCATTGATAGCAACACTAGCGCCTATCAGCTCTGCAGTAGACTGAGTTGAACCGCCCATTTGTTCAAATATGAGTTTGCCGATACCGAATATAATAATGATGTAGGTGGTAACACGCTTTTTGTTGACATCGAGCACTAGCGCAAATGCAAATAGGCCGTGAAGGGTGCCTGATAAACCCGCATACCACGTGATGCTCTGAAGGTTGTTAGTCGCAAATAGCACCATAGATAGGCCCAATGTGCTAAAAGCGAGAGCTAGTAACAGTCGCTGGGGCGAAAAGTACTCTACAAACAACAGCCACGTTAGCCAAAGCCCAGCTATGTTAAGCGCAAAGTGCCAAAGGTTCGTATGTACAAAATGTGCGGTAAACATGCGCCAAAGCTCGCCGTTGGCTAAACCCGCTTCGCTTAATACCATTGCGTCAGTAATATTGCTTGGCAACAACATCGCTGCGCTGCAAAGCACGGTGATCACAAGGCATGCAGCCCAGCTCTTATAATGCGTCATTAGTATCCAGACAAAAAATAATGGAAGTATTTATCGATTTCAGCGCTCGCAGCACTCTTATCGATCATAGCTGACCTTTTGAAAAGACTATCACCCGATTAAATACTCCCTATGGTTTAACAATCGACGGCTTAAAGGTAGACTGCCAGTAACATCACTACATCTTATAAAATAACTATGATAAATACACAAGTCGTTGATCACGTTCTTAAGATACAAATTGACCAAGCTAGCAAGAAAAATGCGCTAAACCCGCGCATGTATGAAGATATGGCGATAGCTATTGAGACCGCCTCTGAGAGCGCCGTAAAAGTAATTTTGATTGAAGGCGCCAATGCTTGCTTTACTTCTGGCAACGATGTTAGTGAGTTTGTAAAATCATCGGCTAAAACCGGCGACATCAATGAGACCTATCGATTTATGCTGGCCTTACTGCATTGTCCGCTACCGGTAGTGGCTAAAGTTGAGGGCTTAGCCATTGGCATCGGCACCACATTGCTATTGCATTGTGACTTCGTGCTCGCACATAAAAATACCAAGTTCGCAATGCCGTTTATCAATTTAGGCTTAGTGCCCGAATATGCTTCGAGCTATATTATTCCACGAATTGGCGGGCATCTAGTAGCCGCCGAACTACTGATGTTGGGCGAGGTGTTTAGTGCCGAAAAAGCCCTGAGTGCGGGCCTTATCAACAGTATGCATGACGATGACTTAGAACAAGCCTGTAAGCAGCTAGTTAATAAACTGATTGCCAAACCAACGGCGGCGTTACAACAAACAAAAGCCTTATTAAAATATGACAAAGTTAATATTCAACACTACATTGATGAAGAGTTAAAATGGTTTGTGCAGGCGATGCAAACTGACGTCGCTAAAGAAGCGTTCGCTGCATTTATCGAAAAGCGTGAAATAAACCGCAATATATTTAAGTAATCGCTAAAAAAATTGTAAATAACTAACAAGGACATCTTATGCCCCTTCACAATAGCGCGTCATTCCTAGTTAAACGAAGTGTGGTTACATTGACGCTTACCCTATGTCTATTCAGCGCACAAGCTATAGCAGACGATACGCTTACTGCACAAAACAACGCGGCGTCAAACCCGCAGCAATCCGCTTGGGAAGACCGAGAGCCAGAGGCCGCGACCGGCATCTATGAAAAACAGGCTGCAACGGCCACACAGTATATGGTGTCGGCCGCAAATCCACATGCCTCTAATGCAGGCCTGAAAATTTTAGAGCAGGGCGGCTCTGCTATAGATGCAGCGATAGCCGTTCAAGCCATGTTGACTCTTGTTGAGCCTCAATCATCGGGCATTGGTGGTGGTGCGTTTATCCTATATTGGGATAACACCGAAAAGCGTCTTTACACCTACGATGGAAGAGAAGTTGCACCGGCTAATACTGAGCCTGATGTGTTTTTTAAAAACGGCAAGGTGATGTCTTGGCGCGAATCAGTGGTAGGCGGCAAGTCAGTGGGTGTCCCTGGTGTGCTAAAAGCCCTAGACAAAGCACACAAAAAACATGGGAGTTTAGCTTGGGACAGCTTGTTTAACGCCACCATTAAACTTGCCAACAGTGGCTTTGAAGTATCTCCGCGCTTGGCCGGTTTGTTGGTGCGCGATTTACACCCCGCACTGAACGAATTTGAGGCCGCTCAGGAATACTTTAAGCCAAATGGCGAGTGGCTAAAAGAGGGCGAGTTAAAACAAAATCCCGCCTTGGCAGTAAGCTTGGCGAACATTGCTAAGCAGGGCGTTGATTACTTTTACTCAGGGCCTCTAGCTGAACAAATTGCAGAAGCTGTGCGGCTTGCTCCGACTAATCCGGGTAAAATGAGTACGCGCGATTTGCGCAACTATCAGGCTATCGAACGCTTACCTATGTGTGGTGATTATCGCGGATACCAGGTGTGTGGAATGGCACCGCCTAGCTCCGGAGGGGTAAGCGTTTATCAGATATTAAACGGTTTAGAGCAATTTGATGTGAGTAAATGGAGCCCTCAAGGCTCTGAACTGGTGCATACCTTCAGCCAATCTAGCTCTCTTGCTTTTGCCGACCGATCTATTTATTTGGCTGACCTAGACTTTATGGGTCTGTCGGCTAAGCCACTGGTAGAAGCATCCTATTTGGCTACCCGCAGTGCATTAATAAGTGTAGATAAACCCTATGTTAAAGGTACCCCTGGCCAACCTTATCCAAACTATGCCTTTGCGCAGGACGATGCATATGAACTCAACAGCACCAGTCACATAGCGATTGTTGATAAGGATGGTAATGCCGTATCGATGACGACCAGTATCGAGTTTATGTTTGGCTCAGGGGTAATGGTAGGCGGCTTCTTGTTGAACAATCAACTTACCGACTTTGCCCTATCGCCTGAAAAGGACGGTAAACAAGTGCTAAATCGAGTACAGCCTGAAAAGCGTCCGCGCAGCAGCATGTCACCTACTATGATATTTGATGAAAATGGTGAGCTATATCTTGTTGTGGGTTCGCCTGGCGGCAGCCGCATCATTAACTATGTTGCCCAAGCCATTATTAATGTTGTGGATTTTGGTATGAATATTCAAGACGCTATCAGTGCGCCACGATTTACTAACCGCAACGATTACACTGCGCTCGAAAAGGGTACTGACATCACTAGCTTGGAGAGCGAGTTAACAGCGCTTGGTCACGATGTTCGGATTATTGACCTAAATAGCGGCATACACGGAATACAAATTGAAGATGGTAAGTTAATAGGCGGAGCAGATCCGCGCAGAGAGGGCTTGGCAGTAGGGCGATAATAGCCGTCACATATCCAGTGTTATCTGATCATTAAAAAAGGCCCGACCCAGATATTGTAAGCGGGTCAGGCCTTTCGTTTTTGTTCGTGACGCTCCGTTGTTGACTAATCGGCGCGATTTTGAATCATCATTTATTACGGGATGGTATTTTTAATGTCGACCACTAACCATTTTCCTGATTCGCGGATCATCGAAATGGTTTTCAGGTCAACCACTTGATTGCCTTCAAAGTCACCTTCGATTTTCACCTCAATATCCGCTTCTTTTTGTACATCTGAAAATATCAGTGTGCCGCCAGAGACAGGGTCAACGGTCATGTTGTTAAGGCGTAGGTTAAGCATATGCCTTTGCACATTTTTGTTGGTGTGATGATTTTGCATTATTCTACCAAACCGAGCATCAGCCATAGAAATCGCTCGCTCTAGTGTTTCGTCATGGTAGATCGCGCGCATAAATACAATCGCAGTATATTGCGGTGTGTCTGTGCTCATCATACCGTAGCGGCCAGCTGCAACTTCATCGCCGGAACCATCTGAACAGCCAGTCATAAACAAGACTGATAATATAGTTAGTAAAATGTACTTCATTGATCTATCACCTCTAATGACGCTATCGGCTTTCGGTATCAAATCATGAGGGATATTCTGTATTTGCATAAAAAAAGAGAGCCTGAGCTCTCTTTTTGATTATTTAGAGGCTAGAGACCTCACTGAACTTCCTCTAATTCAGAGAACTCGCCAGCAAATAGTGGACTGCTCAAGTAACGCTCAGTGCCACTGGCTAGCAGCACGACAACGATTTTATCTTTGTTTTCTGGGCGCTCTGCAAAACGCTTTGCCGCTACTGCTGCCGCACCTGACGAAATGCCCGCTAAAATACCTTCTTCTTTCATGAGACGGCGGCACATTTCAAAGCACTCTTCGTTACTTACACGCTCAACTTCATCAATGATGCTCAAATCAAGGTTGCCAGGAATAAATCCTGCGCCAATCCCTTGAATTTTGTGCGGTGCTGGGGTTAACTCTTGCCCGGCTAATGCTTGGGTGATAACAGGAGAGTCTTCAGGCTCTACCGCAACTGTAACAATGGTTTTACCTTTGGTATGCTTTAAATATCGTGATGTCCCGGTGATAGTGCCTCCGGTGCCAACGCCCGCTATAAAGGCGTCGACTTTCCCGTCGGTAGCATCCCAAATTTCAGGCCCTGTGGTTTTTTCATGGATCTCAGGGTTAGCAGGGTTATCGAACTGATGCATTGCCACATACTTACCAGGGTTAGCATCCATTAGCTCTTGAACTTTCGCTACCGCACCTTTCATGCCTTTTGGTGGCTCAGTGAGCACAAGGGTAGCACCTAGCGCTTTTAATAGCTTACGGCGCTCTAGCGACATACTGCTGGGCATGGTGAGCGTGATTTTATAGCCACGAGACGCGGCGACAAAGGCCAGTGCGATACCGGTATTGCCACTAGTGGCTTCGATAATCTCTTTTTCAGGGGTTAAGGTGCCGGCTTTTTCAGCATCCCAAATCATATTGGCGCCGATGCGGCATTTTACGCTGAAGCTCGGGTTACGGCTTTCAATTTTCGCGTAAACGTTTCCAGAAACAATACGATTAAGCTTTACGAGCGGAGTATTGCCTATAGCGAGAGAACTGTCGTCAAATACGTGCATGGTGAGCGATCCTTTTAGTATCTTGTTTGTTTATCGATGCATATCAATAAACTTAAGTGTTGTGTCGTGCGTAAAACAATTAAAGTAGTCACATTGATGTTTACTAACGCAAACCTCATGTTACAAGCTTATGCTTTATTGGCGAAAAGCAAAGTGACATTTAGCTATATCTTATTAGCCTATGTACAAAAGTGAAGGGTAATGCCTAAGTTAGTAACAAGACCGAATATTGCCATCGATTATTGCAAGCGCGGTAAGTTAAATGTCCGCACTTGTAAGCATCGCATAAACGCATTTGAATACAGTGACTAAAAAAGAGAGAAACAATGGGATTTAAAGGTACTGATAAATATATCGCAAGCAAGGAATTACAGTTGGCAGTTAATGCCGCTATCACACTTGAAAAGCCACTTTTAATCAAGGGCGAGCCCGGCACAGGTAAAACCATGCTTGCAGAAGAACTTGCGTCTGCTTTAGATGCCAATTTGTTGCAGTGGCACATCAAATCAACCACAAAAGCTCAACAAGGTCTGTATGAATACGATGCGGTATCTCGACTCAGAGATTCACAATTAGGCGATGAGCGCGTAAAAAATATCGGCAACTACATCGTGAAAGGTAAACTGTGGGAAGCCTTTACTGCGGAGCAACGCCCGGTATTGTTGATTGATGAAATTGATAAAGCCGACATCGAGTTTCCGAACGATTTGCTTTTAGAGCTCGATAAAATGGAATTTTTTGTTTATGAGACTCAGCAGCGCATAGTCGCCAAACAACGTCCCATTGTTATCATCACCTCAAATAATGAAAAAGAACTATAGTTGGCATAATTAAATGACAAAGATTGTTGGAGGTTTTGACAAAGAATAAATATGACTTATATTGAGGCTTAAAATAACCTCGATGATAATTTGTCTCATGGAAAAAAACTGTGATTATGAAATAAAAGTAGTAAAGGTTTTAAAAAATCCTAAGTTAGCTAGTCCAACCAACCTTGAAACTTGTAACCTTGAGCAAGTAATTAAAGGGAGCGCAACAAAAAGGCAAAAACTTTCTATCATTGTTCAACCTGATGGAATGCCACTAGAGCCACACAATCAATACCTACATTCCAAAATTAAAAATGGTGTTATGGATACATCTTCAGATGCACATGCGTTAATGTCATTCCAGCGCTTTCTAACAAGAATAGGCGAAACCTATCAGTCCTTAACTGATGATCCACAAGAAGGCGTAGTGTGGAAGTATGCTGATTACTTGATTGACAACACTAAGGTCTTTTGTCCGTCATCAGGTGGCGTATTAAAGAATTCACATGGCTATTCATCATCAACGACCAACAACTACATCACTGTAGTTATTGATTTTTATAAGTGGCTTCATAGTAACGGCTTGTTTTTTATCACCAGAGATAAAAAGCCGTTTGAGTTTAAAGAGATCAACAAACGCATGTCTAAAGGTATAAACCAACATGATTTACTTGGACACATTAGCAGTAGAAATCGAGTTCTTCACATACAAACAACGGACGTAAAACAGCGATTCCCAAAGATTCAAAGTCGTCAGCCGCATCAAATATTAAAGCCAATGACCGAAGAGCATAAAGAAATATTCCACACTCACCTTAAATCACTTCCGTATACCTATTCTAATAGAACCCAAAGCTTAATGTTGCGTCTTGCCGTCGAAACAGGATTGCGCATGGATGAAATGGTTACATTTCCTGCACTTGGGATACATCACCCTACAAGCGAAGCTGAATCTATTCCATTTAGCATTGGTCCATACAACGGGTGTAACACTAAATTCAGAAAAGTTCGTAATATAAAAATACCATACGGCTTAATGCTTGCGCTACACGAATACCTAAATAGCGATGACAGAAAAGAAATGCTTAAGAAACGCATTGGCAATCTTAAAAAACAACACGAGAAGGATGTTGTAGCTCAAAAAGAAATACATATCATTAACGGTGGCACAGAAGATACATTTGAAGGTGTGGAGTTTGATAAAATTAAGCACCAAGAAGTACAAAACTTGTTCGTAAATACAAGCGGACTGCCTTTCAATAAAAACACGTTACAAAGCAAGTTCAGTGACATACGCGCAGCAATCCAAGAGAGCCACCCTATCTGGTACTACCGACCACATGATTTGCGCTCAACATTTGCTACACATTGGCTAAAAAGAGAGGCTGATCGGAGAGTGACAGTATTTGATATTCTCATTAGCGAATTAGCCGACTTAATGGGGCACGAGTCAACACAAATAACACAAAAGTACATTAATTTCATGAGCGACCTCACCGCCAAGATTGAATTCGCTCGAAGAAAAAATAGAGCAAGCCAAGAAGCTATGATTATAAACAAAAATATTGGATTATAAAGATGCCTGACCTTCGTAAAAGCCCCTTAAGTGCAGGCATTTTAAAGGACAATCCGATAACGCAAAGAGAGCGTAACGTGATTGATTTTGCTTTGCTAAAGCAAAAGGCGATGCTTGCAAATAAGCAGCGATGTTACTTTGATTTTCATCCATTATTAAATGGTTGTGATAATCGAAAGAGGCTTGTTTATCTATTAGCGAAAGGATTGCGTGAGAGCTTAGAAGACGATTGCTCCACCGATTCAGAATATGGTGCTTATTTAAGATTCTTCAAATATGCCCGTCACTGCAATGCAGTAGGAGTTGATCCATTTTCTAGAATAGGTTTTTTGAGTTTTTGTGGAAGGGAGGGAGAATTACAGAGACTAGTAACCCTTTCGGAAAAACCACTTCCATACTCTTACCTTTACGATCATGGCGGAGAGACAGGGATATCAGAAAATCATGCAGGTGGAATTAGAGGAAGTATTATAATTCAGCTAAACCGCGCTAAAGTATTTAATGAACAATGGTTGAGGGATACCCCCATTTTCTCAAATAAAAAAAATCCGACACCAGCTTATTCGCATAATGAATACAACACTTTACTTAGGCGTTTGCAGTTTGTATTTTTTTCAATCACCAGCCAATTGATTGCAGCAAAGGAAAAAGGGGAATGGTTGGATTCTGTCGAAGCAGTTTTTGATGAACTTAGTGACGGTAGCATACATACGATCACCATACCCAATCCAATGCAAGAATCAATTAATAATCTTACTGCCTTCAACACAGCCATGATTTGCGGCTATTTTTTATTTTGCCATTACACGAATTTAAATACGACCTCTGTATTAAATGTATGCCATCCAATAGTTGAAACAAAATACGCAGAAGCACATCGTTCAACGCGATATACGACAATTAACGCTTGGAAAGGAAGGGCAAAAAAAGTTGTGCAAGGAACCTTTGTGGAAGCTGAAATTGCTGATAATGAAGAGGGAATCCCTCTTGATATAGACAAACGCGATGGACTGACTTTTGTCAAAGCGTTAGCAAAACTATCTTTAATGTTTAATGAGGATACCAATAATGAACACCCACCGCTATTTTATCGTATTGGCACAAATGGCATTACTCCAAAAATAACAGGTGTTAATCTTAACAAAGTGGCTAAAAGGCTCACAATCTATACAGATAACCGCATCGTTCATGCACCTTATCTAATCGAACGATTTAATGAAGTGGTTGATAAACAAACTATCACTAAGGTTAAGCGATTCAATGATGACATAGGAAGTGTAATTTCAAAAGATACTCAACCCCTCAAATCAAAAGATATGAAGGATTGGAGTATAGTTTTAGCTTATGCAGCCTTGCGTTCATTGACCGACATCCCCCTTAAAAACATATACATGCCTCTTAAATACTCAGAAATCGATGAAGACGGTAATGTTGATGTATCATTTTTTTACCAAAATGGGCTAGAGGGTAAACTCACTGTTGCCAGTCGATATGTAAGCTTTGTTAAGAAACTTGAATCTTTTGCAGAGCATTACAATTCCACAAAGCCCAATAAATATCATCCTAACCAGAAGCTCACCCCTTATCTGCTGCCCTTAGGGTCAAGAAACAAGACGTATCAATGGAATACGTTGGAATTACCTATTGTCGGGTATTTAGCAAAGGTTGGTATTTACTCTGGGGAGTATTTGTTAGATGTAACTTCAAAAAGAATTCGAGCCACTGCATCGAACTTCAACTTCGACCCAAACGACGGTGGACTTTCTGTAGCAACCTCGCTACTTCAAAATCAATTAACCACATTAGAAGATCATTACCTCGAAGGTGATATTACGCAAAACCAAGTCGTTACCAGTCAAGCAGTAGATATTCTGCATGAATATCTTGATAGCGATTCAATTAAAGATGCAAAAATCAAGGTCAAGAAGAGTCGAAATATCGAAGTTTTGGAGTATGATGCTTGGAAGGAGCTAAGAATGCCTACTAATCCAAATGGCATGATGTGTGGTGGAGAGCCAACAGGAGAGGCTGCAGCAGAGCACAGGGCATCTCAAAGAAGATCTAAGAGAATTGTAAGCGAAGATATTAAAATCAAGTGCTACCAATACGATAAGTGCTTAACGTGTCAGAGTGCCAAGCTTGTCAATGATATATCGAATGCATACAAACTTTTATCGTTTATCGAGTTATTGCAGGACTCCATTGACCTTATGCCAGAGCGGGAAGAGGAATTTTCCATACGTGCCAATGCTTTAATGGAGTTGGCCGAACAAAACTTATCGAAAGACGTACTAGAGCAAGCAGAAGATAAACTTCTATACGAGGGGCGTTACTTACTTCACGATGAAAGCTTTTTACAGACAATGGCGAGTGTGAATTACCATGCTTAAACTAAAAAATGGTGCCACACTGGCACATTCATATCAGGTTAATCAAGTCGATGGGGGTGGTGATTACTACCGTGACACCTTACTCCCATTAATGTGTGATGGAAGGTGGAATGAGATACAAAACCATATCGTAATCCGATTACCCAACGGCGATGGTATTAAATTTAGCTCAGACAATTGGGGTTTTAGGTTATTACAACCAGAAAATCCTTTAGCGTTGTTATTTACGTATCAGGACAAAATACTTCCTTATCGCCTGCGTAACGAGACAAAAGCAGCAGTTCTAGCACGCATGTTTACTGGTCGAAAAACGATCACTCTGGATACTTTAAGGGCATGGTTGAATAGCCTAAAACCGTTAGTAGCGCAGTTGCCCTTAATTGGTCTAGATAGTTTCTCACAGTTGACAGATGAAATCCTACATGACCTTGCTCAGACAAACCCTGATATTTTTAACAGCCCACAAAGGGTGTGCGCTGTTAACTCTCTCATTGATTGTTACGAGGAACTTCCCTTTGATGTTAATTTTTCAAGACAATCCTCCGAGAAACTTGGCGTTCAAGCGGCGAAACAAAGCCAACACCTTGCTATCCCTCCTAGGATATACAAAAAGCTGATAATCCAATTTTCCAAAGATATTACTGATCTTACTAGACATATCCTTAAAATTGAAAGTGAGACCGTTCGAATGCTAGATATCCAAAGAGAATTCAAAGACTATTCTGTTAAACAATTTAGACAGGGTATGATAGCGAACCCATTTAATGGAGCTGCGACACTCGAGCAAGTGGAGGAAACATTCAAACGGGAAGGCGTTCTTCTGGTAGATCATCTTAAAGGCGAGAAAGACTCGCCGGGTCGTTGGATGAAAGTTTTTGATCAATTACAACCGCCCATAAGGTCCATATCATCGTATGCCCTGAGCAAAAATTGGAGCTATGAGCCATTTAAAATTGGAAAGTTACAATTTGACACTATTGGCAAATTTATTAATTTCCTAATGGATGTTGACACAAAGTGTAAAACCTTGTGTCTCCTGCTGAGTGGGATGCGTATTGACGAGTTAAATTCAATGCACCCTGACTATGGTGCACAAAGTTATCAAGTTTATAATCAAACAATTCACTTGTTTACAACTAGACAGTCAAAAATCACCCGAGGGCAGCAAACCGAAGAGGATATATTTGTAACTAATCAGATAGGACACAAGGCATATCACTTACTAACTTCAATACATAGGCCTTATTTAAAGAGAGTAAAAGATAAGAAAATCGGCTATTTCGCAATGCTACAAAAAAGCACATACCCTCAAGTAATTATTAAGAAAAATTGGGCAAACTTCTTGGCAAATAGGGTTAACAATTGGCTTCTAAATAATAAAAGTAACATAATCTCTTTAGAAGATGAAAGCTTTCTACGTGTTTCTAACCCATCGAACTCAGGCATCGAGGCGGGAAATACGTTTAAATTTACAAACCACCAAACTCGACGCTCTTTTGCGTTCTATATGGTTGGGTTAGAATTAATGGCGTACCCACAACTTAAAAAACAGCTATCACACCTAAGTTCAGCAATGACTCGTCATTACGCCAATAACGCGTCCTATTGGGGGTTATTGCGCTCTGAAGTTCATCATGAGCGTATGTTGCAAAAATCGGAACTGCTCGCTAGCGTCTATAAGCGCTTAGCGCAAGGCGGTACGCTAGCTGGAGGAAAAGGCAAAATTCTGAAGAAATTAGCTGGTAGCAAAAGCTATTTTGAAGAAAGTGAAATAGATAGACGGCTTGACCCTAGCTACTGGAGAAAGCTTATTGAAGCCGGCAAGGAGCATGTCCATGCTATCGCCCCAGGAATGTATTGCACTAACGCTCAGTGTGATATGCGTATCAATGTTGCGCTGGACGAATGCGTAGATTGTGAATTTGATTTTATCATCGATGGCTTGTATGCCGAGGGTAAACGTCTTGCCGCGCATAGAAACTTAGTGGTGTTAGATGAAATGAACGATTTAAACCACAATGTCTTATCGCAGTTGGTCGTTGTTATTAGAAGCTGTGAGAGAATTCTAAACGATTTGGAGATCTCGTTCACCCCAATTGAGCTACCAGAAAATATTAAAGAAATGCTTATCGACACGTTTGAGGCTTAACGGAGGTTCTATGTCGTTACGAAAAATAAAGAAGCAAAAAACGGCTCATGAATTTATGGCAGCAATCAATAGGCTTGTAGACAGAAAGCCAACATGCAGAGAGTTGAAAAAGAAGCTCGCAGACGGAAAACCACTAAAGCTTAACCCAACGAACGTTGAAAAAGAGGCAGGAAGAGGCTATAACTCGACTAAGAACCATCCTTCTGTACTAAAGGAAATAGAGCGAATCAATGCACTAGTATCAAATACAAAGGAAGTCAGCTCACAAGTCCTTGAGAACCTAAAAGCCGAGAGGAAAGAAAAGAATAAAGAAATCAAAAAACTTAAGGAAAATATCAAGAATAAAAATACTGAACTTGAAAAACTTAAGCGGGTCAATTTGATCTTACATGCCCATTGCCGCGAATTGACGAGCGCACTCTACAATAAAATTCCACAGGAAGAAAGAGAGGGTCTGTTTGAAAGGTCTGTGACCACTAAAAACGAAAGCAATATTATTCCGTTTAAAGATTAACAACGTGCAAACGAAAGAGTCATTGGGCTATTTGCATTCTAGGGTTAGAACAGGCCTATTTTATCTAAATTCAAAACGGAAAGAGGTGGTTGGATTTAGATAATTCGTATTACTTCTTTGTGCCAATTGCGGACATTAAAGCGTAACTCGTTTCTGCCCCAAAACCACTTAACGCAAATGCTCTAGAGTCGAATTTGAACGAACTACGGCAGTTACCCAAAGCAGAACAAGAGAGCTGCCTAAAATCAATTCGTTAACCTGCTTAGTTGCTCAGGCTAGCGGCCTCTGTGCGCGTAAAAAATATAATTGCTTATTAAGGCAAATTTAGATGTAATGAATACATAATAAGCGCTGAGCAATGCAGGGAAAGCTTCATTAATAATAGATTCGCTGTTCAAACCAAATGATTTGGCTAATGTCTCTAAAAAGCAAATTCCCATAGCATAAACAACACCAACTCTGACACACCGAGAAGGTAGCGCCTCAGTCCAACAAGCGATTATGCAGCACATACTGCGTGTCGCATAAATACTAAAATGTTAGGCTCCAGTTCTATTTACAACCGAGGTTCTAGTTGAAATATATTTCTATTGATGGTGATGATGTAGGTAGAAAGATTACATCATATTATTTGAGTAATGACTGCAACGGGCTTGAGGAGTTAAGCAGCTCTATTAGGGCTTCTACAAAGGCAATATCAGTTAAGCTTCAGGAACATGGATTTGACATCATTTTTTGCGCTGCCGATGGAGTCGCGGCGTCTACGAAACAAGATATTGACATGAAATCTATATTCTCCGAAATAAGGAAAATATCTCCAAATGGAGTTACTTTTTCCGCAGGGTCTGGGTCAAGTATTCGTGAATCCTATATTGCTTTAATTTCAGCTAAGAGCAATGGGAAAAATTGCCTTCATGAGTATTCAACATTAGATGATTACAGCAAGGATTGCCAAATTGTTCAGGATCGTTAAGTTTGACCTACTTTTAAAGTACATTGCTCTTGCTACCGTTGTCATCAGTATGGGTATTTACGCCCTTGTACAAACATACTGGCTACCTGATATATCGCTATTTAAGGTTATTACGATATCTTCAATAGTAAGTACCTTATTAATTCTATTGCTATTGACTTCCTTTATATCTCGGAAGATATGGGCTGTTTTAGCTTGGTTTGATAAATCAATGTTTCCTGATCTAAATGGAACATGGGAAGGCGAAATCACTTTAGAAGATGGTAAAAAAATTTCGGCTAAAGCTGTGATTCGACAATCGTTACTTGCAACTCAAATTGACATGCATGGCGAAACGACTAAATCAATAACCCTGGAAACAACGCCAACAATTGAGCAGGGACAAAAGAAGCTATATTACGTCTATCGTTCAACTCCAAAAACACCAGGATGGCCTTCTTATAATGGCTCTACATTATTTGATATAAGGACTATAGACTCGGGGAAAGGAAAAATGTATGAACTTTCTGGTCACTATTACACTGATCGAAAAACAATTGGCAGGGTTCGGCTAACTCAGATTAGCAAGGATTCAAATAATGACGTTTCATTTTACTAAAAAGCCTAACAAGGCGCTGCTACGGTTAAATCACGGAGAAAGCTATGCATGATTATGCTGTATTTGGACATGATAGATCTACTATTGGAAGGTGGTTGGGGTTTATATCTATTGCCCTCTCAGGTGGAGTCGCTCAGCTATTGGCTATTGCTAGTAATCTAAGTGGTATTGAGGCATTTACAAAAGCAACAATTACCACAGGCGTAGTATATTTTTTACTCCATTGGATATTCAATAAATGGGTATGGAAAATTTCATTTTTTGAAGTTCCAAACTTAAATGGGGAATGGGAACTTAAGGGGCAAACGCTAAATGATGATGGGACTACTAAATTCGATTGGGAAGGTTCTATTGGAATTGAGCAAACTTGGAAAAATATCCAAGTACACCTAAAAACAAAAAACAGTCAAAGCGAAAGTTATACTGCGACGCTTTCTAAGCGGTTCGGTCCAACAGGTGGCTGGCTTCTTTCATACAGTTACAAAAATGAGCCAGAAATAGAGCAGAGCCATGAGTTGAATTCTCATAAAGGTTACTGCGAAGTTGAGTTTAATAAAGAACTAACGGTTGGTAAAGCCTCCTATTTCAATAGTGCAGGAAGAAAGACATTTGGTGTTATGAGTTTAAAAAGGATTCAATAATGATTGACTTTGAAAAACGGTTGAAATCGCTTAAAGAGCGCAGACAAGGAACTCGTGAACGAGCTATTTATGATTCTATGGAGTCTTTTTCTGCCAATAATGCAATACAGCGTGGGGTTGATGTCAGGAAATCAGAATCATTTGAAAACCTGAATGAAGTCGCTGGTGTCAAATACGCGATAGGCGCAATGTCCGCTGTGGAACCAGCATCTACAAATGTATCTATTGATGAGGGTAATCGAGTAGCTGATAGTCTTATTAAGAGTTTGCAAAATAGTGGTGAATCTGTCACCAAGCGGCTTCAAGGCTCAGTGGCTTTAGATATTCACATCAAAGGGCATTCTGATGTTGATATGCTTATCATTGTTACTAACCCTGTAAATATTGAACTTCCTACAGTAAATCCAAATGGATACTCTCCCGCAACAGACACTAGAGGTTTGATTAATATTGCTAAGGATGTGAGGGAAAAATCAGAACGTATTCTGCCCATTAGCTTCCCCAAGGCAGAAGTTGATAGTTCGGGAAACAAGTCAATTGCTTTGGAAGGTGGAAGCTTGAGACGAAAAGTTGATATTGTTCCAGCCATTTGGTTTGACACAATAAGATACCAGCGTTCAGGTCTAGAAAGTGACCGAGGTATTAAAATATATCATAAAGCAGATCATGAATTTCATCTTAACTATCCATTTACCCATATCAAAATGATAAATGATAGAGATTCATTGTACTCAGGAAATCTGAAATCTGTAATCCGACTATTGAAGAACATGATTGCTGATATGCCTGACTACAAGAAGAGAACTGCGAAAAATTTGAGTAGCTATGATTTGGCTGCAATCGTATTTCATATGAATACAGATTTAGATGTACCTAGCTACATGAAGTTGGCACTTGTGGAGAAAGCTCGTGCACATTTAGCCTTTCTTAATTCTGCAAAAACTTATCGTGATACTCTCGATGTTCCTGATGGTAGCCGAAAGATATTTAATGAAGAAAGTAAGACTGAAGCTTTAGAAATTCTTACAAATGAAATTTCAGACTTAGCTAAAGCGATTTATGAGGAGCTCAAGCCTTATAGCGAGAGGTATGATGCAAATGTCATCCTCAATAAGTCTGTATTTTAGCCCTAACAAACGCATGTTGTCGGACTGGTTTTCCGCTGCGATCCAAACCAGCCGCAAATGCAGGCGTTAGCCCATAGAAATTCACCTAATACAGCTGATGACCTAAAACATTTTTGTCCAAAAACGAGTTTACCCGACCGTCCGCTATTCGCTCAGACTGTGTGAAAACTATTGATCACCTTTTGGTCTAAGTCCCGCGTTTTTATGATCAAATAATCTTAAAGTTGCCGCCTATTAAATCACCACTTTTAGTATAATTATTGGGTCAGATAAATCATAGAGAAAACGTGATGGCACATCATATTTTAGGCCAGTCAAGAACCCAGACAACCTTGTTCCCAGAAGTGCTTGAGGACTTTATTACTGAAGATAATCCTGTTCGAGTCATCGATATATTTGTAGAAGGTTTAGACCTTCAAACCCTTGGGTTTGAAGGTGTTATTGCCAAAGGCAAGGGTCGTCCAGGCTACCATCCAGCCATCCTGTTAAAACTTTATATCTACGGTTATTTAAATCGTATCCAATCATCTCGCCGATTAGAAAAAGAAAGCCATCGCAATGTTGAAGTGATGTGGTTGCTGGGTCGACTAAAGCCAGATTTTAAGACGATTGCTGACTTCAGAAAGAATAATGGCAAAGGCATAAAAGGCGTGTGTCGTAGGTTCGTAGAGATGTGTCGTCAGATGAACATGTTTGCTGATTCAGTCTTTGCTATTGATGGCAGTAAGTTCAAGGCAGTGAACAACAAATCAAAAAACTATACGCCAAGCAAAGTTAAGTTCCACATCGACCGAGTGGAGAAAAGTATTGAAAAATACTTAAGCCAAATGGATACCAAAGATAAGGATGAAAAGGCTGCCGACACTAAGGTGTCAGCGTCAAAATTGGCATGGCTTGAAGCGCGTTTAGTTGAACTTAAAACACTTGAAAAAGAAGTGAATGAACACCCAGATAAGCAAGTGTCACAAACTGACCCCGATGCCCGTTTAATGCATACGCATCACATGGAAAGACGAGTTTGTTACAACGTGCAAAGCGCTGTGGATACAAAGCATCACTTGATTGTTGAGCACGATGTCACCATGACAGTAGACAGAGGACAACTCACCTCAATGGCAGCGCAGGTCCAAAAAGCATTAGGTAAGAAAAACATCACCATCATCGCCGACAAGGGCTATTTTAGTCGCAACGATATTAAGGCGACACAAGACTTAGGCATGACGGCAAACGTGCCACAGAGCGATACATCGGGCGCAGCAAAAAAAGGGGTGTTCAATAAATCGTTATTTAAATATGATAAAAACAAAGATATGTATATCTGCCCTGCGGGTGAAGAATTGCCTCATCGACGTAACGTGACGGAAGATGGTGTTGAGCAAAAGGTATACGTTAACCACGTTGCTTGCAGTGGCTGCACTATCAGAGCGAAATGCACAACGTCAGTAAAAGAGCCGAGAAAAATGAAACGCTGGGTGCACGAAGAGATGATAGACGCGATGCAGATAAGGCTTGGCGATAATCCAGATTTACCCGTTCTAAGAAAGCAAACCCTTGAACACCCATTTGGCACGATAAAAATGTGGATGGGCGCGACACACTTCTTAATGAAGCGCAAAAAGAATGTAAGTATCGAAATGAGCCTCCATGTGCTGGCTTACAACCTGAAACGAATGATGACCATAATGGGAACTGCTGGATTGATGGAGGCGATGATCGCCTAGGGTAGTTACCCCTGAAAAAAATCAAGTGTATAGCCTTATTAAAAGTCATTATTGCTATCCAAAAGTCACTCAACGCGCAAATTTACAATTTCAAATAAATATTCGACACATCAACTCCGATGCTAAGGATGTGATTGAAGCGGCCGCAGATTAGTATTAAAAATAGTTTTAACACAGTCTGGGCAGTTAGGGGACGTAGCGGTTTTCTTCTATTCGGCATTGCGAGAGTAAAAAGGCAATATTCTTACCAACCATAAAGAGATGAATTTACGTTCATTAAACAGTTGATAATGAAGCTACTTTCCTCGATAGCAGACGTTTAATAACGCTCAACTAAGAGGCAAACGATAGTTGGCTAATATAGAGAGCGGAGCGAACAAAGCCAACCGTTACTTGCCCTGCTTGAGTGGCTTGTTATGTTTATATAGTGCAATTGGTTTCTAACATTGATAATGTTTATCGCACTAAGATAATAACTTAAAAGTAATTTAAACAATGATTAGAAATCAAGACAAATTATTATTCGAAGCATTAGCCTCATTCTCAGTACCTCTCGAAAGAGCATTCCACACAGCATTAAATGCAATTAAAACCGACGATAGTATATCTGATAAATATAAGGAGGATTTGCTTACTTACACCAAAGCTATTCTCATGAATAGTTTGGATTTACATGAATATGTTGCGAGGAAAGATCCAAGTTTAGATTTCGAGAAGCTTGGAAAACAAAAATACATTGAAATGAGAGAAGAATATCTAAATGCATTCCCCAAAGACGAATATTATCCTCCGAATTTTCACGAGTACATTTGCAAAGAGGCAGATTCCAGAAAGAAGAAACCGCCAAAAGTTAAAGGCTAATTTATGACTATCAATTTAACTAAATATATTGAGTGAACTGGTCAAGTCATTTTGGCAGCGGCTTGCGTTAAGCTGCCTAAGACAAGTTTGGGCAGTTAGGGGTCTGTCGTAAAACATCTATTCAAGTTGAGTTTCTGCCGTTCAAGCACCATCTAACAGAAGTTTATCGTATGACGGCAATGGGGGGCTAAAGCGGACTGTCACTGTGATTAAGATAGCACTAGTCTTGAAACAAAAATTTCAAACGTATTGGATATCAGTTCAGGGGTATTTGCTCTTGCATGAAAAGATCCACGATGCTTAGTCTTAGTCGGACAATGTAAAATCTATAATATGTTAAGATAACTCGTAGCCACCCCAACAAAAGTCACTTAATATGAAATAGTTGGGTAGTCAGAATGCTGGTTCATAATTACGATTATTTTACTACAAAGCACGGATTTATCATCCAAAGTTAGGTCGATTCCTTCAAGTTGACCCGATTGGGTATGACGATGGCATGAATATGTATGCCTACGTAGGGAATGATCCGATTAATATGGTTGATCCAACTGGCCTTACCGGTTTAATGCCATATGGTCCGGCACTAGAAACAGCCGGATTAGTTAGTAATGGTACGGCAAAAAAAGACATAAAAGTTTATTTGGATACACAACGCGCAATTGATAAATTTTTCTTATCCAAGTTACCGTATATCGGACCTGTTTTAACTGTGTCTGACATAGTAGTTGAAATATCAAACGATAGAGTACCTATTTCAAAATTGCTAGCTGAGGGCACCGGTTATGGTGCTTCAAAATTGACTGATTCTATATCTAACGATTACGGCTATAAAGAGATGCCTATGGGTAAGAAAAAATTTAGTATTTGGCTCCTAAAACAACTCGCAACTGAAAGCTCAAAAACATTTACTGAAAACAATACTGGAATATTTGATGATATAGCCTCAGGATCTGAAAATAAAAGTAGTATGCAAAAACATGATGAAGGATTAATACAAGCAGTTTGGTGTGTTGCAAGTGGACCAGGAAAAGTTAGGTGTCCTGGTAGCTAAGAATTATTTTTATGGGCTGTCTATTTTTGTAAAGTGGCGCGGACTTTTGTAATCTATTCAGTTAAGAAGTAAGCTTTTTTATAGTGCTAATATGTAAAAATATTTAATTGAGCACTGCTATATTACAAGCAAGCAAACCTGCTTCTAATTTAAAGGATAAGGGATGTATTTTAAACAAACTAAACTTACTTATATACATAGGTTAATCATTTTTATATTTCTGCTAATAATTTTTATCGCAACACTTTTTGGTAGTTTATATGGCTTAGGTATGAAATATTTAATAACTTATCTTATGCGCATGGGCGGATTATACTGTTTTGTTTATTGCTTCTTTTGTTTCCTAAAGGGTGAAGAAAATTTCATTAGCGCAGGTTGGTTGATTTCAAAAAAATTCACAAAAAGGAACTATCCACTAACTTTTTACTATGTACTTGTCATGCTATCGGTTTTTGGTTTGTTGATGTCTTATATGGGTTTTGTTCTAATTGAAATTTAAGGAAAATGTAAAAAATGATTGTTCATATTTTGTTGATATTTGGAGTAATTGTTACAGAAGATATTGTTAAACTTAGCGAAGAAGATGTGCGTTTTGCCTTGAATACAATCGATAAGGGAACAAGAGAATGCAATTTTGATAAGGCTACCAAGTACTATCGCCCATATACTTCTTTTTATGCTTACGAGAGTGGTATTAGAATTAGCGAGCACAAATTTGTTGAAATAGAAAATTTATTTCTACAAATGATGGAAAAATGTTCTTATGAAGTAGTAAATGAATACAAATCTGAAGTAAAAATCATAGTAAATAAAGACGGTCAGAAAGCTTTTTCATTAAGCGAATTAGAATATGATATGAAATACACATATGGAGGTAATTCAGTCGTATATAGAGAAAAAATAGAGGCAAAGGCCGAATTTCAAATAATAAACAACCAATTAGTGGTCGTAGAGAATCACTGGAAAATAATTTCTAAATACAAAATTTAGAAAATTTGATACAAAATGTAGCGTACCAAATTACCATCGTGTGCGCCACGAGGCGTGTAGCGTACCTTTTTCCTGTCATAACTTTTGCGAACAAAGCTCCGACTAGCGAGGCTTTGGATTCAAAAAAACACTTTTATGTTTTTCGCTTTCTCTTCTTTTTATCCTTATAACTATTAAAATAGTGATAAGCAAAAGGAACAACGACGAAACATAAGATAATTACGCTTGTATAAGCAAGAACCCATCTGCTATAGCCCGTTAATATCGAAAATATATTCAACAGTAATATTAATGCTACCGAAACATAGTCTAACTTTTTATTTTTGTGTTTATCCTCCAACAATATGAAAAAAAAGCTATGGACTAGAACATATGTGTTAATCAAAAAAAATATTGAAAAGACTACGTACTGAAGAATAGTATATTCTCTTTCTACGTAGCCAAAGCTAAATAACAAAATTCCTAAACAAACAATTAAAAATCTAACTTTAGGCAACTCTAGCATTTTTCTACAGCCTCACAAGCAGACGATGCAGCACTACTTCCAGCACCAGAGCCAATAATTGAACCAGCATTAGCCCCTTGGTCACCAGCCTTATTTTGTATTCTATTCATTTTGCGATTGTGTTTTCTACTATTCGGTGAACCTGCTGGTTTCTTTGGGTTAACTAAAGAAGAAGCCGCTTTACCCGTTTTCTGACCCGCAACTTTCCCTAACGGGGCTAGAGCTTTGCCGCCAGCTACATTAGCAATTGTGCCTGCTACTGTAACTTCTTTTCCTTGAATTTTATCACCAACTTATAGCGCGTCAACTATCTTGACCGGTGTAGCGTCAATTATCTTGACCGGTTGCCACTGCT
The DNA here is from genome assembly GCF_041380235.1 of Glaciecola sp. SC05. NCBI lineage: Bacteria > Pseudomonadati > Pseudomonadota > Gammaproteobacteria > Alteromonadales > Alteromonadaceae > Glaciecola > Glaciecola sp. SC05. Next base: position 58,996 of record NZ_JBGIYY010000002.1, read on the forward strand.
TTAACTCTCTTTTTTCATAGCACTTTTTCGTCTATAGCTTTCTCCTACTAATTGAATAATGTGGGCGTGATGAACGAGTCGGTCGATAGCAGCCACGGTCATTGTAGTATCGGTAAATAGATCATCCCAATCTTCGAATGCCTGATTCGACGTAATGAGCATGCTAAATCGCTCGTATCGATGTGCGATAAGTTCGAACAGCACACTGGTTTCTTGCTCAGTCTTCCTGATGTAACCGATATCGTCGATAATGAGCGCATGGTATTTATCTAGCTTATTCAAGGCATCTTGCAGTTTTAGCGCTTGTTTTGCCTCTTGTAGATGCTGCACTAGCGCCGTGGCGGAGTAGAATTTTACGCGTATTCCAGCTTCGATTAGACTGTAACCAAGTGAGCTAGCCAAATGAGTTTTTCCAACACCACTGGCCCCGAACAACAGTAGGTTCTTGCCTTGTTTTATCCATTCGTGATTATCAGCGAGGTCATACATTATGGCTTTGTTGACGCCATCTATTGCTGTGAAGTCGAAGCCGCCAAGGCTTTTACCTGATGGCAGGTTTGACTCTTTTAGGAAGCGTAATTGTCGCTTATCGGTGCGACTCGCCAGCTCCATATGACATAGCTCGCTTAGGTATTGTTCTGGTCGCCACTGGTCATGAAGGGCTTTCTCTGCAATGGATTCCCAGTGTGTTCTAAATTCGCTTAAGCGCAGCGTTTTCAGCATCAGAGGGAGCGAAGCGGTAAGATTACTCATGACAACCTCCTTGTAATAACTGATTGTATTGCGACAGTTCATGCTGCCTCACGTTGAGTTTTGGCACATCAACAGCTCTATTAGTAAAGCGTTCTTGGCAATCAAACAAGCTAGGGAGTCTGCCTGCATTTAGCTGGTTGGTAATGAATCGGCCTAACCGCATTTCGTTATCGTGTTTACTTGCAAGGTGTAGCACTCTGACCATGTAATGACTCGCATCATCTGCTTTCATCGTTGTGTTTACGTATTGCCAGATGGTGGCGTAGTCATCATTGGGTAATAGTTCGTCCCGCCATTGTGAGCATCTGAACGCGCGAGGCTTTTTCACTAGTGCATCTATCACATGTTTGTAATTGACGCTGCGAGTGCGTGATGAGCCTGGCGCATATAATCGCGCTAACTCATAAGTCTTTTCATGGCCCACGAATAGGGCAAGGTAATTGTCGTGGATATGGACTTTCAATCGGCTGCCCACTAGACGCGATGGCACTGTGTACATCACACGCTTAACATTAATTGTGCTTGTGCGCGTTACGCGCACATATTCAATGGAGTAATTGACGCTAGTTGTCGCTGGTAAGGCTTGTAATTGTCGCTGCTCCTGCTTGAATTTGGTTGCGATACGCTTATTTCGCCGTTCAACAAGGTCGCTAATAAAACCCTCATACTCTGCGCGACAACTAAAATCGAATGACTTTCGGATACGCAACGCTTGCTCTAACTGCGCTTTTATATGGCGATTACTGGATTCAATTACGCCATTTTCATGTGCAATACCAGCATTGTTGCGCGTGGCTGTAAATCCATAATGCTTCATTAACTCATGATATCGTTGGGTGAAGTCATCAAGCCCACCATTATTCTTATAAGCAGCACTGAGGCTATCAGTGCGAACCTCAATTGGCACGCCACCGCTTTTAGCAAACGCATTTTGCAAGCCATCAGAGAATGCTGCAAAGCTCTCACCGCCATATGTCACTTGGCAATATTGCCAACCGCTGGCGGCTAATCGATAATTAAATAACATGTGTTTAATGGCTTCGCCATCAATCGTGACCGGTACCTTAACGTGCGTAAAGTCGCAGATGCCTAGCTGTCCGAACGGGTGATGTTGGAGAAACACGACCTCCTGACCTTCGCCATGCAAGTGCTGCCATTGCTTAATTCGTCGCTCTAGCGTACGCCTTGATGACGTTGAGAACTTGTCGCTGTGAGCTTCACATAAGTAGTCGAACACGCCGATGGGCGTTATTTCACTATCTTGCTTGAGTAGCGGCAACACAACTGGCTCCCAAATACCTTCGAGTGGATCGGCTCTAGTTCGCCAATGGCGTTTGTCTTTTTTAGGTTGATGGCGACCATTTTCAATTCGCCTGCCTGTGCTGATAGAGATATTGGCTTTACTGGCTGCAATCTCTTGTGAGAAATCTTTTCTGAGCTTCATATATAACCTGATTTGCTTTTCTGTAATGTGATTTCCCGACACTCAACTCTCCTTGGATTTGAGTGTCGAACTTTAACAGAACAACCGGTCAAGATAATTGTCGCTCAACCGTTCAAGTTAATTGTCGCTTAATACACCAACTAAAGATGCTGCACCCTCACTAGCTAATTTGGTCATCACCCCGGCTCCTTTGGCTAAACCAGTTATACCACCACCCGCCAAACCAGCTATTCCAGCCATACCAACTTTACCCAATTCTATTTCATCACCCTTTATTAATTGCGTTGCAAGTTCTACCCCTGCACCTACAAGGAATCCTGCTGCATAACTCATCCATTTTCCTGTAGGATTAATCATATTAACCGGATCATTTCCCACATAAGCATAAAGATTCATCTGGTCTTCATAACCCACAGGGTCAGTTTGCAGGAATAGCCCTAGCTTTGGATGATACATCCGTGCTTTGTAGTAGTTTACCCCAATTTTTTGAAGGTACAACTGACCTGTTTGCCGACCTAATATTCACACCTTATAGAAGCTAATGTGCAACAACAACGTGAGAACAACCTAGATTTATACAAGATTAATTATGCAGCGTTGATGAAGGTCGACTAGCCCAGTTGAGATTAAAAAATGTAAGTAAACGACTGTCTGCTTAGAAAGAGAGCAGACAGTCAAAATTTCCAATCTCAATGGTTGTTTATGGCAAAAATTTCTCGCACATATTTGAACGGCGTGTGTCTGCAAATGCCGTGCACTTGCCCTTAAGTATAAGGAAGGGCAATGTCGGCTGATCGCTCTAAGTGAAAGTTCACTATGCTAAACCTAATGGGCAGATAAACGTTGCACAATTAATATACTGTATTGCATCTCAGAAGGGCGCACACTGTTTGAATCGGAATCGTCGATGTGTGTTTATTCTAGAGAATGAAAATGCGGCAGTATTTAGAGGAAAAAAGCAGTGAAATATTGGAAAAGTGCAACTTAAAAAACGTCAATAAAATCAGTCACTCACTCACTTGTTACATGCAATATGGGGATTAATAGAATGCAAATAGCCAGTCATTGTAGCCCTATGATACAAAATTCAAATGTCCGCAATCAATTTTAGATGAGCATTATCGAAGGATGAAGTGAGCGCAATTGGCACATTATCCCCTTCAACTATGAAAATTTAATGAGTGTTTAGGCAATTCATGGCCTTGAGCTTTTGTGGTTTGTATTCATCGACTCCATTAAAACTGAGAGCCCCTCTCGAGGATCCACTTCAAGAACTTGGCACAACTCAATAAACTCTATGAGTTCTATCTTTCGTCTAGCTTGTTCAATTTTACCTAAGATTGAATGGTGTTTGCCCCACTTTTCCGAGACTTCTCGCAAAGAAAGAGACTGTTCCTCACGATGTGCTTTTAACCACAATCTGAGTTTGTCGTAATGTGAGGAGTAAACTGATGTTTTCATTGTCTCGATGATAGAGACAAAGTACACTGTCGCGAAATTCGAGACGGTAATCATAAAAAGAGATATTTTGTAATGCCAAAGAAGCAATATGACATTGATATATTAGCCTTTATCCGCTCACTTTCACTGGAAACGTTCACTGTTACGGATATTACGAGACACCTTTTAGAGGTTTACGTAAAGATGTTCGACAAAAAGAAAAACGCTACACAATTTGTCTATCGCCACCTTAAATTTCTCGAGAAACAAGGAATCATTAAGACACTAACTATAAATAATCAGAAAGCGATCGTTTTTTGTTGGTCAGTCCAAGGTGAGGATATTAATGACTTGCAAAAACGCACCCACCTCGAAAATAAAAGTCACGAGAGCATCATCAATAAACTTCAAGAGAAGATCCGTTTATGTAAGGCTGAAATGCTGACAAATATTGGTGAAACCGAAGCTTATTCTGAATGGGTAAACGAAATGCCTGAGTTAGTAGACGATGTCAAGTCTCATTACCAACAAACCCGAGATCAAGCAAAGGTGATGCTTGGTAAAGTGAAAGGGTTCGAGCGTTTACTGGCTCAGTATGAAGCGCGTTTATGATTAATTTGAGAAATTGGCAGAGTGAAGCCATCACAAGTGCTCTAGAAAAATTTGAAGCTCTATATTCTCACTTTTTATGTCTAGCGACGCCGGGTGCTGGGAAAACCGTGATGGCATCTACGCTTGCGGATATCCTCATCAAAAAAGACAAGGTCGATTTGGTATTATGTTTTTCGCCATCAACCGTAGTTGCAAATGACTTCAAAGTCGAACTCGAAGCTATAACAAAAAAGCGTTTCTGTGGTGGGCTCGGTGCAACCGGTTCATCACTAACCTACCAAAGCATGAGGCATTTAGATGCAGCGTTTTGGACGTTGCTCGATACTTATAGGGTATTTGTGATTTTCGACGAGATTCATCATTGTGCAGGTACTGGCATCGAAAATGCGAATGCGTGGGGAGAACAAATCCTAATGAACATACAAGGAAAAGCTCACTATACAATCGCATTGACGGGAACGCCTTGGAGAAGTGATACAATCCCTATCGCAATGGCCAATTATATTGGAGAGGATAATAGATTACAGGTAGATTATCGATATGACTTAACTCAAGCTATTGAAGATGGTGTATGTCGTTCTCCACACATTACTTTGTTCGACAATGAGCTTATAGACGTTATTGAAAATAATGAAAGAACCTCTTATTCATCAATTTCAGATTTTCTTATTGAAAGTGGGTTGTCTTATTCCGAACTTATCTTTCATGATGAAGTAATTCGCAAAATACTCAAACATGGAATGATTCGATTAAATCAAGAGCGGAATATTTTTAGTAATGCCGGAGGTCTCATAGTCGCAGCAACGATATCTCATGCAAAACATATCCAAATGCTTTTATCAGAATTAGGCGAATCCAGTGAGCTCGTGACATATCAGGAAGACGATCCTGAAAGCCTTATTCGCCGATTTAAGCGAGGCAGTCAAAAGTGGATTGTATCTATAGGAATGATTAGCGAAGGAACGAACATACCTCGTTTAAGAGTTTGCTGCTACTTGTCTCTAGTTACAACAGAACTCTATTTCAGACAAGTATTAGGTCGAGTCTTAAGAGCGCAATATTCACCTGTTGAGCTTGGTTATCTAATTATGCCTGCTCATCCTCGTCTACTAGAATATTCTAATCGGGTCGCTGAAGAAGTGCCGCATTATGCAGTGATCAAATCATCAGGAAATAATCAAGTTCTGGACTCAGAAGATTCTAATTTGGAAGAGGATAGTGACTCGCCGCCCAAGAGCAACGAGCAAGGTAAACCTCCCACAGCTCCGTTAAATATTGAAATAGAAGAGGAGCCTTCTCAAGGGCCACTCACCTCATGGTATGATTCCACAATAGATTCTTTTGGTCGGTTTCAGCAAAAAGTTTTCATGTTATGAACCTCTTACAGTATCTCTTCCTAATCCAGTGGGCTTCAATTCAGTATTAACAAAATGGTTTCGAAAGAAAACTACAAAATTTCTCAAGTAGCATTTAAATCGATTGCTGATGCTGGCGATATAGAATCAACACGAAGCAAAAAATTACAAAATGTATATCTGTTGCTAGAAGTAAGAGAATTATTTTTTGAAATAGACAGAGACGATATTATTTCAGCAATGGAGCTACACTGATGGCTGAACTTACGACCAAACAGCAAAAACGACTTCACGATAGGCTTGAACAAATACAGCCTAAAATTGAAAGTGACGATTTTTTGAAGAACCAAGGTTTAGGAAATGAGATTGGTTTTTACGTATTTGACTATCCGCCAGAATCAGAAATAGTTATAAGAAAACACCTAGAATACTTGACAGGCCGCCTTAACAAGCGTGGTCGTAATTTCAAAAGCATCAACTTATTTGAAACTGTTATAGAATTGCTTGACTATCGCAACCTCACTGATAGAGCATTCAAAGTGCGGAAAGATCGCGGTGATGAAGCGCTATTCAACGCATTGAAGGGGCCTCTTAAGCAAAACAGAGTAGCTGATTTTATCGCCTCAAAAATTAATTTTGGCTCCAATGACATTCTCCCCAAAGGCACACCTTAAAGCCAGAACAACGTTGCTAAAGAGGCTGGTGTCGACCCTTCCGCACTTAGGCGAGTAAGGTTTCCTGAGTTGGTATCAGAAATACAGGAATGGACCGAAACTCACAAAGATGAGAAAAGCACAAAAACACCAAGACAAATGATGCTTGCTCAAAGATCCAAGAATCGGGATTTAAAAGAGAAGTATCAGTCTCTTGAAGAGCAGAGAGATAAGGCGCTAAGCCAATTGCTGGACGCTCAAGCTAGGATCCTAGAGCTTACTCTAGAAAATCAGAGTCTACGCTCTCAATTGCCAACAAACACAGTAACTCATCTTTTTGACCGAAATAATTAAAGTTGAACTCAAAAAATGTTACGCAAATCAATATTTACTGGTAATCTTTGTGTGAAAAATAAAAAAATGCTAGGAGCATAGCCATGATCCGCTGTCATCTCGCTCGTATGATGGGCGAACATAAAATGCGTATTGCTGACGTTGCAAGAGAAACGGGACTTAGTCGCGCAACTGTAACGTTACTGTATAAAGAAACTGCGCAGAAAGTGGACTTGGGTTCTATAGAGAAGCTTTGCTTGCTGTTTAATTGCCAGGTAGGTGAACTACTAGAACTGGCATAAAGCCGAAAAGCCCTAAAAGAACGGACAAACAATTATAAATAGGAAAAATCATGACAAGCTCACAACAACGTGCCGCACTTCAACGTCAAATCTGGGCTATCGCTAATGACGTGCGCGGCTCAGTCGATGGATGGGACTTTAAACAATATGTACTAGGCACTTTATTCTACCGGTTTATTAGTGAGAACTTCGCCAGCTATATCGAGGCAGATGACGATAGTATTAATTATGCCTCACTCAACGATAATGTGATTACACCTGACATAAAAGACGATGCTATCAAAACCAAGGGTTATTTCATCTACCCAAGTCAGCTGTTTGTTAATGTAGCTAAAAATTCCAAAACGAATGAAAGCTTGAATACCGACTTGGCTGCTATTTTTGCGGCAATAGAAACTTCTGCCAACGGCTACCCATCGGAGGGTGATATAAAAGGCTTGTTTGCCGATTTTGACACCACGAGTAACCGGTTGGGTAATACAGTAAAGGAAAAAAACAATCGATTAGCCGATGTGCTAAAAGGCGTGGCAGTACTGGAGTTTGGTAACTTCGATGCGGTTCATATTGATTTGTTCGGCGATGCTTATGAATTCCTTATCTCAAACTACGCAGCCAATGCCGGGAAATCAGGAGGCGAGTACTTCACCCCTCAGCACGTCTCAAGGCTGATTGCTCAGTTAGCCATGCATAAACAGAGCAGTGTGAATAAAATTTATGATCCGGCTGCTGGCTCTGGTTCGCTGCTTCTGCAAGCCAAAAAGCACTTTGATTCTCACATAATTGAAGACGGTTTCTTCGGTCAAGAGATAAACCACACGACCTACAACCTAGCTCGTATGAACATGTTTTTGCACAATATCAACTACGACAAATTCAACATGAAGCTTGGCAATACACTTACTGAACCGCATTTTGGTGATGACAAGCCCTTTGACGCTATTGTCTCTAATCCGCCTTATTCAGTGAAGTGGATTGGCAGTGACGACCCAACCCTCATTAATGACGAACGCTTTGCACCAGCAGGCGTCCTCGCACCTAAATCCAAGGCTGATTTTGCCTTCGTGCTACATGCACTGAGTTACTTATCGAGCAAAGGACGAGCGGCTATTGTTTGCTTCCCCGGTATTTTTTACCGTGGTGGTGCTGAGCAGAAAATCCGTAAATATTTGGTGGATAACAACTACGTTGAAACAGTTATTTCTCTTGCACCTAATTTATTTTTTGGCACGACCATCGCTGTAACCATTTTAGTGCTCTCGAAACATAAAACCGATACTAACACCCAATTTATAGATGCGAGTGGCTTGTTTAAGAAAGAAACCAATACAAACACACTTACTGATGAGCACGTCAAAGCGATTATGGACGTTTTTGATAGTAAAGCGAATGTGGACCACTTTGCTCGTTCAGTGCCTTATGAGGAGGTTGCTAACGAGTACAACCTGTCGGTTAGTTCTTATGTTGAGGCCAAAGACACTCGTGAAGTGACCAACATCACAGAATTAAATGCTGAATTGAAAATCACCGTCTCCAAAATAGACCAACTTCGAAGAGACATTTATGGGATTGTTGCGGAAATTGAGGGATGAGCGATTTGAGTTTTATGGAAAAGTTACTGGGCGGAGCAGAAATTTGCTGGCTCCCACTAGGTGAAATAACGACATATAAGCAGCCAACAAAGTATCTCGTCAAATCTAAGATTTATGACGATAGCTTTAATACACCGGTATTAACAGCAGGAAAAACCTTCATTCTAGGTTATACAGATGAAAAACAGGGCATAAATAAAGCATCTATTAATCCTGTAATAATTTTTGACGATTTCACTACTGCAAATAAATGGGTCGATTTTGACTTTAAAGCTAAGTCATCAGCTATGAAAATGATTTCATCAGCTGACGAGTCAAAAGTATTGCTTAAGTATGTTTACTATTGGCTTAATACTCAGCCCAGCGGATTGGTCGAAGGTGATCACAAACGTCAGTGGATTAGCAACTTTTGTAATAAAACAATCCCTATACCTTGCCCAGACAACCCAAAAAAGTCGCTGCAAATACAAGCCGAAATCGTCCGTATACTGGACACCTTCACCGAGCTGACCACCGAGCTGACCACCGAGCTGACCACCGAGCTTAATGCCCGTAAAAAGCAATACAACTACTATCGTGACAAGTTGTTGAGTTTTGATGAAGGGGAAGTGGAGTGGAAGACGTTGGGGGATGTGACCCAACTTATTACCAAAGGAACAACACCTAAAGAATTCGTAAGAGATGGAGTTAACTTTATAAAGCTCGAAAGCTTTGATAACAACCAAATAAAGCCAGGCAAGTTTATGTTTATTACTCCAGAAGTTCATAATAAGGAACTAAAACGCTCAGTACTTGAAGAAAATGATATCTTATTTGCCATTGCAGGAGCTACTATTGGTAAATGTGCGATAGTAGATAAAGGCGTATTACCAGCAAACACCAATCAAGCTCTAGCTATTGTTCGCCTAGACCAACAAGTGAATGTAAGGTTTGTTTTTTATTACATGCAAACGACAGCAATGACAGATTATATTGCTAAGTTTAATAAAACGTCAGCCCAACCAAATATAAACCTGAAACAAATGTCGGATTTTAAGATTCCTGTTCCTTCTCTTAATGAACAAATCCGAATTGTTAATATATTAGATAAGTTCAACACATTAACCACTTCAATCCAAGAAGGTCTACCCCGAGAAATAGAACTTCGTCAAAAGCAATATGAGTATTACCGCGATTTGCTTTTGAGCTTCCCTAAGCCTGTTGCAGAGGCGGCGGCCTGTCATGACTAACTTAAAAACAATAGCCGAAACGAATAACTTTATTGTTCTTGAAAAATACAACAAAGACTGGAAAGTAGCTGAAAGCTACCAGAGTGAAGATGCTTTAGAGCGTGAACTAATTCAGGACCTACAAAACCAAGGCTATGAGTTCGTGCCTGGTCTGAATAATCCGCAGGCCATGCTCTCCAACGTTAGAGAGCAGTTGCAAACGCTTAATAACGTGAAGTTTACTGAAGGCGAATGGCAGCGTTTCGTGGAAACCTACCTAGATAGACCAAGCGATACTATCTTAGATAAAGCACGTAAGATCCACGATGACTATATTCATGACTTTGTGTTTGACGATGGCAGTATCAAAAACATCTACCTAGTGGACAAAAAGAACATTGCTCGCAATAAAGTGCAGGTAATCAAACAGTTCGAGCAAACAGGCAGCCATGCCAACCGTTATGATGTGACTATTTTAGTTAACGGCTTGCCATTGGTGCAAATTGAGCTCAAAAAGCGCGGTGTCGCTATTAGAGAGGCCTTTAACCAGGTGCATCGCTATAGTAAAGAGAGCTTTAACAGCGAACAGTCGCTGTACAAGTATTTACAGTTGTTTGTGATATCTAATGGTACCGACAGCCGTTATTTTGCTAATACCACCCAACGCAATAAAAACAGTTTCGATTTCACTATGAACTGGGCAAAAGCTGATAATAGCCTTATTAAGGACTTAAAAGACTTTACCGCGACCTTCTTCCAGAAAAATACACTGCTCAACGTGTTGCTGCATTACTCGGTGTTTGACATCAGCGACACCTTGCTTGTTATGCGCCCATACCAAATAGCCGCTACCGAGCGAATATTGTGGAAGGTGAAAAGTTCCTATCAAGCCAAAAATTGGAGCAACTCGGAGAGCGGCGGTTTTATCTGGCATACCACTGGCTCGGGTAAAACCTTAACCAGCTTTAAAGCAGCACGTTTAGCGACAGAACTCGATTTTATCGACAAAGTGTTTTTTGTCGTTGATAGAAAAGACCTCGACTACCAAACCATGAGGGAGTACCAGCGCTTTTCACCAGACAGCGTAAATGGCTCAGACAGCACTGCCGGCTTAAAGCTCAATTTGGATAAAGATGATAATAAGATAGTTGTCACGACGATTCAGAAACTCAACAACCTAATGAAGAGCGAGAGTGAACTTCCTATCTATAGTAAACAGGTGGTCTTTATTTTTGATGAATGCCATCGCAGTCAGTTCGGTGAGGCGCAGAAGAACCTTAATAAGAAGTTTAAGCGTTTTTATCAGTTTGGTTTTACCGGTACGCCTATCTTCCCGCAAAACGCGTTAGGGGCGGAAACAACTGCCAGTGTGTTTGGTCGCGAGTTACATTCTTATGTAATCACAGATGCGATTCGAGATGAAAAGGTACTCAAGTTCAAAGTAGACTACAACGACGTTCGAGCACAGTTTAAGGCTATTGAAACAGAACAAGATGAGAAAAAACTCAGCGCACTTGAAAACAAACAGGCTTTATTGCACCCAGAACGTATTCGCGAAATTTCTGAGTATGTTCTGAAAAACTTTCGACAGAAGACACATCGATTACAGTCTAACAATAAAGGTTTTAACGCCATGTTTGCCGTGAGCAGTGTGGATGCGGCTAAATTATATTATGAATCCCTAAACAAACTACAAGCAGAGCCCTCGTACAAGGATAAAAACAAGCCACTAAAAATCGCTACTATCTTTTCCTTCGCTGCCAATGAAGAGCAGGATGCAATTGGAGATATTGAAGATGAAAGCTTCGATATTTCAGCAATGAATAGCACTGCCAAAGAATTTTTAAGCGCTGCGGTGGGTGATTACAATGCAATGTTTAAAACTACTTTTAGTATAGATAGTAAAGGTTTTCAAAATTATTACCGTGACCTTGCTATGCGCGTCAAAGGGGAAGACAGCCACGGTAAAAAGTTAAAGCCAAACGAAAAGGTTGATTTTCTAATTGTAGTAGGAATGTTCTTAACTGGCTTCGATGCCCCAACACTCAATACCTTATTTGTAGATAAGAACCTACGATATCATGGCTTGATGCAAGCTTTTTCGCGCACTAACCGTATTTACGACGCGACCAAAACATTCGGAAATATAGTCACCTTCCGAGATCTAGAAAAAGCTACGGTAGATGCCATTACCTTGTTTGGGGATAAGAACACCAAGAATGTAGTGTTAGAGAAAAGCTACAAGGAATACATGGATGGCTTTACCGACGTGGTGACAGGTCAGGCTCGGCGAGGCTTTATGGACGTGGTAACAGAGTTAGAACAGCGTTTCCCCGACCCATCATCTATCGAAAAGGAATCTGACAAGAAAGATTTCGCCAAACTATTCGGCGAGTATTTGCGTGTTGAGAACGTTCTGCAAAACTATGATGAGTTTGCCGCTTTAAAAGCTCTTCAAGATATAGACATGAGTGACGAAGAAGTAGTAGCAGCATTCAAGGCGGAGCATTATTTAGATGATGAAAAGCTCGCTGAACTCCAGAAAATAAGACTTCCAGCAGATCGTAAGCTTCAGGATTACCGGTCGACTTATAACGATGTGCGAGATTGGCAGCGTCGACAAAAATCAGCAGACGATAAAGAAAAATCTACCATAGACTGGGATGACGTGGTCTTTGAGGTGGACTTGTTGAAATCCCAAGAGATTAACCTTGATTATATATTGGAACTGATTTTCGAGCATAACAAAAAGAATAAAAGTAAAGCTGAGCTTATTGAAGAAGTTCGTCGCCTAATTAGAGCGAGCCTTGGTAATCGCGCTAAAGAAAGCTTGATTGTAGATTTTATTAATCAAACTAATCTTGATGATATTGGCGATAAGGCGAACATTATTGACGCATTTTTCACCTTCGCGCAGGCTGAACAGAAAAGAGAAGCTAAAGAGCTAATTGAATCGGAAGGCCTCAACGAAGATGCCGCGAAGCGTTATTTATCAGCATCATTGAAACGAGAATATGCCAGTGAAAATGGCACTGCTCTTAACGAGGCACTTCCTAAATTAAGCCCTCTTAACCCGCAATATAAAACCAAAAAGCAGAGTGTTTTTCAAAAAATAGCAATGTTTGTAGAGAAGTTTAAAGGTGTGGGCGGAAACGTTGAGTAGACCTTTAATTTACATTGATCAAAATATAATCGGATTGCAATTGAATGGTATTATTGAACTGGGCAAGCGAGATGATGTTGTTTGGGTTTATTCAAAAGAGCACTTTTCAGAAATCAAACGAGCTAATGAACCTGAGAAATATTTAGATGTACTCGACGCTATAGATGCGAAGTTACTAGATCTTATCCTTGACGAAAATGGGAAGATAACCAGCGAAGCGGCATTAAATGAAGCCGGATCTCCACATCAACATTATTATAACTACATTGCAGTAACTGAAGACGTAAGTTTCGATGACACCATTTTCGACCCTCTTCAGGTATGGATTAATGGTGGTGCATGCAAAGGTCTATTAATGGAACTCCCAGATAAATTTGAGCGGGAAATTTTAAATCTGACAATTGGCTTACCAATGGATAATACAGAAATGCTTGATAAAGCCCAGTCTTTAAAACCTGAATTGGCTTCAATGGTCGATGAAATGGTATCAAATGGAAACGATACCGAGAAAACTAGGGCAGCAATGGGAGGTGAGAAAGGAGCTTTCGGTAGTTTAGTAGGTGAAAACCAAATTCTACGGATTTGGGAGAAGATATCTTCAACAATGCGCGGCACTGACATTAGTTGCGACCAATTTTTTGGTTTTAATCCCGTTGATAAGCAAGGCTACGACGTTTGGCCCACGTATCTTGGAATAATCGGGTGTAACGCAGTGCTTGATCTATTAGGTTTTCAAGCAGAAAAAAAGTGTAGGGATCTTAACAAGATTCAAAATGTCAGAAGCGACGCTGTCCACATAGCTATGGGCGCATATTGCTCAGCAATCTTATCCAACGACGGGCGGCTAATAAATAGAGCAAGAGCTATCTATGAATACAAGAATATTGATACTACACCTGTCTCGGTTTCACGAAATACTAATAAACCAAGACAGTAAGAGGTCAATAAAAATAGGGTCCAGATTGTCACTAAACTAAGGAATGACTGTGAAGATAAAAGAAGTAAAATTAAATAGATTCAAACGGTTTACCAACCTTACGTTAACGAACATCCCTGAGACAGCTAAACTTGTAGTGCTGGTTGGGCCAAATGGAAGTGGAAAAACCTCTCTTTTTGAGGCTTTGAATCATTGGTATAAATTCAAGGGGTTTAATGATCGAGGGATCCAGGATTACTTGGAAAAGAACGATGGAGAAATATCAAACCCAGAAACTTGGCGGCAAACTTCACACAATAAAGTAGAAATATCTTTTCACAACGAACAGCAGCTGAATCAACAGCAAATAAAAAACAAGTTCTATTTTCGTACTGCTTACAGAAATGAAGCTGACTTTACAGTTTCCAACCTAAATAAGCAGAACAATCCTGCTGAGAATATCAAACTACAGAATTTGATGCAGAACGACCAGACTGTGTCCGAAAATTACCAGCGGCTCGTGGCTCAAACACTAGCGGGAGTCTATGAGCCATCGAACAATAACAAAACGGTTGAACAACTTAGAGATGAACTGATAGGCAAGATCAAGACCTCTCTGTCCAAGATATTTGAAGATCTTAATTTAAGCTCTATAGGTGATCCGTTATCAAATGGAAGTTTCTATTTTGAAAAAGGTACTGCAAAAGACTTTCATTACAAAAATCTATCGGCTGGCGAAAAGTCAGTATTCGACTTGGTCTTGGACATGATAATTAAGTCTAGCTTTTATTCTGATGCGATTTTCTGTATTGATGAACCAGAAGCGCACATGCATACCAGGCTCCAGTCCAAAGTTCTTAGAGAGCTCTATGATTTAACTCCTGAAGACACCCAGCTTTGGGTTTCTACGCACTCAATAGGAATGCTCAAAGAAGCCGAAGATATTGAGGAGCAAAACCCAAAGACGGTAGTGTTCCTTGATTTTGATAATAGAGACTTCGACTTGGCCGAAGTAATCCAGCCTACTCAAATTAGCAGGGCTATTTGGGATAGGTTCTTTGATCTAGCATTTGCTGATTTTTCAAAACTCATATCCCCCAAGAGAATCGTGTTTTGCGAAGGTACTAGTCAGGGGAGAAAGTACCGAGACTTCGACGCTTTAATATACGGAAAAATACTTGGTGAGAAGCATCATGGGACAACATTTGTATCAGTAGGCTCATGCTCAGAAATAGAAGACATGGAAAATAAATCCGTAAACCTTATTTCCAACATATTAAAATCTTCAGAAATCATTAAGTTTGTTGACAGAGATGACAAGAGTAAAGAGGAGGTCGCTGAGCTCTTGGAAAAAGGAGTAAAAACCTCTTCAAGAAGGCACATTGAATGCTATCTTTTTGACGATGAAATCATAAAAAAATTATGTGTAGCAACTGGGAAAAATGAACTAGTTGATGATTGTCTTCAGGCGAAGGAGTTAGGGTTAAAAGAAAGTATTGAAAGAGGGAATCCAGCAGACGATATAAAGTCAGCAAGCGGTAAAATTTTCACGGAAATTAAAAGAATCCTAAACTTAACGCAATGTGGCAATAACAAATGTGCTTTTCTTCGAGACACAATGGCACCTTTGGTTACACAAGAGACACAAGTTTACAACGAAATCGAAGAGGAAATATTCGGTTCATGAGTTTGAGCTTTTCTATACCAGTAGTCTAGATAGGCGAAATTCCTAACGCTGGAGTCGTGCACTTTGTTGATGAAGGCGCAGCCGGAAAGCTCGGTGTCTATCGTATTGAAACTCAAATGACATCAGGTAATCGCAAACATTCCACTTCGGGGTTTGGTTCTGACTCGTCAGCTAAAGAGCAAGTGCGTTTTGGTTTTGAATATTTTAAAGGTAACTTAAATTGTATTGATGTGATTACCAAGGGATTATGTCGATCTACAAACATTTGGAAACAGCCATCATGCTAGTCTAGCTTCACTGGAAGCATGCTGCTCTATTTTGATGAATAAACCAACTCAAGAACAGATGGTTGTGCTTGGCAGCATCACATTAGGTGGTGTGGTTAATCCCGTTCAAGATCTCGCGTCATATATGCAAATCGCTTTGGAAACTGGGGCAACCAGAGTTTTATTACCAATAGCTTCGGCTACCGACATTCCATTAGTACCCTGAGAAACATTTACCAAGTTTCAAGTAAGCTTTTATAGTGATTCAGTAGATGCGGTTCATAACGCTTTAGGTGCTCATTAATCAACACACGAGATAGTATTAATTATAATTAGATTGTAGAATTCGATATTAAAATTTTGCTGAGATAAAATAAAACGAGGTAGTAAATGGCGTTTAAAGGCACTGAAACGTATATTGCAAGCAAGGAATTGCAGCTAGCTGTAAATGCATCAATAACACTAGAAAAGCCACTGCTTATTAAAGGTGAGCCTGGAACTGGGAAAACTATGTTAGCAGAAGAGTTAGCATCTAGCTTGGGAGTTGATTTAATTCAATGGCACATTAAATCCACCACCAAAGCACAACAGGGATTATATGAATACGATGCAGTATCGCGGCTAAGAGACAGTCAACTAGGAGACGAGCGTGTTCATGACATTAATAATTACATTATCAAAGGTAAGTTATGGCAAGCTTTTGAATCCGACAAACGCCCCGTTTTGCTAATTGATGAAATAGATAAAGCCGACATTGAATTTCCAAATGACTTGCTATTGGAATTGGACCGCATGTCATTTTACGTGTACGAGACCCAGCAAGAAATAAGAGCAAAACAAAGACCAATTATTATTATCACTTCTAACAATGAGAAGGAGCTTCCAAGCGCTTTTCTTAGAAGATGCTTTTTTCACTATATTCAGTTTCCATCTATCGATGAAATGAAACAAATAGTAGAAGTTCATTATCCTGACATCAAGCAGAAACTACTTACTGAGGCTTTAACATCCTTTTTCGAATTGAGGGAGCTAAATGGTTTAAAAAAGCTGCCATCAACTTCTGAACTAATAGATTGGCTAAAATTAATCATGGCTGACGATATTTCTCAAGAAGTTTTGCTCGATAAACAAAACAGTAAGGGAATAATTCCTTTGGTCGGGGCTTTAATCAAGAATGAACAAGACACGCATTTGATAGAGAAACTTGCTTTTATGAGCAGGAGAAAAGATTAGTTAGTTGTGAGTGACATTAATCATAAAAATTAAGACTCAAATTAAAATTTTGAGAAAACAAAATGTATTTTTAAGACTGAAATGAAAAATAAGCTATCAAAAATGAATGTTTTAGACTATAGCTTTGATTTTAATATGTTTTATCATGTTAAGTCTTATTTTGTGTCAAACTTTTTTATAAGTGGTGAAAAATTACCAGATGCATTTCTTCGGCTATGTTTTCTAACTACAATAGTGCACCTTTAAGTACATTCAACATTTCAAGCAAGGCTATCAACTTAAAAATTATGACTAAAAATTAAATCATGTTAATAGTTATTTTCGTATAAATATGACTGAATTAAAAATCGAGGTATACAATAATAAATATGACTAACCAAACTGCTTCAAAACATAACTTCGAGGGTTATATGTCATATAAATTATTATTATATAATTCCAATTATAAGTTGCTACCAGATGCGTTTTTGCGCCGGTGTTTTTTCCATTATATTCAGTTTCCTAACGAAGACGAAATGCGTCAAATCGTGGATGTGCACTTCCCAGATTTAAAAAAGAACCTGCTCGACACCGCCTTAAACAGTTTTTTCCAGCTTCGCTCGATTAATGGCTTAAAGAAAAAGCCATCGACCTCTGAGTTAATTGATTGGCTCAAGCTCTTAGTGGCAGATGATATTCCACCAGAGGCGATTGCTGACAAAGACGCGAAAAACGCTCTGCCACCGTTATATGGCGCATTGCTTAAGAATGAGCAAGATATCCATTTATTCGAAAAACTAATGTTTATGGCGCGGCGCAATGCTAATTAATTTTTTCTTTACCTTAAGAAAACACAAAGTAAAGACCAGCATTACCGAATACCTTGATTTGATGGCGGCGCTGAAAAATCAGATAGTAGATGCCGATATGGACGGCTTTTACTATCTTGCGCGTACCGTCTTGATCAAAGATGAAAGTCAGTACGACAAGTTCGACCGTGCATTTGCTGAATACTTTAAGGGTGTGCAGCAAATCAATTTGTTTGACGAAAATATTCCGGAAGATTGGCTGCGTTCGCAGATGGAAAAGCTTTTAAGTGATGAAGAGAAAAAACAAATTGAGGCGATGGGCGGCTTAGATAAGCTCATGGAAACCTTACAAGAGCGTCTAAAAGAGCAAGAAAAGCGGCATCAGGGCGGTAACAAATGGATAGGTACAGGCGGTACTTCACCTTTCGGTGCAGATGGCTATAACCCTGAAGGCGTGCGCATTGGGCAAAACAAAAACCGTAATTACTCGGCGGTAAAAGTCTGGGACAAACGCGAGTATAAAAACCTTTCTAGTGACGTTGAGCTGGGTACGCGTAACATTAAAGTAGCCCTTCGCAGGCTAAGACGCTTTGCCAGAAGCGGCGCCAGCGATCAACTTGATGTGCCTGACACTATTTCGTCTACGGCTCGTAACGCTGGGTATCTTGATATTAAAATGGCGCCTGAGCGTCGTAACGCCATCAAGCTATTACTGTTCTTTGATATTGGTGGCTCGATGGATGCTCATATCAAGCTGTGTGAAGAATTATTTTCAGCTGCCCACACCGAGTTCAAGCATATTGAATTTTTTTATTTTCACAACTGCATTTATGAAGGGGTCTGGAAAGACAACAATCGCCGCGGTTATGGTGATTTAGACACATACCAGATACTGCATAAATACGGCAGCGATTACAAAGTTATATTCGTAGGCGATGCAACCATGGGGCCCTACGAAATCACTTACCCAGGGGGCAGTGTTGAGCATTGGAATGAAGAGCCTGGCAGCGTATGGATGCAGCGAGTATTAAACCATTTCGAATACTGCGTGTGGTTAAACCCTCAGCCAAAAGAGTACTGGCACTATCATGCTTCTATTCAAATCATGAAAGAGCTTATGAAGGACAAAATGTACTCACTGACCCTTGAAGGGATCACTGATGCCATAAAAGCGCTATTGAAAAAATAGCGCCAAGGTATAGACTGCACAACGCAAATTAGGCGTTTGATATCGTTAGGCGCGTTTTTCAACACAAACCGTAATGGTATTCCTTTGAAAAGACTTAATAAATACATCAGCGACACCGGATTTTGTTCTCGCAGAGAGGCAGATAAGCTAATTGAGAGCTTGCGCGTTACGGTAAATGGCAGGGCGCCCGAGTTAGGCACAAAAATTGGTGACGACGATGTGGTGTGCGTTGACGGTAAAGAGGTAAAAGCTGTACCTGAAAACAAAAGTGACAGAGTCTATTTGGCTTACAACAAGCCCGTGGGTATTACATGCACCACCGAGCGTAAGATTAAGGGGAATATTGTTGACGCGGTCAAATATAAACAGCGTATCTTTCCCATTGGACGCTTAGATAAACCTTCTGAAGGCTTAATTTTACTAACCAACGACGGCGATATCGTTAATAAGATACTGCGCGCTGAAAACGCCCACGAGAAACAATACCGCGTGAATGTTGATAAACCCATTACGCCAATGTTTTTAAATAAAATGAGCAGCGGTGTGCCGATTTTAGATACGATAACCTTACCTTGCGATATCAAGCAGGTTGGCAAAACAAGCTTTGATATAGTGCTCACCCAAGGCCTAAACCGACAAATCAGACGTATGTGTGAATATCTTGGTTACAACGTTACTAGACTCATTCGCAAACGCATTATGCATATCAAGCTCGACGGATTAAAAGCAGGCCAATATCGTCAGCTTAGCGATGATGAACTAAACCAGCTCAATAACGATGTGGTTCATTCCAGCAAAACCGCACGAGATAGCTAATTCATATGACGCACTTTCAACGTGAGTTTGCGCAGTTAAGTAAGATTGCTTGGCCATTACTGATTGCTCAGTTGATGCAAATGATGATGGGTGTCTCTGACACGATCATGGCAGGGCGCTACGACTCACTTGATATGGCCGCGGTTGCAATTGGTCACAGCGTGACAATGCCTATATTTATTTTTATGCAGGGCATTTGCCTGGCTTTGACACCTATTGTGGCGCGCTTTAATGGGGCGCGTGAATCCAATCAAGTTGCCTATCCAGTGTGGCAAACGCTGTATTTATCGTTGAGCATAGCTGCTTTGGTAATGCTATCTGTAGTGGGTATGCCAAGCTTATTGAGTATGCTTGAGATGGACCCTCAGATGCGCCGCGAAACTCTCGAATACGTTGGTTTTGTATTGATGAGTGCGCCTGCTTTTGCGATATATCAAACTCTGCGTAACTATTGTGAGGGGCTCTCGAAGACGCGTCCTACCATGGTGATCATGTTTACCGGTTTGATGGTAAATATTCCTGCCAATTATATTTTAATCAACGGTTTATTTGGCTTGCCCGAAATGGGCGGGGCTGGCTGTGGCTTAGCTACAATGCTGGTGTTTTATGTCATGGCCTTTGCCACATGGATTTATACGGTCCTCGATAAAAAGTTATCGGAATATGCACTGTATAGCAATATATCTAAACCCGACCTCGCCTTTATATGGGCGGTATCCAAGCAGGGCGTACCGATTGCTTTAACCTTTCTAGCTGAAGTGAGTTTGTTTGCAGTTGTTGCAATTTTGCTAGCTCCTTTGGGCGCGTTAACGGTTGCCTCGCACCAAGTTGCTCTGAACTTTTCATCTTTGATTTTTATGATCCCCTTAAGTATCGGTTTGGCAGTTGCAATAAGAATAGGACATGTAATTGGCGAAAATCGCACGCCAATGGCGCAAACAGCCTATTTAGCGGCAATTGTATTGGCGATCGCTAGCGTTACTGTTACCGCAACGGGGACTATCTTAGGAAGTCACTATATTGCGAGCCTGTATTCAAATGAAGCCGAAGTCATTGAATTTGCCAGCGGGCTATTATTATTTGCGGCAATATTTCAGTTCTCAGACGCTATACAGGTTGTTTCTGCAAATGCACTAAGAGGCTACAAAGATACCAAAGCCATGCTGATCATTAGCGTATTTTGCTATTGGTTTATTGGCTTTCCAACCGGGATTATTCTGGGCTTAACAGACCATATTGTGCCGGCGATGTCTGCAAAAGGCTTTTGGATAGGATTTATAGTTGGGCTTAGTACCGCAGCCGTATTAATGACGTGGCGAGTGCGAGTAATACAAATTCGCCTCGCCAGATTTCCTATTTAGGCATGAATAGCGCTTCTTTGCCTAAATAACCTGAACGCTGGATAAGAAACAGCGCTCAACGGCCCCGAGAGTTCTTCGCAACATTGATTGGCCTGCGTAAAGCGGCAAGAACGCTTAATAAAAAGAGCCATAGCAACGAAGAACCGCCACCACCGCTACTTCCGGTATTAATCGGCGTTTGGGTCAAATTGATGCTGACCGAATCTGTTACGGTGTTGATGCCGTCTGATACCGAAATACCATAGCTGACTGTCGTTCCGCTGCGCGGTGTGGTGGTGCTAAAGCTGTTGCCGATTACGCCGTTAATGCTTATCGTCAAAACATCACTCTCAGGATCGCTCGCATTTACGGTAATGGTAATTTGCTGTCCACCGCCAGCGGCACTGGGAGCGCTTATCGAATCTATCACAGGCGGTTCATTGTTGATTACGTTCACGGTAAATGTAGCACTGGCAGTATTACCATTACCGTCACTTGCTTGAACATCAAAGCTTAGCAGGCTGTTTTCATCTACATTTGGCGCGTTGAGGGTGGATATACCTCCGTTTTGACTTATTGTTACGGCAGGGCCAGCTGTTTGTGTATAATTTAGGGTGATATTGTCTTGGTTCGGATCGCTTACTGTAATCGGCACTACTAAGGCTTGACCCTCAAACACGTTTAAACTGGCACTCGGGTTACCGTTAAAATCAATGGTTGGACTGCCCTCTACCTGCACTAATGTAAATGTTTGAGCCTGTTGTTCGGTATTGCCGGCACGACCCTGTATTTCGCTGGAAAGATTCACAGCTATAGGTCCTGGACTGCCAGTTTGATCTATATTTAAATCGAAACTCAGTAAGGTGCTAGCTCCATCAGAGCTGAGTTTATTTGCGACAAAGCGCAAGCCATCAGGAAGTATAGTGCCGGCGCCGAAATTAGTGAAACGTGTGCCAGTAATCTCAGGAATAGTGATCACGTAGCTTCTCTCTTCATTCGTTGTATTTCCTGAGACTAATACACCTAGGCTTACGGTATCGCCTGCACTGACTCTGGCGGCGTCTCCAGTGATAACGATATCATCGTCACCTCGAGTAATATCTACAGCTATTAGACCAAGATTATCTGGCCTCTCTGCGCTGGTGCCCATCTCGATGGCACCATAAAAGTCGTCATCTAGCGCGGCATCGTCAAGCTGGTGCAGTATACGCATATTAAAGGGGACGTTTGCAGAAAGCGAGCTAGGTGCTTGGGCTGCTAAACTATTATCTTGTTGGCTTGTGACCACTGCATATCGAAGCTCAAAGCTATCGGTCGCACTAGCACTAGCGGTGAAGCTTTGAACCACAATAAAATATCGACCGGCATCAGGTAAGTCGACTTGAATTTCCTCAGTTGAATCACCCGATTGGCTGGCGGCAATTTCCTCAAACCCTGACAGCACACCATCATCGTTATCGTCAAAAACGAGATACAGGTCTAAATCGGGTGCACTTGAGCCAACCAGCTCAACAATTAAGCGCTTCGCAGCTTGCTCAACAGCTATTTCAGTGATTACCACGCCATCATTAAGGTTATCTACATAATCGGAGTTGTCTGAATCTTGGCTGACTTCGCCAAATACTTTTGTTGCTTTCGTTAATGCGTAGGGCGTTAAAATAAAATTATTTAAAGTAATAGCATCGATATCTTCAATTAATATGCTATCTGCATCTCTTGTGGCAGTTGCTGTAACAAGCGTAGGGATGTCGCCAATTGACGGTAAAACACTTACTGGCAAATGAAGGTCAGGGGAGTTGTTAGAAGACAGATTGACTTGACCAAACACATATCGATTTTTGTCGGCATTTATGGTGTCTATACTGACTTCAATTATTTGTGTTTGCCCAGCTTGAATAGAAAAAGACGTGGGGCTCACGGTAATGTTTAATCCGACCTCTGTGGTTTGTCCACTGACGTTCCATACGCCGTCTTTAGTTGCGGTAAATGTGCGCGTCCAAGTGCATACAGTTGCACATTCATTGTCTGTAATACTGGGTAAATTGAGCGTTCTTGGATCGCCACCTCTAGCTGGCTCAGCGGCAATATAGCGGGCGCTAGTTTCATCAAGTACTAAGCCAGTTTGTGCAGCTAAATCTACCCGAATGCGCCCTGAGCCCATGTCAAAAAAGTCAGCAGGAGTACTAGCATCTTCTCTTCGCACAGACGTGACAGCGGTCATAGCAAGGGCAGACCTTATATTGTCTGGCGTCCAATTCGGATGTAAGGACTTTAACAGAGCCGCTGCGCCGGCCACATGCGGGCTCGACATTGAAGTCCCCGATAAATAGTTAAAATCGCCAGCAGGGGCCTCGTGACCATCATGCCCAAAACGCTGATCAGCGTAGGCAGAATAGATATCAACACCGGGAGCTGTCATGGTTGGGTTTAGAGTGCTGATTGTGGTGTTTGGGCCTCTAGATGAAAAACGGGCAAGTACGTCAACACGCGCTTGGTCAATGTTTTGAGCGGCACTGCCTTCAGTTATTGTAACGCGATGCCCAATTCCAGAAGCGAGCCATTGTTTCAGCGCATCGCCATCGTCTGCATTAATATGAATACCGGGAATGACGTAAGAATCGTTAGCTAAGAAGGTTTCGCCGCCCTGTATATTTGCCAATATATAGCCAGAGGCTCCTCCGGCTCGGACATTTTCTGCCTTTTCTACTCTGGCAATCTCGCCTCTATCACACACTACAATTAAACCATTAAACGTGTTTGCTGGAAATGGCTCTAAACATTGGGCAGAATCATTAGTAGGGTCGTTTGAATTAGTGAAGTCGCCAGCATATACGACAGCTCCAGTAATCGAACCAGTGTTACTCTGACCGATAATATCGCTGGGAGTCGTTAAACCGCCTCTAAAATTGGTGATCTGTTTGATAAGGGCATTTTGCCGACCGTGCTCACTCGCTGCAACCGAGGTATACCAGGGTGAATGTTTGACCGAACTAGACACTCCCGGACCGCTGTTACCAGCTGAAGTTGCTACAAAAATTCCTATACTTTGAGCAGTCAGAAAAGCACTCTCAGTTGAATCTCGCCAAGGGTCTCCACCTCCGCTGATTGAAAAGTTGATAACATCTACCCCGTCTCTAATCGCATCTTCTATGCCTCGGTTAATGGCTGAGCCTGGGCAACCCGCATAAGTGTCGTTTTGGTCAGCGCGACCAACAAAACATACTTGATAGGAGATAAGATTTGCTCTGGGAGCGACACCCGATATTTGCGCAAAGGTAAATCCGGTTGGCGTACCGTCTGATTCTATTTGACCTTGTGTTGGCAACGTTTCCGGTAAGTTATTTAGCACGTTGCCAACGGCTGTTGCTGCAACATGAGAGCCATGACCGTCATAGTCTTCGCCATTGCGTGGTAAATTGGGGGGAAAAACATCTGTATCTGAATAACTGTTAGTGATATTTGGGTAGCTATACACACCAATAAGCTTGTTGTTGCAGAGTTCAGGAAACTGTCCAGCACAATCACCTAAGTAAACGCCATCACCCAATGGGTTAGTGTGTACATAGCCGTCACCACTTCGTTCGGCAAAGGACGGGTGGTCTGAATTAATTCCCGAATCTATAATACCAACTACAACTCCTTCGCCTTGAGTTTGGGGTAAGCTGCCTATGTTGCCTTCCCATAACTGCGGAGCACCAACTAAAGTCGGTCCTTGATCAGTGTTTTTTCTATATATAGTCTCACGGGTAATTTTGGTGATTTTTGGATGAAGAGACAATCGTTGTGCATCGGCTTGGCTTAGACGTAAGGCTACACCGTTTAAAACATATTCATATTGTGTAACGAGATTATCATTAAGGTTGTCAATGTCATTTAAGAATGCCTGCTGATATTCTTGCAAATATTGAACGTGCGACTTTATATTTTGTTGCTGCTGAAATTTAATCGACTGTCCGCGTCCGCGACTTTGTTCAAGGGAATGACGCAACGCGGGAACTTGCAATACAGATGGAGCGTTGAGCTCTACGATATAGGTATACTTGCCCGGAGGGAGAGTCGGTTCGAAAACAAACTTAGCGCTAGTACGGTTGTGATTTTTGTCTTGATTAACATATTGCTTTCTGACCACATGCCCGGGAGTCTCTAGTAAGCCATCTATACCGCTGGATTGTGGCGCTATCTGCAGAGGATGATGGCCTTTTGGGCCTCCAGCATTGTGCGCCTGTGTAGTAGATCCTGAAACCAATATCAAGCAAAGGCCAAAAACAGCTTTATTCATCTAGCTCTCCGAAAAACGTTTTGTGTGGTGCTGTTAATATTTCTTCGCACCAGACATTAACTATCATTCATTGTAATACATCAACACGAGGAAAAAAGAAAACTACCATTACCATTCTTTAATGAAATGTTTGTTTAAAGATACAAAAAAGTAACAAATAGGATAAGTGTTTTAATTTAGAGGCTAAATTAGAACACTTGTTCCTTTTATTTCATTCTCTTTTCAATTATTAGCAATGCTAAGTGAACAAAGCTTGTCTAATATAGTAGGCATCATAATACATTTACGTGTCTACTTTGGATTGAGTTATGCAAGATAGAAACCATCTTTCAGATGTGAATATCATTCATGAAGCAAAGATTATTACAAACGGTTTGCTCGACATTCCCATGCTTCAGCTTGTTGATGAAAACGGCAAAGAAACTAATGATTCAAGCTTACCTGACATAAGCCAAGAAATGGCTCAGAAGATTCTCGAGTCTATGCATTATGTTCGCCTTTTAGATGAACGCATGATCGGCGCGCAACGTCAGGGGCGTATAAGCTTTTACTTAGCCTGTCGTGGTGAAGAAGCTGCAACTGTCGCCTCGGCCGCCGCGCTAAGCGATAAAGACATGATTATGTCGCAATATCGAGAGCAGGGCGCTTTAGTATTTCGAGGCTATACGACCGAACAATTTATGAATCAGATGTTTAGCAATCAGCTTGACCCGAACAAAGGTCGGCAGATGCCAATCCACTATGGCGATAAAGCGCTTAACTTTATGACTATCTCGTCACCGCTAGGAACGCAAATTCCACAGGCCTCTGGCTACGCTTATGGGCAAAAAATGTCAGGCGAGGCGGCAATAACTATCTGTTATTTTGGCGAGGGTGCCGCTTCGGAGGGTGATTTTCATGCTGGCCTTAATATGGCGGCAGTTCTAAATTGTCCTTGTATTTTCTTTTGTCGAAACAATGGCTACGCGATTTCTACGCCTTCACATGAACAGTTTGCTGGCGATGGCATTGCCTCAAGAGGCATTGGGTATGGCGTAAAGACTATTCGTGTGGATGGTAATGACGTGTTAGCGGTTTTCCAAGCGACACAATTAGCGCGCAAAATAGCACTTGAACAGAACTGCCCAGTATTGATTGAAGCGATGACCTATCGCTTGTCTGCGCATTCTACTTCAGATGATCCAAGCGGCTATCGCAGCAAGGAAGAGGAAGAGCAATGGGCTAAAAAAGATCCGGTGCTGCGATTTGAAGCATGGATGGACAGTAAAAAATGGTTTGACCAAAATGCCATTGATGCCTTTAAAGATGAGACTCGTGCTGAAATATTGAATGCCCTGAAGGTTGCCGAAAAAGTACCGGTAAATCCATTAGAAGATATTATCGAAGATGTATATGACACCCCACCATGGCATTTACAAAAACAGCTTGATGAACTCAAAGCGCACGTCAAAAAGTATCCTGAGTCTTATCCGAAGACTTCTGGGAGGGACGCATAATGGCGCAAATGAACTTACTACAGGCTATCAATAACGCATTGATCACCGCTATGGATGAAAATGAACGCGTCATGGTGTTTGGTGAAGATGTTGGTCATTTTGGTGGTGTATTTCGTGCAACCTCAAACCTTCAACATAAATATGGTAAAGGCCGCTGTTTTAATACGCCACTTACCGAGCAGGGGATTATTGGCTTTGCAACAGGCTTGGCATCGCAAGGTTCAGTGCCGGTTGCTGAAATTCAGTTTAGTGATTATATTTTCCCAGCTTTTGATCAAATTGTGAATGAAACAGCTAAGTTTCGCTATCGCTCAGGCGGGCAATTTAGCTGCGGCACGCTAACTATCCGAACGCCGTACGGCGGGGGTATTGCAGGCGGGCACTATCATTCTCAGTCTCCAGAAGCATTTTTTGCCCATATCCCCGGAATGAAGGTGGTTATTCCTCGTAATCCTTATCAGGCTAAAGGCTTGCTACTGGCCTCTATACGAGACGATAATCCAGTGTTGTTTATGGAGCCAAAGCGCCTATATCGTGCCGCCGTGGGCGATGTTCCAGAAACAGATTATACGCTCGAATTGGGCAAGGCAGATTTAGTGAAAGCGGGCTCCGACATTACGCTGTTAGCATGGGGCGCTCAAGTTGAAATCGTCGAAAAGGCGGCAGCCATGGCTGAAGCTGAAGGTATTTCGTGTGAAATTATCGACTTACAAAGTATTTTACCGTGGGACGCGCAAGCAGTGTGCGATTCCGTATATAAAACAGGGCGTCTATTAATTAATCACGAAGCTCCGCTAACCGGTGGTTTCGCCAGTGAAATTGCCGCCACAATTCAGCAAGAGTGTTTTTTATATCTTGAGGCGCCAATTGCTAGAGTTTGCGGATTAGATACGCCTTATCCACTGGCGCACGAGAAAGAATATATGCCTGACCACTTAAAAACATACGAAGCCATCAAACGCACTATGGATTATTAGGAGAGATTGTAATGACTGATTTTATCTTACCTGATATCGGTGAAGGTATCGTGGAGTGTGAGTTGCTTAAATGGTTAGTGGCTGAAGGTGATGTGATTGTTGAAGATCAGCCAGTTGCCGAAGTGATGACCGACAAAGCCACGGTTGAAATCCCAGCAATGTATAACGGTGTTGTGCAAAAGCTGTATTATAAAGAAGGAGATATTGCCAAAGTACATGCTCCGCTCTTTGCAATGAGACAAGATGGGGAAATCCAGCCAGATGCCTTTGCCGCGCCGATAAACAATGAGCATTCAAAAGCGCATGGCAAGGCCGATAGTGCACCTAAGGCAGAAAGCAAAACAGAGTCATTTCTATTGCCAGACATTGGTGAAGGAATTGTTGAGTGCGAGATTGTCAAGTGGAGCGTGGTCGAAGGTGATCACGTTGAAGAGGATCAAGTTGTCGTTGAAGTCATGACCGACAAAGCGGTAGTCGAAATTCCCGCAAAGTATGCGGGGGTGGTTACCCTGTTACATTATAAACAAGGCGATATTGCAAAAGTCCATTCTCCTTTGTTCGATCAACTGATTTCTTCTGATCTTGGTACTCAGCAGCACTCGGACGCTGCGAATACATCTAAAAATTCTGATGGACAAAACGTTGCGTCACAAAACAATAAAGCCAGCATCTCTAAAAGTGCAGACCAAAAAGCGGTGCACGACAAATTTGCTGCAAGTAAACAGGGTGAAAATTTCGAGGCTCCGGTGGATTCAGCTCGCGCTATTGCCAGTCCTGCCGTGAGAAGACTTGCCCGCGAACTCAACGTAGCTTTATCTAATGTTGCAGGCTCCGGTAAAAAAGGACGGATCTTAAAATCAGATTTGCACCAATCTTTAGAAACTGTCAATGACAAGACTAGTGCCGCCAATGCATCAACAGCGCAGCAATCAGTCGACGTGACTCAACCTCCGGTTATGCTTGGCGACAGGGTAGAAGCGATAAAAGGCATTCGAGCTGCAATGGCCAAGCAAATGCTAGCCAGCGTGAGTACCATCCCGCACTTTACTGTGAGTGATGAATTGCTTATGGATAATTTGATTGCGCTGCGTGCAAGCCTAAAACCAGAGTTCGAAAAACAAGGTATTAAGCTTAGTTTTATGCCGTTTTTCATTAAAGCATTGTCGTTGGCGATGCTCGAGTTCCCGGTAATTAATAGTCGCTTAAACAGCGATGCAAGCGAGCTAACATACCTCAGCAGTCATAATGTTGGTATGGCGGTAGATTCCAAAATTGGTTTGCTTGTACCAAGCATTAAAAATGTCCAGCATTTGTCACTTAAAGAAGTGGCGGTAGAAGTCAATCGTATTGTTGAGAGCGCCCGCATAGGTAAACTTTCGAATGCGGATTTAAGTGGTGGCAGTATTAGTATTTCGAATATAGGGGCGATTGGTGGCATTACAGCAACACCGGTGATTAATAAGCCAGAGGTGGCAATTGTGGCGCTAGGGAAAACTCAAAAACTACCGCGCTTTACCGATGATGGCAGTGTGATTGCACAAAATATAATGATGGTGAATTGGTCAGGTGATCATCGCGTGATTGACGGTGCAACTATGGTTAAATTTAACAACCTATGGATGGATTATCTTGCTCACCCTCAAAAAATGCTGGTTAACTTAAGATAGCGCGGTCTGCTAAGGCTCAGCATTTTGGGTAATTACTGCACAATGCTGAGCTATATTTCAACTTATTATTCCTATCGCGTATCAATATCTAGCATTGAAACCTTGCCTAAAGTAGCATGCTAACACTCGAAATTGACAGCCCCAAATGTTTGCAGGCTCAGATTTCTATTTAGATATTTGGTCTTAAGGATATATGACTTGCTAAGTTATCAACATGCGTTTCATGCTGGCAATCATGCTGATGTTTTAAAACATATCGTATTGATTGCCGTTCTCGAAAAGTTAAACAAAAAAGCTAAACCCTATTTTGCACTGGATACTCATGCCGGCTCTGGCCTCTATGATTTAAGCAATGTGCATGAGAAAGCTGACGCTACCGCGTTCGACAAGCTTAACAGTCTGTCAGAGAACACCTATTCTAATAATATTCCACTGAACAAATACATCAGTCTGATTAGCGAACTTCAGGCAAAATCAATTTACCCAGGCTCACCCTATTTAATATCGTATTTTGCAAGAGAGCAGGATAAGCTTCACGCAAATGAACTGTCTGCAGGTATGTTCAATGCGCTAGAAGACACTGCAAAAATATGTAAAGTACAAGGTCAAACATTGCAACTGCATCAGCGCGATGGATTTGAAGTTCTCAAGGCGCTTACCCCGCCGGTGCCGAATCGCGGAATGGTGCTAATTGACCCTCCTTACGAACAAGCTAAAGAGTACCAAGACCTTGTCGATGCAATAAGTGATGTGCTGAAAAAATGGCCAAATGGCACCTACATGATTTGGTATCCGCTGTTATCTGCGAGTCGTATTAGTAGAACTACAAAGCAAGTAGAAGATAATCCCAAATCAGGCTACAGTGCAAATATGCTGCGCAAACTCGCTAATTTGACCCAACAAAAGTGCTCCGGTGGCCTGCTCACTGTGGAGTTTGCAGAACGGGCGCCAAATGAAAAGACGGGAATGTATGGCTCAGGCATCTGCTTGATCAACCCACCTTATCAGATTGAGAAGGACTTAAACGAAGTGTTAGCGGTCCTGAAATTAGACCTAAGAGCAGATAACAACGATTTAAGTGGGCTGAAATGGTTGGTGAAACCCGAATAATTTACCTGCATTTATTGCGATATCAGATTGGAAGCAAATGAAAGAAATTGGCCTTAAACACTTTTATATACCCGACGATCAGTCGGTATATTTGCTATCGCACAAAGATGCGAAACGTTTAAAAGACTGGTTTAAGCTTTGTGAATCTCAGCTTCGTAAACTTGGTTATGCCAATATTAAAATTATTGGTAAAGGCGCTTTTGGTTTTGCATTTAGCGGCAGGTCGCCTTTAGGCGAGTCGCACGTGTTTAAGTTCTCCAGAGCAACCTTGCCTCAGCATATTCAAGACCGTTTAGAAGAAGAGGCTTATATGCTTGGGCTGGTGCAGCATCCGTCTGTGCCGCAACTCATTCAATTTCAAAAAATCAAACGTCAATCCATCTTAGTTATGCAATTGGCCCCTGGCTATGACTTAGAGCAGTATTCGCTATCTCAAGGTCCGCTACCGGTAAACGAGCTGGTAGAAATATTAGTGCAGCTTTGCGATATTTTACTGGCACTGCGACAGCATCAAAGCAACGGCAGTAAAAAGCCGATTGTACACGGCGATGTAAAGCCTTCGAACTTAGTGTGGGAGCCAGAGCAAAAGATTCTATCTCTGATAGATTGGGGATCGTGCGTATTTGCGCAAGTCGACGAACATCAGCAATATGTTGGCGACAATGTCATGGACTTAATGTCGGGCGACTTACAGCAAACAAATGCGAGGCTCGGTGACGTGTATTTTATCGGGGATGATCAGCTCGACGGCAAAATGAGTTCGCCTCGTTTTGATGAGCAAGGCTTAGCAAGCACAATTTATGCGTTAGCGAGCGGTCAGTCGTCTCGCTTTGGGCGTAAAGCGATTACACCTTTAAGTTTAGGTTTACCCCAGGCACTTGCCGAATGTTTACACGCGATGATGAGCGATGAAGCGAGAGTGCGAGAGCAGGGCGGGGATTGGCTTATGGCAAACTATCATCACCTGTCACGCCTAGTCTTTGCTAAACCGAAGCCAGACAGCAAAATTTGTATGTTGCCAACGTGGATTAGCGGCACCAAAAAAGATATTGAAACGGTTGTTTACAGCTCCCGTAAATCATTTTTGCGTCAGCAATCGGGAATTAACGTTGAGGATTTAAACTATCTTAACGATGAGCAGTTTGAACGCTATTATAAAAACTACCTGCAAGGCATGGGGGAAACCGAGAAAGGGTTTATATCTGCGGTTAGTCGATTAGGCAAATACCCTGTTGTAGGGGGCTTAGCAATAAAGTGGGAAAAAGACGGAATATATGTTGATTCGAGTCTCAAACTCTATGATCCGAGCCTTCAAGTGTCGTTTGACCGCTCAGTTGATAACATGATTGTGCTCGCACGAGCGATTAATCGCAGCGGAATATTCAAAAGTTGCATGTTCAATGCTAAAAACACCCTCCATTTTGAGCGAGAGGATGAACAAACACCGTTTTCACCATTGGTAAAAGACAATATCCCCTATGATCTGAGCAAAAAATCTATCGTCGAAAATGAAACCAGAACCCATTCATATTTTGAGGATGGTGATGATCCTGACGAATTTTTAAAACTGCCGCTGCCGCTTATCGAATGCCTCAAAGAGTTGAACAGTATTCATCATACCGGCTGTATAATTTTTGAAGCTTTGCCAAAGCATCTTAAGATCCATAATTATTTTACTTTGCTTGATCATGAACAAGAAGCGACCTTTGCACGTATTTTAAAAGACATTATTGCGTTAGTCCCACATATCGACGGCTTGGGTATTTCTGGTTTCATGAAATTACCTTATAAAGACACTCGCACCTATGAATATCAAGAGATGATGCCCACAAGGTTTTATCCTCGAAACCCGCACCAACTTGAACAAGGTCAAAGTCAAAGTGCATAACACTGATTATGGAATAAAGCGTTGAAGTATTGTCTGTCACATTATAGCCAATTTGGAGAATGCCATTGTCTGACGTAAGGCTCGCACATTTATTTGACTTAGAACAGCTAGAAGCGGGTTTATATCGCGGAGATTCTTGGGACCTTGGTTACCCAGCGCTTTTTGGTGGGCAAGTGCTCGGCCAATCGGTCATGGCGGCATATCATACTGTCCCACAAGAGCGGGTCATTCACTCTTTTCACTCTTACTTTTTACTGCCCGGTGATGCAAGTAAGCCTGTTATCTATGACATCGAGAATGTCCGAGATGGCCGCAGTTTTTCAACCCGAAGGATTAAAGCCATCCAAAACGGGCGCAATATTTTTTATATGACGGCTTCATTTCAAATACCCGAAGAGGGCTTGACCCATCAACACGGACAAATGCCAGTCGCGCCAAAGCCAGAAGATGTGACCCAAGACTTACAATACTATGACGATAACGTTCATAAAATTTCTGAAAGGATGAAACAAGCATTAAGCTATCATCGCCCGGTGGATATTCGCACCATCGGTGGTGCGCACTCCTTTAGAGCCGTTAAACGTGAACCCAAACGCAACCTTTGGATGCGTGGCAGAGACCCATTGGACGAGACCCTTTCGATACACCAAGCTTCACTTGCCTATGCATCAGACTATCATTTTTTGTCTACAGCGCTTCAGGCTCATGGTTTAGCCGCTCAGGATAAAAGTCTGCGTATGGCTACTATTGACCACGCTATGTGGTTTCATAAACCCTTTAAGTTTGATGATTGGCTGCTATATGAAATGGAAAGTCCGTTTAGTGGTAACTCTAGGGCACTTGTGCAAGGTAAGATCTATAATAAAGAGGGTGAGTTAGTAGCGACCTCAGTTCAAGAAGGCTTAATGCGTCAAATCAAAGATTAAACTTGGAGAAACTATGTTGTATTCATTAGATAAAGACCACGTAATCAAAGACAACTCAGCTTATGTCGCACCGGGCGCTCAGGTTATCGGTAAAGTTAAATTGGGCGCCAATTCCAGCATATGGTTCAATACCGTTGTGCGCGGCGATTGTGAATTGATTGATATTGGCGCGGGCAGCAATATTCAAGATTTGTCGGTATTGCACACAGACTATGGTTTGCCGTTACTTGTTGGCAAGGGCGTTACTGTTGGGCATAAAGTGATGCTGCATGGCTGTACGATTGGCGATTATTCGCTGATTGGGATTAATGCGGTCGTGCTTAATGGTGCAAAGATTGGCAAGTACTGCGTAATAGGTGCAAATAGTTTAGTCACTGAAAATATGGTTATCCCTGATAATTCACTAGTAATGGGCAGCCCCGCAAAAATTGTAAAAACGGTAAGTGAGGCGCAGCAAAGTCATTTAGAGGCCTCAGCTAAACACTATCAGGAAAATGCGCAGCGTTTTATGGCAGGTTTAAACCCACAGCAATAAACAGCAATAATAGACTCTTTATCCTGGTAATAGCTGGGCCAGAAAGAAAAAGGCCCGGAACAAATGTTCCAGGCTTAGGGGATGGCTCATTTAAGAGCCTTGCGCTAACTATAAAAACGAAAATCCATAGAATCCCGCTCAAGACTCCAACTGCTAAAAATCGTCAATTACTTCCATTAGATGGGAGAAGCGTTTACAAATACTTTACAAGACGGATAACTATAGCGCAAAACAGGATATAAAATAAATAGCTTTTTGATAATATTCACAGAATTATGCGAATTTGTTCTGTTATGTCCATGGCTTTTCCTTAAATAATACATATTATTCAGCATCATAGAGCTTTTTAATTCACAGGTTTTACCAGTTTCCTCACCGCTTATTCACAAACATATCCACAGATAATCAATGTATAACAAGTGCTTTTACATAAGCGTTCGTTATTTCCAATATCAAACATATTTTCTATCTTTATAGTGGTCTCGAAACTTTTGCTATGTAATCATAAACAAAATTACTTCTTTTAGGTTTTCTTATGGCTCAAGTCCTCGACGCGATCACTACATTTACGCCAAAACAACGAACACTGATGGGTCCTGGGCCCTCTGATGTAAGCGCAAGAGTGCTAAACGCTCTCAGCAGACCGACCTTAGGGCATTTGGACCCTGACTTTATTGGTTTGATGGATGAAACAAAAGCGCTGCTACAATATGCCTTTTGCACTGAAAATGCGCTAACCATGCCGCTATCTGCCCCCGGCTCAGCTGGCATGGAGGCTATGTTTGTTAATCTTATAGAGCCTGGCGACAAAGTTATTGTCTGCATAAACGGCGTGTTTGGTAATCGCATGAAAGAAAACGCTTTGCGAGTAGGGGCTGAAGTAATTACCCTCGAAGACCCTTGGGGCGAACAAAGTAAACCCGAAAAGTTAGAAATGGCGCTCAGGCAGCATCCGGATACCAAAGCCGTGGCTTTGGTGCACGCTGAAACCTCTACTGGCGTGCGCAATGATGCGCAACTGCTGTGCCAAATCGCCAAGCAATTTAACTGTTTAACCATAGTTGATGCCGTGACATCACTGGCAGGAGTCGAGCTAAGAGTAGACGATTGGCTAATAGATGCGATTTATTCCGGGACGCAAAAATGCTTGTCCTGCGTACCGGGCTTGGCACCTATTTCGTTTAGTGACAAAGCCGTAAAAGTCATTCAAAGCCGCAAAAAACCTGTACAGAGCTGGTTTTTAGATATGAATTTAGTGGTGGGGTATTGGGGACAAGGACAAAAACGCGCTTATCATCATACCGCACCAGTGAATAGCGTATATGCACTGCACGAAAGCTTATTAATGTTGCACCAAGAAGGCCTCGAGAATAGTTGGCACAGACATGCCGAAATACATCAAAGTCTAAAATTAGGTTTGGAGGGGATTGGACTAGAAATGGCAGTGGATGTGTCTTATCGCTTACCTCAATTAAATTCGATTCGGATTCCCGAAGGAACGGATGACGCCTTGGTTAGAGCGACATTATTAAATGACTATAACCTAGAGATAGGCGCGGGTTTAGGCGAGTTGGCGGGCAAGGTTTGGCGTATTGGATTGATGGGTTTTGGCTGCAATCAACATAACGTAGATTACTGCGTGCAGTCTTTAGCAAAGGTTTTAAAGCGCATTTAACAATAATAATTTGCGGTCTCCTTGTATTTTATAAGGTGTTTCGCTTCGCAACCTTGTTAGTTTTGCTGTTTATGTCGTAGACTTAAAGACTATGGCCTATAACAAAAACTAAAGAGGGCACATGCTTCATAAAATTTGGCTTGGTTTCATTCTCAGCGCTTTTGTTGCCACCTGTTACAATGTGTTCGTAACTGGAGACTTCGGTTCATTTGAAGAGGTAATGACAGCGGTCAACAGCATGGCCCGCACAAGTGTCGAAATTGCTATCGGTCTGATTGGCTTGCTCGCGTTTTGGTTAGGGATATTCAAAGTTGCCGAACATTCAGGCCTTGTAGCTAAATTTTCTAAAGTGCTTGCGCCGTTATTGTGCAGAATAATGCCTGATATACCTCGCGATCACCCCGCGCTTGGCAGTATCACAATGAATATGTCGGCGAATATTTTAGGCCTAGATAACGCAGCAACTCCTTTTGGTATAAAAGCGATGCAAGATATGCAGACGCTATCACCTGTGAAAGACACCCTAACTGATTCTCAGATACTATTTTTAGTGTTGAACACCTCCTCTGTGACCTTATTTCCAATCGCGGTGTTTCTGTATCGCGCCGACGCCGGTGCAGCTCAACCCACTGATGTGTTTATACCCATTCTGTTAGCCACTAGCTGCTCAACGCTAGCAGGGTTGTTTGTGACCTGCGCCGTACAAAGAGTGAATTTATTTAACCGCGTAGTGCTTACTTATTTGGTGGGTGTATTTAGTTTGTTAGCGGCGATTATTCTATATTTTTCAAAACTGGCGTCAGAACAACTTGCTGCTCAATCAAGCTTAATTGCTAACTTCGCGTTATTCCTTTTTATTGTGGTGGTGCTAATTGCTGGCTATCGTAAAAAACAAAATACCTATGAATTGTTTGTTGACGGTGCAAAACAGGGTTTCGAGGTAGCGATTAGCATTATTCCCTATTTGGTGGCCATGTTGTTTGCGATTGGTATGCTCAGAGCGTCAGGCGTAATGGAAATGGTCACCGGTGGGGTTGCCTCAATGGTCGCCATGGTGGGATTAGATACTATGTTTGTAGACGCATTGCCTACCGCCTTTATGAAGCCTCTCAGTGGCTCAGGCGCCAGAGCACTGATGATTGAAACGATGCAGTTTCATGGGGCTGATTCTTTTGTCGGCAGGCTAGCTTCGGTTATGCAGGGCTCCACTGAAACCACGTTTTATGTGTTAGCCGTTTACCTTGGAGCAGTAGGTATTAAGCACAGTCGATATGCAGTGGGTTGTTGTTTAGCTGCGGATTTAGCTGGCATCGTTGCTGCAATCTTGGTTTGCTATTGGTTTTTTGCTTAGGGTTTGTTGGTCTTTGCTGCTACAAAATAAATTTAGATTTTATTGCTTCGCTGGGCAGCAGGCAGCTATCGGCTTTTCCAAACAAACGATAGCGGTTTCGGGCAATTAAGCGATAGCCAACATCACGAATCGCCTTAGGTACCCATTTAAAGACTCTCAACAGTCGCCACGCGCCGCTGAAAGAGCGGCTGATTTCTAATGCTGCATCGCTTTGTAAATAGAGCTTTTGGTCCTTCACTAGTATAAACGTATCTTGCACTAGGTGCTCTACATCATAGTGCTGCATAAGTGTTTGCGCATACTCACTTTGTAGCGGCGAAAAGAGAAAAGAATCATATTTATCCCTTTTAATAATAAACTGTACAGATTGATTGCACAGATAACACACACCGTCGTATATCACGACTGCTTTATTGGGGCCATCCGTAAAATGCTGTGATTGACTGGATGCTGGTGTTTTATGCATTAGGCTTGCTCTGCATACTGCATTTGAAGATCAAGAACATCAATCCCTATGTTGTTTAACAGCTCTATCAAAGCCATTAACGGCAAGCCGATTAAGGAATTATGGTCACGCCCAGAAAAGCTCTCAAACAAGCTAATGCCGATGCTTTCTGCTTTAAAGCTACCCGCGCAATCAAAGGGTTTATCAATCTCAACATAATTGCGGATCTGTGCGCTACTGAGTGTTCTGAAATTTACGCTATAGCTCTCTACAATAGTTTGTCGCTGACTAGCGTGTGAATTTGCATAATGACTTGGTGCGAAAACGCTCAGCGCAGTATAAAAATGGAGAGTCTTACCACTGTATGTGGATAGCTGCGCAATCGCATTTTGTGCGTTATAAGGCTTGCCTATTGGTGTTTGAGTACCCGCTAAACAGGCGACTTGGTCACTGGCAATAATAATATGCTGGGGATACTGTTCGGAAGCTTTTTCTGCCTTTGCTGCACTGAGTCGTTGCGCAAGCTGTAGCGGTAATTCGTTTATTTTAGGGCTTTCATCAATATTCGGTGAGTAGCTATCAAACTTTAGCCCAATTTGATTTAGCAAGTTGGCTCTGTAAGGGGAGGAAGAGGCCAGTAAAAATTGAGGAAGCTTAGAAAACATTAATGCTTGTCTCTTTTGTTTCGCTCTCTGCAATGTCTATATGCATCGAATGCGATAAGCAGCGCGGCTATGGGAATGAGCACATAAAACAAGAGGGCATAGAGCATACTTACACTCGGGTGAGCGTTGGCATTCATCCATAAATAGAGGCTGTAAAGCATATACATTGCCAAAAAGAAAAATCCCTCTTTGCGGTCGATTAAATATCCGCTGAAAGCAATGGGTAAACAAAACAAGGCAAAAACAATCAGAAAAGGAAATTCAAATTCCAAAAGCCCAAGACTGACTGGAATACCTGCCGATGAGACAAGGCCTGTCACGCCGAGCACTGCCACCAGGTTAAAGATGTTGCTGCCAATAATATTGCCCACTGCAATATCTCGCTGTTTGTTAAATACTGCAATCAAAGATGTCACGATTTCCGGTAAGGACGTGCCAATAGCTAATACAGTAAGACCAATCAGCAGCTCGCTGATGCCAAGCATTTTTGCAAATGCTACAGACGAAGAAACTAAAAGATTAGAGCCAAATGCTAATCCAGCGATGCCGCCAATAACGAGCACCATGTTTATTACAAAAGATTGAGCAAAAGACGCCTTAGGCTTTTTGTCTGTTGAAATGTGATCAAGCGTCGCGCTTACGCCTGAATCATTTGGCTCAGTATTTTTACTTTGCTTCAATAGCAGCATCAAATAAGCAATCAGCAATATAATCAAGATTAAGGCATTGAATCGGGAAATAAGCTGATCGAGTGCAAATAGGTAAACCAGCAGGGTCAACGCGAGTAAAATAGGAATATCTTGTTTGACAAGTTGAGCTGACACTTTAAGCGGTAGTATTAGCGCACACAAGCCCATAATAAATAGAACATTGAATAAATTACTGCCGATAACGTTGCCTAAGGCCACATCGGTTTGCTCAGTTAAGGCGGCTTGTACGCTTACCGCTAATTCAGGAGCACTAGTGCCAAACGCAACGATTGTTAAGCCAACGATTAAGGGCGGAATACCATAGTCAGTAGCAAGCGCGACTGCGCCTTTGAGTAACACTTGCGCTGATATAATCAGCAGTAACAGGCCGACAGCAAATTCGATATAAATCATCTTGAGAAACAGCTAAAAAATATAGTGCGTAAATTATGGCGTATCTGTACGGAAAAGATAGGAAATTCTTTGACTATAATAGCTCAAGCCTATATCATGCGCGCGCTATGGCAAATGTGAAACTACCTAAACGTCTTGATCCGATCAAAAGCGCACAAATACGCTCGTCTTACGAGGGTGTGTATGTTGCTAGAGATATGCAGCGGCTCAATGACATGGTAGATTCGATATTATCTGAAGTATCGGTGAAAGTTGAGTTTTTAAAAGACGCGCAGAGTCTTACTTATTTTCAAGGTACGCTTGCAGTACAGGTAATGTTAGTATGTCAAAGGTGTAACCAAACCTATCCATATAATGTGGATACGGAGTTTTGTTTTTCGCCCGTGCAGGGGAGTGAACAAGCGGACACGTTACCCGACGCTTATGAACCGGTAGAGGTAGATGACCACGGAGAAGTCGATCTCTTCCAATTATTAGAAGACGAATTGATTTTGTCCTTACCCATTGTAGCGCTTCATGCAGATGAAGAATGCAAGGTAAAGGCAGAGGATATGAGCTTCGGAAAGATCGAACCGGCAACTAAGCGCGAAAACCCATTCGCGGTTTTAAAAGAGCTTAAGCGAGATTAGGAGTAACCTATGGCGGTACAAAAAAGTAAGAAATCCAGAGCAAAGCGCGGCACACGTCGTTCTCATGACTCATTAACAGCCAAGACAATGTCTGTTGATTCGACCTCTGGTGAAACTCATCTACGTCACCACGTGACTGCAGATGGTTTTTATAAAGGTAAAAAAGTCATCGAAATCTAAGGCTTAGGTCTTTTCGATGATTACTATTGCGTTAGATATCATGGGGGGCGATCGCGGCCCCCATGTTTTTTTGCCTGCGATAAAACGCGCCCTCGATAAACATTCCCATCTTGTTGTTATTATTTGTGGTGAACAGCAAGCTCTCGATAACATCTTAAGTGAGCTCAGTGCGCTGCAGCAAAAGCGTGTGAAACTGCGTGCGTGTTCTCAAACCGTTGATATGCGAACCAAACCCACAGTTGCTTTGCGCAAAATGAAAGATTCAAGTATGCGTGTGGCCATAGATTTAGTGCACAATGAGCAGGCCGATGGCTGCGTTAGCTGCGGTAATACCGGTGCATTAATGGCAATGGCGTACCACGTTCTTAAAACTATCCCCGGTATATCCCGTCCAGCCCTAGTATCCGCTCTGCCTACAGCAACAAAGCAAAAAGTATTGCTATTGGATTTAGGCGCATCCATCAACTACGATGCCGAGAATCTTTTGCAATATGCGGTAATGGGCTCGGTGTTGATGCAGCAAGTTGAAGGGCTAGAATCCCCTCGCGTAGCATTACTCAACGTGGGTGAAGAGGATATCAAAGGCCATTCTTTAATTAAGCATGCTGATTTATTGGTCAAACAATGTGAAAGTGTCAACTATATTGGTTATGTGGAAGGGGACACCATATTTTCAGGTGATGTAGATGTAGTGGTAACCGATGGATTTACCGGCAATGTTGCTTTAAAGGCAAGTGAAGGTATTGCGAAGTTAGTGGTAAGTGAAATTAAATCCATCACACAAGAAACATGGTTTGCTAGATTTATAAGCAAACTTACCCTGCCATTGTTAAAAAGTTTGTATCAACGCATGAACCCCGACCAGTATAATGGCGCGAGTCTGATAGGATTGCGCGGCACTGTGGTTAAAAGCCATGGCAATGCATCTTCCGATGCTTGCTTTTATGCGATAGAGCAAGCAATTGCCGAAGTCACGCAAGGTGTACCTGATAAAATAAAAACAATAATAG
Source organism: Glaciecola sp. SC05 (assembly GCF_041380235.1). Taxonomy (NCBI): domain Bacteria; kingdom Pseudomonadati; phylum Pseudomonadota; class Gammaproteobacteria; order Alteromonadales; family Alteromonadaceae; genus Glaciecola; species Glaciecola sp. SC05. Next base: position 100,019 of record NZ_JBGIYY010000002.1, read on the forward strand.
AACAAGAACTAATGGAGCATTAAGCTTATGTATTCACGCATAAACGGGACCGGAAGCTACTTTCCGAGCGAAGTGCGTAGTAATGCCGATTTAGAAACCATGGTTGATACATCTGATGAATGGATTATGGATCGAACTGGCATCAAAGAACGCCGAATTATTGGTGAGCATGAAACCGCTGGAACGATGGGAGCGGAAGCTGCGAAGAAAGCCCTAGAAATCGCGGGCTTACATGCTTCAGATATCGAAATGATAGTTTGCGCCACCACCAGTGGCCGATACGCGTTACCTAGTTCGGCCTGTGAAATCGCAAAAATACTAGGCATCGATAACATACCTGCCTTTGACGTAGCGGCTGCGTGTGCAGGCTATTGTTATGCACTGAGTGTTGCCGATCAATACATAAAAAGCGGCATGGTTAAGCGAATTCTGGTGATAGGAACCGATTGCTTGAGCCGTATGATCGATCCTGCGGATCGCAGTATGATTATTCTGTTTGGCGACGGCGCCGGCGCTACGATTATTGAAGCTAGCGACACGCCAGGGATTTTATCCACACATATCAACGCAGCTGGCTCATATGGAGATCTGTTAACGATCGGACATGTACAGCATGGCAGTGAAGCCTCACTGCATGAGAACTGGGGTTCGATGAAGGGTAATGAGGTATTCAAAGTTGCGGTAACCAAGCTTAGCTTGATTGTAGAGGAAACACTCACTGCAAATAATTTACAAAAGTCCGATATAGACTGGCTCGTTCCGCATCAAGCCAACTTTCGAATTATTAAAGCAACCGCTAAAAAATTAAACATGTCTCTGGATCAAGTGGTCATAACCCTACAAAATTATGGCAATACGTCTGCTGCGACGGTGCCGACAGCGCTGGATATTGCAATTAGAGACGGGCGGATTCAACGCGGCCAAAATCTTTTGCTCGAGGCCTTTGGTGGTGGTTTTGCTTGGGCCTCTGCTTTAGTTAAGTATTAACAATAAGCCTATTTTAAGATTATTAACGATAATAAAAATACTATGTTGAAAGGAAATTAAGTATGAGCAAGTTAGCCTGTGTTTTTCCAGGGCAAGGCTCTCAGTCTGTGGGCATGCTTGCAGAATTGGCCAATCATTCTGGGCTTGTAAAAGATACGTTTTCTGAGGCATCTGATGCACTCGGCTACGATCTATGGGACCTTACGCAAAACGATACAAACAATACCTTACACCAAACAGAGGTAACGCAACCGGCATTGCTAACTGCAAGCTATGCCGCTTGGCGTGTCTTATTAGCAGAAGGCTCAATCTCGGTTGACTACCTTGCCGGTCACAGCTTAGGCGAATATTCTGCCTTAGTTGCGGCAAAAGTACTCTCGCTATCCGATGCTGTTAAATTAGTCGAAGCTCGTGGGCAATATATGCAATCAGCGGTGCCGGAGGGCACCGGCGCGATGTATGCGATTATTGGTTTGGATGACGAGATTGTTGTTCAGATTTGTAAACAAGTATCTACAGACACCAATATGGTTGTTTCGCCGGTAAACTTCAATTCACCTGGGCAAATCGTGATTGCGGGTAACGAAGAAGCGGCGGATATTGCTGGAGCTGCGTGTAAAGAAGCGGGTGCCAAACGTGCTTTACCATTGGCAGTGAGCGTACCTTCTCACTGTGCGCTTATGAAGCCGGCTGCAGAGCAGTTGGCAGACTTGTTATCATCAATGCGGTTTTCACAGCCGCAATATGCGGTAGTGAACAATACTGATGTACGTATTGAAACCTCTGCAGATTCGATAAAGAAAGCATTGGTTAAACAATTGTATAGCCCTGTAAGATGGACTGAGTCGATTGAGTATTTAGTCAAGCAGGGCGTTAGCCGTATTATTGAAGTAGGACCCGGTAAAGTGCTGACCGGTCTTAACAAGCGTATTGATAAGTCACTTGAACTTTCAAATTTTAATTCGCCAGCAGACTTATAAGGGATATAGATGTTTGATTTAACGGGAAAAGTAGCTTTGGTCACCGGCGCGAGTCGTGGCATAGGTAAAGCGATTGCAATGCAGTTGATTGAGCAGGGTGCCACCGTGGTTGGCACTGCAACCTCAGAAAAAGGTGCTGAGGCAATATCTGCTTATATTGGTGAAAACGGTCAAGGTATGATGCTTAATGTTACTGACGACGCATCGATTGCTGCTGTATTAGCGGCGCTTACCGACACCTATGGCGCTCCTGATATTTTGATAAACAACGCAGGGATCACACGAGATAATCTGATTATGCGCATGAAAGACTCAGAATGGGATGAAATCATGCAAACCAATTTAAACTCGGTATTCAAATTATCAAAAGCAGTAATGCGTGGAATGATGAAAAAGAAAAATGGCCGAATTGTGTCAGTTGGTTCAGTCGTCGGCTCAACAGGAAACGGTGGGCAAGCAAACTATGCTGCAGCCAAGGCCGCAGTGATCGGATTTAGTAAATCGATGGCTAGAGAGATTGCATCTCGCGGAATTACTGTTAACGTAGTGTCACCTGGATTTATTGATACCGACATGACAAGAAGTTTGACGGATGACCAAAAACAGGCAATATTTAGCGATATACCTGCTAATAGATTGGGTCAACCAGAAGAAATAGCTGCGGCTGTTGGTTTTTTATGCTCTGAAGCGGCTGCCTATATCACTGGAGAAACAATCCATGTGAATGGTGGCATGCATATGGCGTAAGTGTCTGTATTTAATTATATAATTACTTACAAATTTTAAAAAATTGATGTATTTTAGATAGACATTACAAAAATAGTTGCGCAGAATTTATGCGTAAAACAAGTGTTTGTGGTTTGACCACTGATAAAATTGGTTGTTAGACTTGCATGGTCACGGATAGGGCAATAAACTAACCGCGATAATTTTAAAAACAAGGTATGTTAAGGAAACCTGTCATTATGAGTAACATCGAAGAACGCGTAAGAAAGATCATCATCGAGCAGTTAGGCGTTAAAGAAGACGAAGTGAAGTCAGAAGCTTCATTTGTTGATGATTTAGGTGCTGATTCTTTAGACACAGTTGAGCTAGTTATGGCTCTAGAAGAAGAATTCGACACGGAAATCCCTGATGAAGAAGCGGAAAAAATCACTACCGTTCAGTCAGCAATAGATTATATCAACGCTAATAAAGACGCGTAAGCAGAATTATTAGAAAACGGCTCTCATTGGGCCGTTTTTTCGTTTCTATAACATAAGTTTTTTTACATTAGGAGGCTGTCGTGGCAAAACGTCGCGTAGTAGTGACCGGTCTTGGCATGCTAACACCGTTAGGTAATGACATTGATACCACATGGTCAAATATTTTGGCTGGTAAAAGCGGTATTGGCCCGATCACGCATTTTGACCCAGCCGACTTTAACACCCAGTTTGCCGGTGAAATTGTTGATTTTGATGTGGAAGCATATATTCCTAAGAAAGAAACGAAAAAAATGGACCGCTTCATTCAACTTGGCATTGCTGCAGGCATTCAAGCGTTGCGCGATTCAGGTATGGTGATTGATGCTAGTAACGCAAAACGCGTAGGTGTAGCAATCGGTTCTGGTATCGGTGGCTTAGGATTAATTGAAGAAAATCATAAAAAATTACTGACCAGCGGCGCAAAGCGCGTCTCTCCATTTTTTGTCCCTTCTACTATTACCAATATGATTTCTGGCTTTATGTCGATCATGGAAGGGCTGAAAGGCCCAAATTTAAATGTTGTGACGGCTTGTACCACTGGCGTTCACAACATAGGCATAGCTGCTAGGACAATTGCCTACGGTGATGCCGATGCAATGCTCGCGGGCGGCGCAGAATCAAGTATTACCCCATTGGCAATGGCTGGATTCGGTTCAGCTAGAGCACTTTCAACTCGTAACGACTCTCCACAACAGGCAAGTCGTCCCTGGGACAAAGACAGAGATGGCTTTGTGATGGGCGAGGGGGCCGGTGTAATTATGTTAGAAGAATATGAATATGCAAAAGCGAGAGGCGCGAAAATTTATGCTGAGCTAGTAGGCTTTGGCATGAGTGGCGATGCTTACCATATGACCTCTCCCCCAGCAGATGGAGAAGGTGCGGCAGATGCAATGGCAAATGCCTTGAATGATGCTGCTGTAGCGGCGAAAGATGTCGTTTACGTAAACGCTCACGGAACTTCTACCCCAGCGGGTGATGTTGCAGAAGTCAGCGCTATCAAAACAGTATTCGGTGAACATGCTTACAGTGTTAAAGTCAGTTCAACTAAGTCGATGACTGGGCACTTATTAGGCGCAGCCGGTTCAGTAGAAGCAATATTTACGATCTTAGCCTTGCGCGATCAAAAAGCGCCGCCGACAATTAACTTAGATGAACCCGGCGAAGGCTGTGATCTTGATTTTGTTGCCCATCATGCAGCAGATATCCATGGCAATTATGCTCTGTGTAATTCATTTGGATTCGGCGGCACTAATGGTTCAGCGTTATTCAAGCGGCTTGGGAAATAGCTTTCACCGTTACTTCTCTCAAAATTTGTCGAGCAAAGCATAATATTATGGTTTGCTTGACTGTGTTTTGGCGATAAACTGCCGTCATGCTAGCACATAACATACTCGTTAATCCTACTTCTATATCTGCCAGCGATCGCAGTATTCACTATGGTGATGCATCGTTTACGAGCATGTATGCAGAAAACCATAACATCACCCTTTTATCTGAGCATATTCAGCGCTTACAAGATGCCTGCCTTGGCTTGGATATTAAGTTCACAGATTGGGATGAGCTGCATAGGACTCTTCAAAGCTTAGTTGCGTTGCAGCGCGAACCTCTGGCGATAAAGGTAATCGTCACCAGGGGAAGCGGTGGTCGTGGCTATCAGCCACCAGAGCAACAGACTCCAATCTGTATTATCAGCACCCATAGCGCGGAATCGATGCAGGCGCAGGGCAATGTGAAATTGTTAATGGTTAGCGATATTTGTTTACCTAGCCATGATAAATTAGAAGGCCTCAAGCACACCAATAGGCTCGCACAGGTTTTGGCGAAGCAAGAAGCGTTAAATATGCATTGCGACGATGTATTGATGTGTGATTATCGGAGACATGTAATCGAAGCCTCATCGGCAAATGTGTTTTATAAACTAGACGGATGCTGGTATACACCGCCCCTAAATAGCGGGGGCGTGAAGGGTCTAATGCGAAATGCATTTTTGCTGTATCTGCAGGATTTAGGCTTGTTTGTTAACCAGGCCAGCCATCACATCGAGCAACTTTGCTCAGCACAAAGTATATTACTGAGCAATGCGGTAAAGGGCGTCAGGCAAGTAGATAAGCTGCATTATCAAAATGCGGATGTCTTATTGACTACTGATCTTGGCGAATTAATCGCGCCTTTTCTCAGTTCGATATTGCAAGTGGAGCAAAATGTTTAGATGTTAAAAAAGTGCGTAATCATATTTATGGGGGTGATGTTCCTGCTGTCTGTAGGCGCATACGCACTATTTCTTCAGGTGAATGCGCTTGGCACTCAAACAATTAATATCCAAACACCCTTGATAGTGCATCTTAAACCGGGCCAGTCTGCGCAAAGCATTTGGCGAAGTTTGCCTGTGACGCACAGTGAATTAAATCATACTTATTTTAAGCTTTGGTTAAAACTTTACCCAGAGAACAGCCGCGTGAAAGCCGGCTATTACGAGTTTAATTCAAGTCAGAGCCTTGAATCTATTTTTGAACAAATTTCTAAGGGCAAAGAAACCCAGTTTAGTATTGCATTGGTTGAAGGCCAAACCATACGTCAATGGTTAAGCTTATTAAGTGCCACTAGCACTTTAAAACAAGATCTTCCTGAGTTTGATTTACTATATGCGCTTGTTACCGAAACGAAAACTTCGCAACACACTAATTTTTGCGAGAACGATATGTCGTCCCTAGAAGGTTGTTTACTGGCCGACACCTACTTCTATTCGTATCAAGATTCTGCGCTTTCAATTTTGCGACGCGCTTTTAATGCCATGGACACTGAGCTGGATATCGCATGGAGTCAGCGATTTCAAGACATTCCTTTACGAAGCCCTTATGAGGCTTTGATCCTTGCATCTATCATCGAAAAAGAAACAGCAGTTGCATCTGAGCGAGGTCTGATTGCCGGGGTATTTAGCAACCGCCTTGAATTAAATATGCGATTGCAAACTGACCCCACTGTGATTTACGGTATTGGTGTTGATTTTGATGGTAATATCACTCGCGCACATTTACGTGAAATGACGCCCTTCAATACCTATAGGATTAAAGGGCTGCCGCCAACACCCATAGCAATGGCCGGCAGGGCGTCATTAATGGCGGCGGTGCAGCCTCAGATTACTGACTATATCTACTTTGTAGCGAAAGGTGATGGTAGTCATCAGTTTTCTGAAACACTAGCGCAGCACAATAAAGCCGTAGCTGAATATCAACTGAATCGATAGCAAGGACTACCATTGAGCGCTTTTATTGCAATAGAAGGATTAGAGGGAGCGGGGAAAAGCAGTGTCATTGCTGCGCTAAAAGCGCTTCTTGAAAAACATGATATAACGGTAGTGACGACCCGCGAGCCAGGGGGCACGCCAATGGCCGAGGCGATCCGTGACTGCGTGAAAAAAGATTGGGAAGGCGAAAGAGTCACTCAGCAAACAGAACTTTTGTTAATGTACGCCGCTCGTAGTCAACTGGTTGAAAATGTTATAAAGCCGGCTTTAGATAAGGGTAATTGGGTCTTAGGCGATCGCCACGATTTATCATCAGTGGCCTATCAAGGTGGAGGCCGCGGGGTTCCACTTGAGACGTTGGCTGCACTTAGGCAGATGACATTGGGTGAATTTGCCCCTGATTTTACACTTTATTTGGATATAGAGCCGGAACTCGGGCTAGCGCGTGCAAGGGGAAGAGGCGAGCTGGACCGCATAGAGCAAGCAGGTTTAGGCTTTTTTGAGCGGGCTCGCGCTACCTACCTTGAACATATCAATGCATTGCCAAATGCAGTGTTAATCGATGCATCGCAAGGTATCAAAGCTGTCCAGAATGATGCGACTGCTGCGCTCGAACACTTTATTAAGGGGCAATCGTAAGATGTTATATCCATGGTTGTTGCCACTAATGACCGAGCTAAGTCAGCGATTGCAAGATAAACAGCTGCATCACGGCATTTTGCTGGTAGGTGAGCATGGAAGCGGTGAGTCAGTATTGGCGCAGACTCTTGTGAAGCGTATTTTATGCTCTGCAACCCAGACTTTGCCTTGCAATAGCTGTAAAGCATGCATGTTGCTTAACGCACAATCACATCCAGATTTCCATCCGGTGACCACAGAAAAGACCCAAATTGGGGTGGATGCGGTGCGCGTGGCCATCGAACAGGTGACAAAGACTGCCCAGCTAAGTGCCAACAAAGTGGTTCTCATTGAAAATATTGAGACGATGAGTGAATCGGCCAGTAATGCTCTCTTAAAGACCTTAGAAGAGCCCACCAATGATACATACTTAGTACTCAGCACCAATGCACCTCAATATTTACTCGCTACGATAAAGAGCCGCTGTGAAAAAATCAGAGTGCCTATGCCTAGTTACCAACAAAGTATAGATTTTTTGGCAGGAAAAACTCAAACTGTTCCCACTCCAGAAGCCTTAGCGGCATACAAGCATTCGCCTCTGTTATTTCTTGAACAAGCAGACAATACAAGTTTAGATTTTGTAGTGTTTCAACAAGATTTTATTTCATTAACTGATGGCAAAGCCAGCGCAGAAAGTTTAGCCAACAAATGGAAGGACTTTGCCACAGAGGCGGTGCATTGGACTGCTCAGTTAAGTTTACAGTTATTTGCCACTGAGGTAAAAAATACAACGGAGCAAAGCCACAGGGTAGTTGGTGTTAAATGGATGGCTGTTTATGATAGTGCTACCTTAGCCACTAAAAAGCTTCGTCAAGCAGGCTTAAACAAAGCCTTAATATTGTCTGCATTGTTTGCTCAAGTTCAGTCTACCTCCTAGGAGCCCTATGTTTGTTGATTCACATTGTCATCTTGATAGATTAAAACACGCAGATACGGATCTCGATAATATAGTGCAAGCTGCATTAGATAGTCAGGTTGAGCATATGCTGTGTGTGGCGGTATCGGTCAAAGAGTTTGACGCGATGCGCGAAAAAGTAAGTCACTATCCAAATGTATCGATGAGTTGCGGCGTACATCCTCTACATCAAGAAGATGCGTGCGATTATGATACCTTGTTAGTTCATGCACAACGAGATGACGTGGTTGCAGTGGGCGAAACCGGCTTAGACTACCATTACAGTGCCGATACAAAAGAGGTGCAGTTACAATCATTTGTCGATCATATTAAGGTCGCTAACGTGGTGAAAAAACCACTGATCATACATACCCGTTCCGCACAACAAGACACACTGGATTTATTACAGGCGCATTATCAACGGGACACTGGCGCAGTTTTGCACTGTTTTACAGAATCATTAGATATGGCTCGCGCAGCCATGGAAATGGGGATTTATATTTCCATTTCGGGCATAGTTACCTTCAATTCTGCGTCAGAATTGCAAGAGACAGTGCGCCATATACCACTGGACAAACTGTTAATTGAGACTGATTCGCCTTGGTTAGCACCTTCGCCATATCGAGGAGAAGAAAATCAGCCTAAATATGTAAAACGGGTAGGTGAGTTTGTGGCTGAACTAAAAGGAGTAAGTATTGAAGAGCTCGCTCGTATCACTACTGAAAATTTTTACCGCTTATTTAATCGGATCTCCGTGTCAAAATGATATATCCCGTTTGGCGCCAAGATTTAGTCAGAAGCTTACATATCCATCGCAGCAAGGCTGAAGCAAAATATATACAGGTTGCTAGTGTTGCTTTAGATGGCAAGCCTAAGCTTCGTACAATGGTGTTCAGAGGCTTTCATGACGCTTCAAATAGTTTACTTGCAGTAACTGATATTCGCAGTGAGAAGGTGAGCGAATGGCAAGCGCACCCGTTTACCGAGTTACATTGGTATTTTGCAAAAAGTAGAGAGCAGTATCGTATAAGCTGTGAGCTAACGCTTATTTTCCAAACCGATGGAAAGATTGAAAGCTTTGGAAGCACTACAGGTGACACTTCAGTGCAGGCAAAAACCTATAAACAACAATGGCACGCTTTGTCTGATGGTGCCCGTGCTGGATTTTTTTGTCCAGCTCCAAAGTCAGAGATCTACTCAGCGCCAGATGAGCAGTTAATCCAGCATTCGGATTATGAAGCGGGTGATAAAAGCTTAGCAATGAATGAAAATCAAAAAGCTGGCATAAGCCAGCATTTTGCAGTTGTCGTATTTAATCCAATATCGGTGGACTATTTAGACTTAAAAACAAAACCACATACACGCACCCTTCAAAGTTTAGAAAACAATCTGTGGAAACTTGTACCCGTCAATCCATAGTCCTAAGTTTAAAAGAAAATCATTATCCCGCAGCTCTATTAAACTGCATTGCTAAGCGCGCGTGCACGAGTTCGGTGTTCGAAAACACCTGCAGCATTTTTAAAATACCAAGCTGGCTAGCACTTAGCTGACAGTCAAAGTAAATCACGTCACAGGTTTCTGCTTTGAGCAGTTTCACCATCAACTCGTATTGGCTTTTTGTTCCGCGACTGTCGATATTAAGGCCATTTTTAACGTCTTTACTTAACTTTACACCTTCAGCAACACTGCACAACCAGCGTTTTTTAGCATTTGTCTCGGCGATGAAAGCTATGTTACTAGCAGAGACTTGTTGTGCCATGCCTTTAACTGCGTTCACTGCTCCTGCAGATTGGCGTGGATTAGTTGTTTGAGTGTATGTAGTAAAAGCCATAATAGACCCCTTGCTGTTTAGTAAAGAGCGCCTTCGCGCTGTTAGTGCCAACAAGTCGTTCGAACGAGTAAGGTTTTACTCAGAGACTTACCTGTTTAGCTATACAGTAACTACTGTATGTGTGAACAGTAATACTGTATAAATAAACATGCAAGCTTTATTTGAATATATTTTGTATTTTTTTTCTGCGGTAAATCAGTAAAAGTAGAGCAATACTGATGTAAATAGCGGGTTCATACCAATTTGACTTTACTGACCATAGGTAATGAATACATCCTAAGATAATCGCTAGGTAGGTAAAATTATGCAGGGATTGCCAGCGTGCCCCCATGCGTTTTCTAACGCGATCAAAAGAGGTGATTAGTAAGGCTGTTAATATAAGCAATGCCGACATCCCCACTGTAATGTAAGGGCGTTTAATGATCTCATCGATGATCAATAGCCATTCATACTGAAGTTCGTAGGCAGTAAACACATATAGGTGAAAGATGGCATACACCGCTGCATACACGCCAAGAGTTTTGCGTACGCGCATGAGTTGTGAAAACTTTAAACCTTGGGCCAATGGACTTACCAGCAGACTCAATAGCAGAAGATGCAGGGCGCCAATACCGCTGAAATCTAATAAGTATTGCACAGGATCACCGGGCAAATTACCGCTAATTCCCTGATAGTAGGCCCAAGCCAGCCATATTGCTGAGACTGCATGGATGCCATAGCGTAGTAACAGCATCCAAAAATTTGCCACTCTAATAGGGCGCTTTACCGCAAATCTGGGTAAAGAGAGGCTAGGTTTACTCATAGGCCTACCGAATTGACCATGTATTGCAACGTATGCCAAGCAAATCAAAAAGTGTAGGCACTAGTAAAAGCGCCTCAGGTCCAAGCTACTGTATAAAGATGCTACTTCAGAGTAACCATTGAACATTTTGGTATCAATACGCTGCTGCGCATTTAGACCTGTGCCTAAAATACGTCGCTCGCGTCCCTGGGACCAACGGGGGTGGTCAACATTTGGATTCACATTGGCGTAAAAACCATATTCATCTGGGGCTAAAATATTCCATGTGGTTGGTGGCTCTTTATCGGTCAGCTCTATCTTTACCACCGATTTAATACTTTTAAAGCCATATTTCCACGGCACGACCAATCTTACTGGGGCACCGTTTTGTGGGGGAAGCGTTTTACCGTACATGCCAACACTCATGATACTTAAGTCGTGCATGGCTTCGTCTATGGTTAAACCTTCTACATAGGGATAATCGACGCCACCACCAACAAAGCGACTGCGTTGCCCAGGCATTTGCTCAGGACTGTACAAGGTTTGAAATGATACATACTTGGCACTGCTGAGCGGTTTGGCGGCTTTGATTAGGTCTGCGAGGCGAAAGCCAATCCAAGGCACTACCATCGACCACGCCTCTACACAACGCAGCCGATATATGCGTTCTTCAAGGCTAAACTTACTTAACAGGTCGTCGTAATCTAAGCTAAGAGGGCTCTCAACTAAGCCGCCTACCTCAAGTTTCCATGGATCAACGTTGAATTCTTGGGCATTCTCTAAGGGGTCACTTTTACTTGTGCCAAACTCATAAAAATTATTATAGCTTGTGGCGACACTTTCGTCAGTTAGCGGATTAAGTTGTTCTTTTGCTTTGGTGAAGTTCAGCGGTGTCGTTTTGAACGCGGGGGTCTCGTCTTTGCTGAACCAGTCGAACGACCCTGCTACTGCACTTTGAGACAGCAGAGTCATTGCGCCAGTAAAGCCTAATTTTTTTAAGACACTGCGGCGGTCGTGATATACCTGCTCATCGGTAACATCGTTATCTTTTAACTGACTGTTTTTCCATGATTTTATAAGCACATTACTTCCTCGAAATAGCTCTGATAAACCAACCTAATGTTTTGCCACGTGCACAAACTATTAGCGCTACATAACTAGACCAGCTATATGTCCTAAGAGTTTCAAAATTACTTATCTGTAATGCGATGGGACTTTGGTAAAAACAAATTCGCATAAACTCGGTTGGCATAAGCATCGGTCATTCCAGATATGTAATCAGCAATTACTCGAAGGCCAAGTGTAGCGCTCTGTTCGTTTGCACGCAGCCACCGCTGTGCTGTATTTTTCGGCAGTAGCCTTGCAGGTTCACTGGCAAACGCTTCGAATAAGGCCATTACAATCTGTTGTCCTTTATACTCTAAGAGCTGTATTTCGGGTTTTTTAATCACGTATGCAAAGACAAAGGCTTTAAAGGTGTGTAAAGCCTGCTGATACGAAGCTGGAAGCTGTGCATTGTGTTCAAGTAAGGCTTCGTCAAAAAGATGCAGCCGTTTTACGTCAATGGCGGTAATAAAGCAGTTTACTAGCGCACCTATCGCATTTTTACGTTTGTAGGCTTGGGCATGGAACAACTGCTCTTCTATATGTTCAGCCTGTTCTGAAAGCCAGGGTATATCTAGTACTTTTAGCTTATCGGTAACTTGTTCAGAAAACGCGCTGCGGCTGATCAAGCCCATTACGATGGCGTCTTCTAAGTCATGAATGCCGTAGGCAATGTCGTCAGCTAGTTCCATAATTGAGCAATCTATTGACTTATGCCGGGTTTTTTTATGCTCGTTAAGGTTGTTGTCTGCCAGCATGTATGTTGCTTTATCCTTCGCAGAGATGGGCGATGTGACCCAATCAAATGCGTCTCGATCGCAATCAAATAAAGACTTGGGTGGATGCCACTGGCTTGCCTTTACTTGAGAAAACCGGTCTGGCTTATCAGGGTGATAATTAGGATGACTAAGTGCACTCATAAAATTGGGGTATTTTATGACGCCAAGCAATGAACGTCGGGCGAGATTCATACCGTCATGTTCCGAGTAGGCCTCAAGCTTAGTTAAAATGCGGAAGGTTTGACCGTTACCTTCAAAACCACCGCTGTCACTCATCATGTAATGCAGGGCAATTTCACCACCGTGCCCAAAGGGTGGATGACCAATATCGTGGGCTAATGAAATGGTTTCAATTAAATGCTCGTCTAGACTCAAGGCGGTTGAAATGTCAGGGAACTTTTGCTTGAGCTGTGCGGTGATCCCGGTACCAATTTGTGCCGCCTCTAGCGAATGAGTGAGCCGGGTTCGATAAAAATCACTGATACCCACGCCAACTACTTGAGTTTTTGCTTGAAGGCGCCTGAAGGATGCACAGTGCATAATCCGCGCCTTATCGCGCTGATAAGGACTGCGATGATCACCGTCGCGACTGTCAGAACGTATTTGTTTTCTTTGGTCCCATTGGATCACGTCAGTTGTTTCCTTTACTCAGCGTTACTTCGATTGGGATAACTCATCGACATTGGCAAAACATTTTTCTTCAAATAACTTAAAAAACAGCTTAATTTCGGGCATATCTTCACTAAACTCCGCGAGCATAGACTCTAGTCGCGTCTTTACATGCGCAAACTCTTTGTTTTGAAAGCTAAGTTCGTCGGAGGCTTTTAAGTATGCCGAGATTAAATCTGCGGCCTTTACTATCTTTTTGTAAATTGGGTCGACATTGTTCTGCACAAGTAAAGAAGAGAACTGCTCTTTCAATTCCTCAGGAAGGGTATTTAAACACTCAATCTCTGCTAACTTCTCAATTTTTTTGAATTCGCGGGTTAAGTCAGGGTTGTGATATTTGGTGACATGATTAATATCCTGAAGCTTTGTTTCGGACACTTCATGGTACAACGCGACAGTTGCCGCACGCTCAGGGCTTACATCACCATCAAAATAGGTATTTCTTATGCTGGCAAGTAAATGCGCGATGACCGCCACTTGATGGCTGTGCTCGGCTACGTTCTCTTGTTTGACTGAATGCATTAATGCCCAGCGCTTAATCAAGGGCATACGTAAAATCCAGGCTAAAAACGGACTGCTGATAACTGCCATAGTTACATTGCTCGCTTATAAGTCTCAAAAAAGTGATGCATGCTGTCTAAGGCCGGCCTTAGAATGTCTTTATGCGGTAAAAATACAAGCCTAAAATAAACGCCTTGCTGCAAATTAAAAGCCGAGCCGTGTACTAATAAAATCTTTTTATCTTTCAGAATATCTAGTATCAAGTCTACATCACTTTTAATACCAAAACGCTTTTCATCAACTTTTGCAAAGCAATACATTGCTCCCATAGGCTTTACGCAAGAAATACCGGGCATTTGATTTAAGCGTTCGTAAGATAGGTTACGTTGCGTCAACAAACGACCATCGTTATTTACTAAATCATGAATACTTTGATATCCGCCAAGAGCAGTTTGTATGGCATGCTGGCAGGGTACGTTAGCGCACATCCGCATAGACGATAGAATAGTAAGCCCCTCAATGTAGCTTTTTGCCGACTTTTTATTACCACTAACCACTAGCCACCCGGCCCGAAAGCCTGCCACTCTGTAGTTTTTTGATAAGCCACTGAAGGTCACGCAGAACAAATCGGGAGCTAAGGACGCAATACAGGTGTGTTGGGCGTCGTCATACAGAACTTTGTCGTAAATTTCATCGCTAAATATGACTAAGTTGTGCTCTCTTGCTAGTTTCACAATCTCTAACAGCAGCTCTGGTGAATAAACTGCACCAGTAGGATTGTTTGGATTGATTAACACAATTGCTTTTGTGTGAGTCGAAATTTTACTGCGAATATCCGCAATATCTGGAAACCAGCCGGCTTGCTCGTCGCAAATATAGTGTACTGCTGTGCCGGAAGAAAGATTAACTGCTGCTGTCCAAAGCGGGTAATCGGGGGCAGGGATCAAGACTTCGTCGCCGCTGTCTAAAAGTGCCTGCATCGACAGGGTAATCATTTCGCTTACGCCATTGCCTAAATAAACATCTTCTATGGCGATATTGTCGATGCCTTTTTGCTGGTAATACTGCATAACTGCCACCCGCGCACTATAAATACCTTGTGCATCTGAATAGCCTTGTGCAGTGGGCAACAAACGAATTACATCTTTTAAGATGTCGTCGGGCGCATCAAAGCCGAAGGGCGCTGGATTACCTATATTGAGCTTAAGGATACGATCTCCGGCCTCCTCCATTTTATTGGCCTGGGCGAGAATAGGACCGCGTATGTCGTAACATACATTTGCGAGCTTTTTAGATTGTAAGATGTGCTGCATGGGGCAAATATGAACTGAATGAGGTTTGAATGCTCTAAGAGTAAAGCATTGACTGCAGAGTGTTAAGCAATAAATGACACGTTTTGTCACAGTTTAGTACAGATATTCACAATGTTTTTTACTAGCATAATGCTCTTTGTGGCAAGTGGGTTTGAGCATGGGTCAAAAAGATGTGCATTCATCGTTGAGATTAGGAGTTTGAAAGTATGCCAGCACCATTAATTTGGTTAGGGGCTGCGGCAGTTTCATTATATGCAGGAAACAAGCTGAATAATGCCCATCTTAGACAACGCAGTATCGTGCAAAAATTACCCGGCGACTGCAAAAAGCCTCGCGCGCCCATCAATGGCAGTATAGTGACCTGCGGTATCTATGAGGTTTTAGATCATACCGGTATATGGATTGACGGGAATATCTATGAGTTAAATGGCAACGGCCTAGTGCGCTGTGTCAGTCCTAGTCGGTTCTTAGCGAACCGCAGTGGTGATCATATCTATGTTGCCTGTAATCCACAGGGCCAAGCCCTTGCTGAGCCCAAATCAATTAGTCGCGCGCAGTCGCAGCTGTTTACCCTTTATGACTATCATGTGGTTCGCCAAAATTGTCACAAGTTTGTTGCTGAAATGATCTGTGGTTATGACTGTGAAGTTACTAGTTTTAGCGACCTTAATGAGTTTTTGAGCCAACAATTTAATACGGTAATAGATTGGCGACTGACCCAGATCAATAATATGTGATCAAATTTTGACGTGAGTAAGGTTCTTACCTAGTATACATGCAGGATCTGCTTTAATTTTTGTTAAAATTATGTGATGATTTTAGCATTATTAAAACATTCAGATCTGATAAGCATTTGAACATGCTACAAGGATTTTGTATTGCCACGCCAACTAAGGGGATGTCATGTCTCAAGAAATAGAACAAGCCGCTGAAGAAAACGCTATTGAAAAGAGCGGTATTGCACGTGTTATTCCATGTAAGCAACTCGACTCCTTTGCTTGCTTTAAGTGGATAGGACTTGCAGTAACAGATTTTAAACGAGCAAAATTTATCAGTTTTACTTACGGTGCTATATTTACCATTTTACCTCTCGCAATATACATGTTGGTGTACGCAACTGAGTGGCATCTAGTCATTGCTCCGGCAATGGTGTGCTTCATGTTAATTGGTCCTTTTCTTGCAGCCGGTCTTTATGACGTTGCTTGGCAGTTTGAAAAGAAACGTAAACCTTCATTAAGACATTCCTTAAAAGCGATGTCGAGAAACGCAGTAAACGAATGGGGCTTTGGATTATTTCTTATGATCCTAATGATATTTTGGTTACGCGTAGCCTCGCTAATACACGCCCTATATCCTGAGTACTTAGGTTTTTCCCTTGCGAATGCATGGCCATTTTTACTCTTAGGAACGATCGTTGGCTTTGGTTTTACGGTCTTAGTGTTCTTTATCAGTGCGTTCACTCAACCAATATTATTGGAGCGTAAAGTAGATTTGGCGACTGCGGTGTTAAGCAGCATGAATGCTGTTTGGCGAAATAAAGTGCCGATGTTTATTTGGGCGTGCGTGATCTTGTTCTCGGTATTTTTGGGCTTTGTTACGTTTTTTGCTGCGTTCCTAGTGATTATGCCTCTAATTGGATATGCAACATGGCATGGCTATATCGAAACAATTGAAACTAAGATTGAGCGCAAATTTGAATAAGCAGTAATTTTATCAATGCAAAAAAAATCAATACAAAAAAACGGGTCTGATGACCCGTTTTTTTATGCCTCAAACTGATTGGTTAACCATAATGTTTGATAGGGATGAAGCACTACTTCAAGTTTGTCGGTTGGGAAGCTCGTTTGTGAAATTAGGTCGGTCCACTCTTCGGTGTCAATTAAATTGAGATCCGATAAGTAAAGGCTTTGATTTTGATCGCTTATATTTGCGACACAAAATATGCTTTGTTTTCGGTCAATACTTTGTCGCCAATACCCAAATAAAGTATCTGATAGCTGCAAAGTAAATTGCGTTGCATTCGGATGAAACGCGCGCTGTTCGCGTCGAATGTGCAAAAGCTGGGTGATTTGAGTCAATACTTGATGATGCAGTGAGTGCACGTCATCAAGTTCATCAATCAGGCTTTGGTAAATCCATCGATGCCGGTTTATGGAGCGATTTTGTCCGGTGTGAATCACTTTTTCTTCATCATTGGTGGTGCCAATTAGTGAGTGGACATACAAGCCTGGAACGCCCTCAAGCCCAAACATGATGGCGTGAGCACAGATAAAGCGTTCAATTTGCCATTCATCTTCACCTTTTAAAGTGCCTTTTAGTGCATCGATTAAAGCAATGTTAAGTTCGTAAGGTTTTTGTTTACCATTGTCTGCGCTTCGCCATCCTACGCGCCCACCGAATTTGAGCATACAATTAACTAAGTCGTTAATTTCTTGTTCAGATAGTAAACCTTCTGCTGGCCGCAGCCCAATGCCGTCGTGAGATGCAATAAAATTAAAATAAAATGTACCATTTTGCGCAGGCGGCATGCTCATCAGCCAATTTTTTAAATATTGACTCGATCCACTTACCAGCGTGTTCACCAGCAGAGGCGGCAGTGAAAAGTTATAGATTGCGTGCGCTTCATTTGCATTACCGAAATAGGTGAGGTTTTCTCTATTGGGGATATTGGTTTCAGTAATAATCAGCGCATTCGCGTTGGCATGTTCAACAAGGGTTCGTAATAATCGCACCATTTCGTGGGTTTGCGGTAAGTTAATGCAGCTTGTTCCAGGAATCTTCCACAAAAACGCAATCGCATCAAAGCGAAAAATCCGAGTGCCCTTATCAAGATAAAGCCGAATAATATCCACAAAGGCGATGAGCACCTCAGGATTTCTAAAATCAAAATCTACTTGGTCATGGGAAAATGTACACCAAACTTCTTTTACACCCGTTGCAGTGGTTGTTTCGCGCAATAGAGGCGAGGTGCGAGGACGCACTACTTGGGTGATATCATCGGTCAGCTGTGCGGTATAAAAAAAGTCTTTGCCAGGAGATTTTTGCTCTATAAACTGAGTAAACCATGCGCTTCGCGCAGAACAGTGGTTGATCACTAGGTCTACCATTAAGCCAAAATCTTCTGATATCGCTTCGATATCATCCCATGTACCCAATGACTCATTAACCGTAGAATAATCTATCACTGAAAAGCCATCATCGGAGCTGTAAGGAAAAAACGGCAGTATGTGGACATGATTAACAGCTTTGAGACAATATCGCTGTAAAAAGATACTGAGTGTCTTTAGGGGTGCTCGTTGCAAACCGTCAGATAATTGCGATGAAGGTTCATAAATGCTATCGCCATAGGTAATTAAAACAACATCTTGCTCAGACCATAAATTTTCATGGGGCCTTACGCTTTGAATGCTCTCTGCTTTATTTAGCCGCATTGCTACTAACAGACGCTCTGCGATGGTTTCATAGTCATCATCTAAAGGCACATCCGCATAGATACTCGCCAATTGATGAATGAGTTTATCTTTTAATATAGTATCCGCTTGAAGCATATTAAGCTCCCTTAAACTCTTGATAGTCCGCTTCTACTGCAGTCTTTAAACATTCCAATACGTCAGGTTTCGCACTGACAACTCTGTTCCAACTGGGAATAAAAGGCGTCTCCATTGGGTTGTCTAAGAAACTGCTGCCCGCTTTCATGATGTTTTGTGCAAATAACTCTACTGCGCGCTCTTCAGAATCTATATCGAGTTTTAGGCCATTCATGACTGCGTCATTGTGATAGGTTTCAATAAAATCTAGGGCGATACGAAAGTACGTAGCTTTAATTGTTCGAAAAGTTTCCGTATTAAATACGGTGCCTTGTGTCGCCAGCTTTCTAAACAGTGCTTTAGTAATGTCGATAGACATTTTTGACAAGCCGCCCTGATCGTTATTTAAAGAAAGATCTTGGTGTTTGTGGTCGTACTTATGAGCAATATCGGCCTGACATAGGCGATTATGGGAATAATTGCGGTGCATTTCAGAAAGCACCCCAATCTCAAGGCCCCAATCACTTGGTATGCGGATATCATTTAATACATCACGGCGAAAAGAAAACTCACCCGCCAGGGGGTATCTGAAGCTGTCCATAAACTCAAGATAGTCATTATGACCCACGGTGTGCTTTAAAGCACGCAGCAGTGGTGTTACGAGCAAACGAGATACCCGGCCGTTAATTTTGCCGTCTGCCACTCTTGCATAAAAGCCTTTGCAGAATTCATAATTAAACTGCGGGTTTGCAACTGGATAAATCAGCCGAGCTAACAGCGCGCGGTCGTATGTCAAAATGTCACAGTCGTGTAAGGCCACGCTTTCGACTTGGTTGGAGGCTAAAACGTAACCCATGCAATACCAAACATTACGACCTTTTCCAAGCTCTTTAGGGGCTAAACCTAAGCTTTGTAGTTCATCATCTAAGGCCTTTAGGCGTGGACCATCATTCCATAAGACTCTATGACGTTGGGGCAAGGTATTAAAAAACGATAATGCATGTTTAAACTCTGCTTCGTTGGCTCTGTCTAAACCAATGACAATTTCACTTAAATAGGGCACCTGAGAAATTTGATTAATAATGTCGGGAAGTGCTTTGCCCTTTAACTCTGAGAATAGCGAGGGCAAAATTAAGCCCATTGGCCGGCGATCAGAAAAAGACTCCAGCTCGGTCTCTAAATCGTCTATTTCCCTTGATTCCAAATTATGTAAGGTGGTAATGATCCCGTTTTGATAAAAATCAGCCATTTTGTTTTCCTTTTTAATGCACGTTTATAGTGACGGCATAATTAATTCGATGGCTTCTCGCCAACCATCTGGTCCGGTTAAACTGCTTGTGTAGGTCGAATCTTTGCGCTGCAATAATGGAGGTGGATGGATTGGCGATCGTATTCGAACCGCGATATCGGCAACCTCCAGCATAGCAATGTCGTTATTACTGTCGCCCAGTGCGATGGTTTTTACATTGGTTTGCTGTAACTGACGTTGGTACTCATTTTTCATCCACGTTAGCGCCTTACCTTTATTGGCATCTGAGCATATGTGCAAAAATCGTCCGCCCAATAGTGCACAGGCGCCCATTTTCTTAGCCTTGGCGACAAAAATGTCTCGCTCATCGTCATTGCCGTTCCACAGTAGGGGCTCTCCATACAGTCGCTGGGCTGCTAATGCGGCGTTCGTTTCACTTAATCCGGTAACTTCAGATATGCGCGCCAGAGACATTTCTGAAAACATTTCAAATTGGCCGAGAAACTCTGGTTGTAACTTTTTAATCAAGTTAAGCCAGTGAGAGCGTCGTGATGCAAATGTTTTCACCCAAAATCCATCTTGCCACACGGCTTCTTTGGGTTTCGTTTTAAAAAAGTCTTGAGGTATGAATATTGCTGCACCATTCTCGACGATAAATGGAGACGTCAACTGCAGTTCTGCTCGAATAACTTTTACTTCAGCCAAAGTCTTGCTGGTATTGAGAATAACGGGTATCGCTTTTAGACGCAGCTTATCTAAAGTACTTTTTGCTGCTGCAAACGAATAGCTATAGTGATCAAGTAATGTTGCATCCAAATCACTAAAGATCAGGGCAGTGGCATCGGCGTCTAATGGATATGACATGTTACAACATTTCGCTGCTGGTCTAATTCAAAAACTTCATTACATAAAGCCGGAAGATGTGTCAGTCCATGCTCAGTAATTCTTTGATAATGTTGAATAAAAGCTGCTATTTGAGCGTCAGACATACCGCCCTGATCCCGTCCTAACTCGATGTTTCTTTTCTGCATTTTATGTTCTTGCTCACATCGCCAAGAAAATATTTGTTGAAAAGAGGGCGCCTTCAACATGATTAAGTAATCAAGCTGCAAAAACAGCCTTTGATACTCTGTTGCAAGTTTAGTGTTTACAAAATTTCGCCAAATACCATTTGCGTCTTCTTCACGTTCAAGTGAATTTACGTCGTGAAGGAGTTGTTGCTTAGTCTGCGGTGGCGCACCGACACACCAACCTTCGAGTATTATTAGGTCGACCTTGGTATCAATTATCGGCCATGTTGCCGGATCGCTGCGATCGTCTATTGCCTTATTAAAACTTGGAATAGCGCAACTAGCATAGGATTTTAGCTGGCTTAAGATGTTTTGTAATAATTGAAGGTCGTGGGTACCTGGCACGCCGCGTGTCGCCAAAAGCGGGTGAATTGACTCAGCCAAAGAAACGCGTTCTTGCTTGCTTAGATAAAAATCATCTAAAGACATGCACACTGCATTAAGATCATAAGCATCTTTTGATAGCCGGACTAATAGTTCGCCAAGCGTACTTTTACCACTGCCTTGCGCACCATTAATCCCAAGAAAAAGAGGCTTCTTTGCTTTAATTTGGTGCAGTTGCACCTTTGAAGTGATTCTTTCTAGTAGCGGGACAAACCACTCTGCCGCGATTTCTGTATACCGAGTAGGTAAACATTGCTCTTCTATAAAATTCGCAAGACTTTTTTCTATATCCAAGTGAAGACCTTTAGCAGTATAGGATGAGAATAGATTAATTGTTTTAAATCCTCTGTTTGGTCAAGCATATTTAGTTGCCCTGTGAGAAGGTTTAAACCTTACAATCCAATTATCAAAATACCGTTTAATTCATTTATACGGATACAACTATCACGATACATGCCAAGGATGATTTTATCTTGTAGCAATAAATGTTGCCCTACGCGGAGCTTCGTAGCCCTCGATGGTTTTATTGAGATCATCGGGGTCGAGAAAATCTTTTAGGGATAAACTGTCCATCCATTCTGTAGAGCGTTGCTCATCTAAGCTGGTGACGCAATCGTCCACTAAGCTGACATCCTTAAAGCCGACTTTCTCTAGCCACTTTTTCATGGCCGCAATACTGGGTAAAAAATATACGTTGCTCATTTGCGCATAGCGGTCGCTGGGCAGCAACACCGTATTTTCATCGCCATTGATAACTAAGGTCTCTAATACTAACTGCCCGCCTGTACTCAACTGGTTTTTCAACTGTTTTAAGAAAAGCAGCGGGTCAGGGCGGTGATAAAACACACCCATTGAAAAAACAGTGTCAAAGGCTTGCGTAGTAGGTAGGTCCTCTATGCCGATTGGTAAGTAATGCAGATTATGTTCGGGTAGATATTGTTTAAAAATTTGAAATTGGTAAAAAAATAGGGGGGTAGGATCAATACCGATAACTTGGCTGGCACCGTCCTCAAGCATCCTAAAAAGATGGTAACCGCTTCCGCAGCCTACATCCAACACACGTTTGCCTGTTAATGATGTAAGGTGAGGGCTCACCCGGCTCCATTTAAAGTCAGAGCGCCACTCTGTGTCAATTTCAACGCCAAACAACTTGAAAGGGCCTTTTCGCCATGGCATGAATTGCTTTAAGATACTGTTTATGCGTTTTTGCTCGCCAAGGTCCAAGGGCGGTAGTGATTGCAAAATGACGGTATCTGAAATGTTGAGTTGGACATCTTTAGGTCGAGGTAGATTATTTAGTTGTTTTGCCCATTTTTTTGCACTTGCATGCTGCTGTTCACCTTCCCATGCTTCGAGGAGAGGCATTAATGTTATCAGGGACGATTGCAAGGGCGTGTTAATTACTGATTGGTAAAATGCGCCTTTCCATCCGTTATTCATGATTTTACCGCGCAAAATGACAAAAAGTTAAAATGTTGAAACCAAACGGAAATGTCGCTAAACCCGGCTGCTAGCAAGCGTTTTTTGTGCGTCTCAAAACTATCTAAAATCATGACTTTCTCAAGTGCCGAGCGCTTTTGGCTGATTTCTAAGTCTGAATAACCGTTGTCTCGTTTAAATTCGTGATGAAGATCGATAAGCAGCTCATCCATAATTTGCCCCTCCACCGATATTTTTTCAGAGACCACTAAAACGCCACCTGGGTTCAAGGCGGAAAATACCTTATTAATCAGTGATTGTCGCTGGGCAGGTTCAATAAACTGAAGCGTGAAGTTGATCACTACCATGTCGCAGGGACGCAAGGACAGTTTAGTAATGTCGCCCTGCTGCACGTCGATAAGCGCATCATAGTTGTATGCCCCTACATGCTGCCTGCAGCGTTCTACCATTGCGATAGAGTTATCGATTGCGTAAATACATACAGATTTACCCATATTGTGTTTCGCAATGGTCAAGCTGACGTTGCCCAATGAGCTACCAAGGTCATAAACGCTGCTCCCAGCACTTAAAAAGCGCTGAGAAATACGCCCGATACCGTCTACTATCGTTTGATATCCAGGTACGCTGCGATTAATCATATCTGGAAAGACATCAACAACCGATTGGTTAAATTTAAACGGATGTAAGTCTTGATCGCTCGATAAAAACAGCCTATCGATTGCATTCTCTGGTAATTTATTGCTCATATACTATACTTATGGTTAGTGGAAAATAAGGCGTAGATTTAATACTCTACTCGCATTGTTAGGTGGCGTTTATTGTTATTAAGATCTCCACGTTAAAATATGCGTTAATCATCTTATGTTGGTGCTTATTGCTTGAGTCTCACAGAGACCTCATCATTATAAATAAAAGAGGCGAATAAGCACATGCTAAAATTTTTAGTTGCGGATGACCATCCTCTGTATCGTGAAGCGCTT
This sequence comes from Glaciecola sp. SC05, assembly GCF_041380235.1. Taxonomy (NCBI): domain Bacteria; kingdom Pseudomonadati; phylum Pseudomonadota; class Gammaproteobacteria; order Alteromonadales; family Alteromonadaceae; genus Glaciecola; species Glaciecola sp. SC05. The sequence goes on from NZ_JBGIYY010000002.1 coordinate 123,675, forward strand.
ATCTCGGCGTTACAAAATAATTTTGAAAAAGCTCGTTATTTTGAAGCCGACTCCTTAGACACTACTGTATCGAATCTTAATAGGCATCGAGCCATGTCTATGATCTTACTTGACCTTAACATGCCTGGCTGCGAGAATTTTTACGGCTTACTTCGAGTGCGTCAGCGTTTTCCAGATATTCCAGTCGCGATTATTTCGGCGACTGAAACAATAAGTGTCGTTTCCCAAGCCATGGAGTTTGGTGCAGTGGCTTATATTCCTAAAACCACGAAAACTGCAGATGTCGTGGAAGCGATAAAGCTAGTGTTGAAAGGTGAAACATGGCTACCTGCAAAATTTCGAGATTCAGTGGCACTGGTGCATGACGAAATTATTGATGTTGCAGAGCAGGTAAGAGGCCTCACTCCAAAGCAGTTCAGAGTCTTGCGATTAGTCCGCAAAGGTTTGATGAACAAGCAAATTGCAGAGCAATTAAGCGTCACTGAAGCGACCGTTAAAGCACATATAAGCTCGATCTTTAAACAATTTAATGTAAAATCTCGCACACAAATTTTAATAAAGATTGAAAAACTCCAGTTGGAATAATGACAACACTGAGATTGCCTTTAGTAGATTTACATCGTCACCTAGACGGAAATGTGCGTGTCTCGACCATTTTAGCGCTCGCTAAAGAGCATAAATTACCACTACCTTCCGAGCATTTAGATACGCTCGAAAAGATCATTTACATTCAAGATAAAACCTCCAATCTTCTCGAATTTTTACAAAAATTAGATTATGGCGTTTCGGTATTGGCAAATATCGAGGCCTGTGAACGTATTGCGTTTGAGAACGTTGAAGATGCGTATAACGAAGGTTTAGCATATGTTGAGTTGAGATTTTCACCGTTTTACATGGCGCAATGTCATAAATTAGCACTAACAGATGTGGTGGGTGCGGTGGTAAGAGGAATAAATGCGGCAACAGCGATATACCCGGTAAAAGCCAAGCTCATTGGTATCCTGAGTCGGACATTCGGTGAAGAGGCTTGTATGCTTGAGTTACATGCATTGCTAGCACATCATGAAAGTATTGCAGGGCTTGATTTAGCGGGGGACGAGTATAATTTTCCGGGTAAACGTTTTGTAGAGCATTTCGCTCTTGCGCGGGCGAAAACAGATTGGCGATATACCATTCACGCTGGTGAGGCTGATGGCGCCAGCAGTGTTTGGGATGCTATTCATTTATTGCGTGCAAACAGAATTGGGCATGGCGTAAGGGCAGTCGAAGATCCTGCACTTGTTGAATACTTAAAAGAACACGAAATTGGCATTGAAAGCTGTTTAACCTCTAATTACCAAACTGGTACGTGGACTGACGTAGCCTCGCATCCGCTCAAGTCTTTTCTTGAACATGGCGTGCTCGCTTGTCTAAATACTGACGATCCCGGTGTGTCTAACATCAGCCTTCGAGATGAATTTGATATTGCTCAAACAGTTTTAAAACTCAGCAGTCTAGAATGTGATACCTTGCAGAAAAACGCGATTAACATGGCATTTTTAAGCGCAGAAGAAAAATCGATGCTGTTGTCATAGCCAAAATAATTAACGTTCTAAACCGATAAAAAAGGCCGCTATTATATCAGCGGCCTTTTACTTTCTTTAACTGCGGGTACTAAGCCGCTTTAGCTGCTTTGCTAGTTTTTGTCGTGCGCTTGCGGGGAGCCGCTTTCTTTTTAACCTTATCACTGGTCGACATTAATAACTCTTGCGGGTCAAAATCGTCTACATTGATTGTGCGTAGTCGACCCGCTTCTGTTTCATGGAGCAGTTTCGCTTCGTCATCACTGATAATATTTGCGACGAGGGCCCTCTCGGCAAGCTTATCCAACTGGGTCATTGGTAGTTTTTCTCCGAGTGCTTTACACACTCGCTCAAAAATCGGCTCAACTTTGATAATATTCTCTAGTGTTTGTTCTAAATCACCGAATAAATTACCCTCAATACGCGTTAGGTATTGACCTTCTCCAAGTCTATCACGTGCGCTACATGGGTTTTGCAACATGTGCGCAATTTTATGTTCAATGTCATCTGATGGTTTATCGAAGCGCTTGCCTAAAGGCTGAACTACGGTTCTTAGCATCCAAGCTACAGGTTTCACCGGAAAATTACGAATGAAGTCATCAATCGCAACATCCATTTGGTGCAAGCTATCCTGCAAAGCCCAATCAACAAAAGGTAAGTCCTCTTTTAATCTGCCCTGGTCGTCGTAGCGTTTAAGTACCGCACTTGCTAAATATAGGTGACTTAAAACATCGCCCAAGCGCGCAGACAGACGTTCACGGCGCTTTAATGAGCCTCCTAATACACCCATGCTAACATCGGTTAAGAACGCTAAATTTGCTGAATAACCCTGCAATGCACGGTAGTATTTAGATGTTTCGTCTGAGAAGGGAGTACCACTGAGCCTATTCCCACTCACGCTAAACCATAAGGATCGCACAGTATTGCTAAATGCGAAGCCAATATGACCCCACACAGCCTTGTCAAAGGCGGTTAATTGCTCTTTTTTGTCTTCTTTTTGCGCAGCATAAATTTCTTCGAGGACATATGGATGACAACGCATTGCACCTTGGCCAAAAATCATCATATTTCGCGTTAAGATGTTGGCACCTTCAACGGTAATAGAAATAGGCGTACCTTGATATGCTCTGCCTAAATAATTATTTGGACCTAAGCAAATACCTTTGCCTCCATGCACGTCCATTGAATCATTGACCGCTGTTCGCATCTTTTCTGTTAAATGATATTTGCATATTGCCGAGATCACCGACGGTTTTTCACCTAAATCGACACCAGCGGTTGAGAATGAAGTAACGGCATCCATCAGGTAGGCATTGCCGCCGATTCTTCCTAGCATTTCTTCGACGCCTTCCATTTGCCCAATAGGTAAACGGAACTGACGTCGAATGCGTGCATAAGCACCAGTTGCAAGGGCTAATTGCTTACCACCGCCAGCAGCAGATGATGGCAATGTGATACAACGTCCTACCGATAGACATTCCATCAGCATGCGCCACCCTTTGCCAGCCATTGCTTCACCGCCAATGATGTAGCTCAGTGGAACAAATAAGTTATCGGCTTGCAGTGGACCGTTATGGAACGGGACATTTAAGGGATAGTGCCGACGACCAATTTGCAAGCCTTCTGTGTCTCTTGGGATCAGGGCGCAAGTTATGCCTAAATCTTCTTGGTCTCCGAGTAAGCCGTCGGGATCAAATAGTTTAAATGCCAAGCCTACAACTGTCGCAATAGGAGCAAGGGTGATGTAACGTTTGTTGAAGGTAAGCGACATACCTAAGACTTCTTCGCCTTTGAACATTCCTTTTTTGATAATACCAACGTCAGGAATCGAACCAGCGTCAGAGCCAGCTTCCGGGCCAGTTAGTGCAAAGCAAGGAACTTCTTCGCCCGCGGCTAAGCGCGGCAGGTAGTAATCTTGTTGTTCTTTTGTTCCATAGTGCTGCAATAGCTCACCGGGGCCCAGAGAGTTGGGAACACCAACCGTGCTTGAAAGAACAGCGCTAACTCCCGCCAGCTTTTGTAAAACGCGAGATTGAGCATAAGCTGAGTACTGCAGACCACCGTATTGTTTCTCGATAATCATGGCGAAGAATTTATTATCTTTCAGATATTGCCATACATTTTCGGGTAAATCGGCGTCGACATGGTTGATTTGCCACTCGTCTACCATAGCACAGACGGTTTCACAGGGGCCATCTAGAAAAGCTTGTTCCTCTGCGGTAAGTCTTGCTGGCGCGATTGCGTGCAGTTTCTGCCAGTCTGGCTTGCCGCTAAATAATTCACCGTCCCACCATACCGTTCCAGCATCAATCGCTTCTTGTTCTGTTTGCGACATTTCCGGTGAAACGCGCTTATAAAAAGTGAGCAATTTTTTGCTAAGAATATCTTTACGCAAAGGTTCGTAGGCGAGGGGAACAGCAAGCACAGCGAATATTAACCAGCTAAAAAATCCCAGAGAACCGAATATTGTTGCAATGGCAAGCGTAGCTGCGATGGCAAATAGACTGCTTTGTAAACTGTAGCGTTTATAACTCACCACAGCTACCGCGGTTAACACAATTAACACCCAAATTAAATCGGACATACTAACTCCAAAGGTCTGACCAGATAAGGCAAAGACTATAATTAATGCGTTGAAATATCAAGTTTTCAACAAAAAAGAGGACGAATGTCCTCTTATATCGACTGTAAATTTAATACCACAAGTCGCAGGTGTTTTTTTTCAGTAACTTTTATCAATAACAAGATACCCATAATAAAACCAATTTCGCGATACTTATTCGCGAGTAAATGCTTGTAGCTTGATATCACCTTGTTCTTTGCCTTCTTTAAACTGTTGAAAGCGTACTAAGGAATAATCAAGATCGGGTGCAAACCAAGCATAGGTAACACGCTTATTTGTTTCTCTATTAATTTTTACTTTAGTTGCCGACAGACTGCCATACGGGAGGGATAAATTATCAGTGCCTAGAACCTCAAGTTTGTAATGCTTTTGTTCACCGCGATTGTTGATAAAGTCATAGCTAAATTCGCTATCTCCATCACGCAAGCGCTGAGATAAGTCGACTCTGAATAATTGATTGTCCATTTCATCATTCCAGTCAAACTTGGGCTGTTCGTTTACAAGAATAGTGTCGCTTGACCTATCAAAGCTTACACTCAAGTATTTATTGGAACCGGTTCCTTCTCGTTTGTAGATATAGCTGATAGGTATAAGTTTGTTGTCCTCAACTTCAAAAATGCTTGTCTCGTATCGACGGTCTGAGAGGAAAAACTTCGATACTTTTGACACATAGGAAAGTTGATATTGGCTGTCTTTAACATGGGACAATACTAAAGTAGCTTCGCCAACGTCCTTACCATCATAGTAAGCAACAAAGCTTGAGGAGAAGGGGCTTACTTTAGCAAATGCCGCAGTGTAACAAAGCATACAAAATATAACCGATATCAGCTTTATGGTACTGCTGATTTTATTATTCATAGACTATTCCGCCTTTAGGTAGCGTTTTATTGTCGAGGAGCACTTCGTCGCCGATCAATGTTAACCTGTCGTCACAAAACCATTCTACAACGCTTGGATATATTTGCCACTCCGTTGACGCGAGTCGAGTAGCAAGAGAGTTTGCATCGTCTTGGGGCATTATGTCAATTATCCCTTTTAAGACTACAGGCCCACCGTCTAGTTCCGCAGTCACAAAGTGAACGCTGCTTCCATGCACTTTGTCTCCGTTATCAAGCGCTCTTTGGTGGGTATGAAGCCCCGGATACTTGGGTAAAATAGACGGATGTATATTCAGTAATTTACCAGCGAATGCGTCTACAAAGTGAGAGCTTAATATCCGCATGAAGCCCGCAAGTACCACAAGGTCGGGTCGGTAGCTTTGTATGATCTCGAGTAAGCTGAGGTCAAAGCTTTCGCGATCGCCGTAGTCGGTATGCGAGATGCTAATCGCGTCGATGTTGTGCTTTCGAGCTCTTTGCAGGCCGAAAGCGTCCTTCTTATTCGATATAAGTGCGACAACACTCGCCTTAATGCGCCCATTATTGCACGCATCAATAATCGCTTGTGCATTGCTGCCGTTGCCAGAGACTAAAATAACAATGCGTTTAGACATACTGTTGCCTTAATTACACTGAGCTATTGGTGGATGATTACTTGACGCTCGTCGGTTTGCTCCTGAATATCACCAATGACCCAGGCAGTTTCGCCAAGGCTATTTAAATGAGTGACACAGCGCTGTGCAATTTGCGCATCAACCACAATCATCAAACCAACGCCGCAGTTAAAGGTGCGATACATTTCCTCGGTTTCAACATTGCCTTGTGCTTGTAAAAAAGAAAACACGGCAGGCCACTGCCATGAGCTACTCTGAATGTGGGCGGTCATATTAGCCGGCAAAACCCGTGGGATGTTTTCCCAGAATCCACCGCCAGTAATGTGTGATATTGCGTTTACCGTTTCATGCTCAAGCAGTGTTAGTACAGACTTTACATAAATACGCGTGGGAGCCAATAGGTGCTCAATGAGTGGTTTATTGTCTAAAGTTGATGACAAATTAAGTTTAGCGACCTCAATAATTTTGCGTATTAAGGAGTAGCCATTTGAATGCGGGCCAGAAGAGGCAAGGGCAATGATTTTGTCACCTGATTTAACGCGAGAGCCGTCAATCACGTCGGCCGCTTCGACAACGCCCACGCAAAAGCCTGCTACATCATAGTCTTCACCGTGGTACATCCCCGGCATTTCAGCGGTTTCGCCGCCAATAAGCGCGCAGCCCGCTAGCTCGCAACCTGCACCTATACCGCTTATTACCTCAGCCGCAGTATCTACGTCGAGCTTACCGGTAGCGTAATAATCTAAAAAGAATAGTGGCTCTGCACCCTGCACAATCAGGTCATTTACGCACATTGCGACGAGATCGATACCAATGCCATCATGTTTGTTTGCATCCATGGCTAAGCGTAATTTGGTGCCAACGCCATCGGTGCCCGATACCAGTAAAGGCTCTTTATATTTTGTCGGTAAAGAACACAGAGCACCAAATCCACCTAAACCGCCTTTTACTTCTGGCCTCGCTGTGCGCTTACTCACCGATTTAATACGCTCAACTAAACGGTTACCCGCATCAATGTCTACGCCGGCATCTTTATAGCTTAATGGGGTATTCTGGTTGCTCACACAATGTCCTTGTTAAATAATCAGTCACAAAGTGTGAATGTTAGCAGTTACCATGTTTTTTTTGTATTAAAACTTCTAGAAATTAGAGATGCAAAACAGGCCCAAATATCAGACAATACCCACACTGTTAATATTAGGCTGTTTTTTTTGATGTATTTAAAACTGATTTTCATACTTGTGCTGAGTTGTGCTAGCGCCCACCTTTGTGCAACTGCCGTTGCAGACGTTAACGTGGGGCGAGTGCTAATTGCCGATCAGTCAACAGCCACCCAAAGCACTGCGGGTCGTGAAGCACTCAAGCAAGTGTTCATCAAAATAAGTGGTAGCGAAGAGACCGTCTTAGAGCCGACTATTCGCAGGGCGATAGTGAATTATGAACAATATTTGATATCAAGCTCGTTCGTACAGCGCCAAGACATATTGATGTTTGAAGCCCGATTTAATCAAGAGAAAATAATCACCCTATTAAAGGCTACCGGTTTACCTATTTGGGCAAGTTTACGACCAAACGCAACCCTGTGGCTTGCAGAACAAAATCAGCTTTCGAATATAAGATGGCTGAATCAAAATACCGCAAGAGAGTTTAATCAACATCTTCAACAGTTAGCTTTTGAAAGAGGCGTTAACATTGTGTTGCCATTAGGCGATTTGAATGATGCGATGGTGATATCCGACTTTGATGTTTGGACACAAAATACGGCAAAGTTGATGCCACAATCAAACCGCTACGGTACCGTGTTTACGATTAGCGCAACTTTGAAACCGATAACCGAAAATATGCGCACACAGTACCAAGAAGAAGCCATGTTTTTAGAGCAACAGCGAGCATTAGAACGCCTGTTCAATCCCGCTCTAGTTGAATCTAGTCCGGCGAACAATAGCCCACAAGCCCTCTCTGCCATAGATGAAAATGCACGCTTTCAAATTGATTGGATATTTAGTAATGCCAAAGAAGTGCATATAGGAAAAGGTTTTTTAGCTGATGATAAGGGCGCTGCTGCACTGCTGGTAAAGGAATATGCCGATATGCTTGCCAGGCAATACGCGTTTGGTGGTGACAGCACGGTTGGTGATGCACGCCTGCATAAACTCACTATGCAGAATGTAAGGTCCTTGACCGACTACAATCAGGTAATTGAATTAATCCGCACAATGCCTCAGGTCGATAATGTAGAGTTGATCGGCGTAAACGGCTCGAACGCTATTTTCCTTATCACCTTAAGCACAAATAGCGCTGAATTTATTAACTTAGTGGTTTTAGACCGTCGCGTTAGGGAGTCTGTGAATACATCGTTGGAAGAACATAATATTCAATTGATGTGGCAGCGTTAATGCAATTAGTCTTACCTGTATTGCATTCTCATGACTATTCTTTGAAGAATTTTATTGCTGGTAGCAATACTTCTTTGCTTGAGCACCTGCAGCAGCAACTTTCATCGACGCTAGGGGAAAGTGCCGCAAACCCCATTACTTTTGTGCATGGCTTACACGGTGCTGGAAAAACTCACTTGCTATCGGCCTGTCATCAAATTGCTGAGGCAAATTCGATCAGTTGTCAGTATTTAGATATGCATGAACTAGTATCGATGCCAGCACCAATCATTCAAGATATCGGTTTGTTGGATAGTTTGTTTATAGACAATATTGACGCTATTGCTAATCAGCACGCTTGGCAAGTTCAAATTTTTGATACGATCAATCAATTTTTAGAACACAGTGGTAAGTGCCTATTGTTTTCCTCAAGTAAATCTGTGGTGGCATGTCAATTTAGTCTACCCGATCTGGCTTCTCGCTTGATGTGGGGGACAACTTTTCATCTGCAAGAGCTGGATGAGTCTGAAAAAGTATTGGCCATAAAAAAACACTTTAATGAGCGCGGCATAAGCGTGCAGCAAGAAGTGATTCTATTTTTGATGAACCGTAGTCATCGCGACATGCACAAGTTGATGCAATTGGTTGAACGCTTAGACAGTCTATCACTGCAGTCCAAGCGAAAGTTAACCATTCCGTTTATCAAACAAGCACTTTCAATTTAAGCTGCCTGCTTAGGGCTGAATAGCTGTAGACGGGGCCTTATCATGCGGTCTTTTCTGGTCGAGCCAGGCCTGTTCTTTGAGGTCGAATGTGCGCTGCTCGGCCACGTTTGAATTAGTGGCTGGTGAAATATCCAAATTACCAAACCAGCCGTTTGCTGGGTTCATTAATCTAGGAGGCGGCAACTGTTCTTGCAGAGCCGGAATGTTGCCTAATTCAGGATAGACTCTAGACACAGCAAAGGCCGTGCGCTCACGTAAAGCCGCTTCGCTGATTCTATTTCGCTGCCCCCAAATAACATTAAAATCGTTTGACGTTTGGCCATCTATAATCGCCACGTCGGCCTCAGCTCCTAAACGATGTAGCATAAAAAAACGTTCGGCCAAGGTCGCAAAATCCTCACGAATGGTGTAATAAGAATAATAAGACGGGGCAATATCAGGCGTGAAGAAAGTCTCAATGTCTGTTCCGCGATAGTTGCGCTGCTGAGTTGTCGGTGTTTGCCCGCCAAAGCTAACCTCAGCAAGTGCATGCATCTCGCTTGACCGAAGAGGGTACAAACGATCTAGAACATCTGAATTGGCTCCGTTGCTTTGGAAATAGTCCAAGGGTGTGGTATTAGCACTGATGTTCTGCCATGAGCTTGGAGGGAAAAAGTCGTTTGCGTGCGCAAGTTCATGATACATCAACCACGAAATACTCGCCTCTAAGTCTTCAAAATCTCGGGTTTGCCTTTCACCCTTTGGGTATCGGCCTTTGGGATAGTAATCATTGTTTTTGGTATAGCGCCAAAATACTGAAAAGTTAAGATCATTTCCAAAGTCGCTGCGAAAATCGGGTTGATCATTCAAGGTATCTCGTTCAAACGGTGTTTGCCAAAAGTTGTTGGCGTCTAGATAAATGGCACCGGTTGCCGCCCAATAAAATGATGGTCTAACGTCGTAAGAAATAACAACGGCAGTTACGCCACGCAGCAAACGCAGCATGTCCACCCCCGCAAGTGAGTTTTCTAAGTAATATTTGAAACTGTCGCCCATCCAATCATGAGAAACGAGCGTGCGATCAAGGATATCCTGTACTGATGGATTGCTTGTCACACTTCCTATCAAGGGAAGTGTATTAAACGTGCAGTTGGGTCGACTGGGAATTTGATTACTATAAACACACCTCTCTATGGCTGCTTTGTAGGGGCTTGAAGGATTGTAGGCATGCATGTCTTCAGTAATAATAAAATTATTTCGATAAAACAGACCGTTTGTATCGAAGTTAACATTTTTGATGGCAATTAGTGCAGTATCAACTGCTGTAGAGCCGTCGCTGAATTGAACGGAGGCCTGCATTTCGATGACTGCATCTTGATTGACTGCCGGTGCGTCAAAAAATAACATGCTGTCTTGCTCTGTCAATTGCGCAATTTGTGGTCCTGATAGCTGCTGCCAACTAATATTTGAAATTGCTTTACCGCTTGCGCTGTCTGCACTTAAAGACACTTTGCCTAATTCTGTTACGCCATGATCAAGTCGGATGTTTAGCTCGACGGCTTGATTATTTGATGCGCTCATATCAATGGTAATACTTTCTATTGTGCCATCGCTTGCAGTAACGTTAGCCACAAAAGTATACTGACCGGCTTGCGGCACATCAAAACCTATACCAAGCGAATTATCAGCAAGCATTTGCACTGAGGCACCGCTTGTTTGCTGCCACGTTGCACGAATATCTCCACTTTTGGATGTAATTGCAAAGCCAACCGATTCACCCACTAGTGCACTTGTTTGACCGTATACATTGACCTTAGATGTTTCTTGTATTGGCTGCAGTTGGCCAATTATTGGAGGCGGCGTAGTAGGAGCCGTCGGAGCAGGGCGAGCGGGCGCAGTAGAATCAGCCCCACCACCGCAAGCAGATAAAAATATGCCAGCAATTAGTACCATACTCCAACGCATGATTAGTTTCCTCTATTTTCGAACCTAGCTTTTTCTTCTTCCATTACCTTACTTAGCTTAGGCAGGCTAGTGCCTAACTCTTGGCCCCGCAATCGCGCAAATGCGCTACAGCCAATGAACATCCCAGACGCCAACAATAATTCAAAGCTCGCGTGCCAAATGTAAGTGGGCTCTGCATACATAACGGTAATAGCGTGTAAAAAATACAGCAATACGATAAAGCAAGCCCACGCATGGGTGTAAGGTTTTCCCTGTATGACACCTTTAAGCGGAAAGAGTAAAGGTAAAACATAAAATAAAACAATGAATATAATCGAATAATCCGATTTTGTATCTAAAGCCAAATACCAAATTGACATCCATGCTAACAATCCAACATGTGAGATAAGGGCAAGATAGCGATAGCGCTTCACTTTCGCGGACATTGGGGTTGTGGTCATTAACTATTACCTTTATCGGTTTGTGTATAATGCTTTGCAAATGTAGCGATGCGCTTTCCCATGGCTTTTGCAAGAATCGTTTCATCTTCTGACAATCCATTAAAGCGTTCGCCTGCAAAACAGGATACGCCATAAGGTGTGCCGCCAGTGCGTGTACTATGCAATTTATCTTCGCTATATGGCAAGCCTACGATACACATACCATGATGCAGCAGTGGCAGCATCATAGAAAGTAGGGTGCTCTCTTGCCCGCCATGCATACTAGAACTTGAAGTGAAAACGCAAGCTGGTTTATCGACTAAACTGCCCTTCAGCCATAAATCGGTGAGACTATCAATGAAATATTTAAGACCAGAAGCCATATTCCCAAAATGCGTTGGGCTACCTAATGCTAAGCCATCGCATTCAATAAGGTCTTGCTTGCTGACATACAAATGTCCCGCATCCGGGATGGACTTAAGGTTTTTTTGCAGATTATTACTGACTTCAGGAGCACAGCGAAGAATCGCTTCACAACCATTCATTTGCACACCTAAGGCGATGGCTTCGGCGAGCGCTTGGGTTGCACCGTGTTTTGAATAAAACAATATTAGTATTTTACTCATTCAGCAGATTCGCTATATTATCAAGCGGTCGACCTATTGCTGCACGCGTCCCATAAACTAAGATTGGGCGCTCTAGCAGCTTGGGATATTTTTCTATGGCCGATAATATTTCATTGTCGGTGGAGCGAGAGGACAGTTTGGCTAATTTATATTCCGCTTCTGTTGTTCGTATCATGTCATGCGCTGAGTGAATATCTAAGGCGCTAAAAATTTGTACTAAGGTCGCTTTACTTAGGGGTGTTTTTAAATATTCTACAACCTCTAGCCCACTAATTTGTAAGCTAAGAAAAGCCAAAGCTTCTCTACTTTTTGTGCATCGGGGGTTGTGATAAAGAACGGCTTTAGGCATTATTTTACCCTCTCATAATTAAGGTGAACCATTTCATGCAACACAAGTGGCTATACATACTGATTGCTACCGTAGCAATCGTTGCTGGCAGTGTTTTTTATCAATTAAATCAAAGCGATTTTACCACGCTTGATGGTGCAAAACACAAGCATTCGGATTATATCGGCAAGTTTATTATCGTCAATTACTTCGCTGAATGGTGCGCACCTTGCCTCAAGGAGATTCCAGAGCTTAGTAAACTTGAACAAATAAAGCCTGACAATACCGTCCTGTTTGCCGTTAGCTATGACAATCTAACGGATGAAAAGTTGGCAGAGATCAAACAAAAGTATGAAATGAATTTTCCATTGATCAACGCGATAACCACGCCTTTTCCGTTTGAGCGGCCGCAGTATTTGCCTGCTACTTACATCATCAGTCCAGATGGGACACTAAAAGGAAAGCTATTTGGTGAACAAACCGCTGAAAATTTGCTAGATGTTATTGGCGCGGCGCAGGCGTCTGCCGGATAAACCGGCCTTAAAGGCTTAAGCGTTGAGCGTTAGCTTGAGCGGTGCGCAGTTGGTCAATTCTGCCCAAAATACGTTGTTTTTCAAGATTGTCATCTTTGGCAAAGTTATAAGCAAACTGCAGCTCATCAATCGCCAAGGGATAGGCAGCAATTAGCGCATAGATTTCCGCCTGAGTTTTATGTGCCTCTTTCTTTTGCTGTGTACGCTCATAGGCATCATTTAACAGCTGATACGACAATAAGTTCTCATTATTTACCAGTAATAAATCTCTTAAAATCGCTATGGCAGATTCATATTGGGCAGCCTTCATATAGCTATTGGCTAAGTTCAGCGCTAACACCTGGTTTTGTGGTTTGTGCAACCAAAGCGGGCGGAGCATGTTAATAGCTTCAGTGACTTTACCTTGCTCTAACAACACATCGGTTTTCAAGTCGAGGTAAAATAAATTTTCGGGATCAGGACTGAGTAATTCATTGATGACGGTTTCAGCTTGCGCATATTCTTCTAATTCAAACAGCACTAACGCTAAGCCATATTGCGCAGCAGTTTGCCGAACACCCTGATATCGCTTGATGTCGGTCTGAAAAATATTGAGGTTTCGATCGCTGGTAAGCATATAGCGTGCTTGAATTCGTGCTCGTGCTAATTGGAAACTTAGACTATCTGCAACATAAACATCGCCATAAGCACGCGCCCTTGTAATCGTTTCAGCGACTCGGTCTTGAGGAAGCGGGTGAGTTTGTAAAAACGCAAGTTGAGTTGAGCGAGAGCCCGCTTGCTCTGCCAACCGACTGAAAAAGCCTGGAGCACCCATGGGATCAAAACCTGCTCTGAACAAGATGTTGATGCCGATATTATCGGCTTCTTGCTCGTTGTTCCGCGTAAAGTTGATACTGGCCTGCTGACCTCCTGCCATGGTTGCAGAAACCGCCGCCATTCCGGCTCTTGGATCTGCCATTGCTACCAACAAACTGCCTATCATACTGGCAATCTGCAGCGGGGATGAGCGCTGCTGAGATTGCATTCTGCGGGCTAGATGGCGTTGCGTGACATGGGCAATTTCATGGGCTAGTACCGAAGCTAACTCACTCTCCGTTTCAGCTTGAGCAATTAAACCGGTGTGCACGCCAATATGCCCGCCATAAAACGCAAATGCATTCAGTACTGGGTTGTTGATCATGAAAAATTTGAAGGGGAATTTGGTGTTATCGGCATGGACGACAAGGCGATTCCCAATATCTTGCAGGTATTCCTGTAATACCGGATCATGAATTAATGGTGCTTGCCCGCGTAATTGTCGCATTATAGCCTCACCAATGAGTTTTTCTTTATCAATGGTGATAGCGTCAGAGGCAACAACACCGATTTCAGGCAGTTGGTTGCGGTTATTATTGGTTTGAGCATAGGTCGCACTGCTGCTTACAAGCAGCAGGGCGATAACTAATTTACGAAGTTTAAAAAACTGCATAAGAACGTTGTCTGATATCCATATGATTACTATATACTATAGATAGACCTCGTTAGGTCATCTTAGTTTCACAGCAAGATGTTAATGTGCTAGTTTGCGAGCGTCGCTCGATGAGTAAGTAACGATAACGTATTTTTAAAATAATGAAAGGGTAAAAAAATGCTCGGAGTGTTTGGTAATTGGTATAAACGCAAGTTTTCGGACCCAAATGCGTTGATGCTTTTGCTGCTAATTTTATTTTCATGTGCGCTGCTGTTTGTGTTTGGTGGCATTTTGATGCCCGTATTGGTGGCAATCGTGATTGCTTATCTACTCGATGTTCCTGTAACACGACTGGAAAATCTTGGCGTACGGCGCTCCCTAGCGACATCCTTTACCGTCACTGTATTCTTGCTGGTCTGCTTTATTGCCGCGATAGCCATTGTTCCAATTATCTCAAAGCAAAGTGTAAATTTGATTAAGGAAATTCCCTTAATTTGGGATTCTGCGCAGCAGTGGCTCACAACCTTGCCTGAAAAATACCCCAATGTAGTCGAGGTTGCTTATATAAAATCGATGATGTCAGGGGTTAATGAACGCATAGTCAACCTAGGTGAGCAGGCGCTATCAGCATCATTTAGCTCCTTGGGTAACTTAGCCGCGCTGTTGATTTACATCATCTTAGTGCCGCTGATGGTGTTTTTTATGCTAAGTGATAAAGGTTTCTTTGTGGACAGCATCTCTGCGGTTTTACCGAAAGAAAGAGTCTTAATCACGCAGGTCGGGGTAGAAATGAATATCCAGATTGCTAACTATATTCGTGGTAAAGTAATTGAAATAATTATTGTGGGCACCGTCACCAGTATCGCGTTTAGCATTCTCGAACTACGTTTTGCACTTTTGTTAGGAGTGTTAGTGGGGTTTTCAGTACTTATTCCATATATCGGTGCGGCCGTTATTACTATCCCTGTGGCCATAGTTGCATTATTTCAATTTGGTCTTACAGCTGAATTTGGCTACATTATGCTGGTTTACATGATTATTCAAGCCTTAGACGGCAACTTGCTAGTACCAATATTGTTTTCAGAGGCTGTCAATCTGCATCCCCTGTATATCATTATTGCGGTGCTGTTGTTCGGAGGGCTATGGGGCTTTTGGGGAGTGTTTTTTGCAATTCCACTGGCTACTTTAGTCAAAGCGCTAATTACCGCTTGGTCAACGCCCAAGCCGGCAGCAGACGAAAACGCCAGCGCGGTTTAACGCTAAAAATTTATTATGCAGTGTTTGCCGGCATCAGCATCGATTTACACGTCGGGAAAATA
Source organism: Glaciecola sp. SC05 (assembly GCF_041380235.1). Classification (NCBI taxonomy): domain Bacteria; kingdom Pseudomonadati; phylum Pseudomonadota; class Gammaproteobacteria; order Alteromonadales; family Alteromonadaceae; genus Glaciecola; species Glaciecola sp. SC05. The sequence goes on from NZ_JBGIYY010000002.1 coordinate 139,071, forward strand.
TACGAAAAAGCTAATGGGACATCCTCATTAGCTTTTTTTATGTGCGTATTAACGTAGCTCTGTTGCTCTTTGCTGTATGGTTTAGGTTTAGGTTAACTAACTTATGCTATCTAGCACTGCTTGATGGTGGTCTTTGGTTTTAAATTTATCAAGCACATCTCTCACCATCCCACTTTCGTCAATAATAAATGTAATTCGGTGAATTCCATCATATTCTTTGCCCATGAATTTCTTTAGACCCCAGACACCAAAGGCGTCCGCAATTTTATGCTCTGGGTCAGACAATAAAGTAAAATTCAAAGATTCTTTATCGGCAAACTTTTTTAACTTGGCGACGGGATCAGGGCTAATCCCCAACACTACCGCTCCGGCCGCTTTCAACTGCTCATTGTGATCGCGTAAGCCTTGCGCTTGAACTGTGCAGCCGGGTGTCATTGCCTTAGGGTAGAAGTATACCACCACTTTGCTGCCTGCGAGATTGCTCAGACTAACGGTCTTATCATTCTGGTCTTGTAAAGTAAAAGACGGTGCTTTATCCCCAGCTTTCAATGTATTCATTGTCTTCCTTATTTTGTTGATGACTAATTCGGCCTGATAAACCCAAGCCGTGGAGGGCATTCTTTACCTTATTATCGAATTCAGCCAAATCTAGATCAGCCGGGGCAGATAAAATCATTTTACATTCCACATGACAATAACTGTTTTCGCTCGTCACCTTCTGCCTAACGGCATTGATGCTTACGTGTTCACCCGCCAGTAACTTGGTTACAGTTTGCATAAGCCCACTGGAGTCCCTACCTGCAAACTTTAAAGTAATAATTTGCTCAATGTTTTGTTTGATATGACCACTTGTGCGCTTCATCATGCATAAAAGTTCATGCTCGACGCAAAGTGTTGATAGCGCAATTTCAAGGCGAGTGATGTCGTTTTCGTTTCCGCTCGCAATCATCGTTACAGAAAAGTCCTGACCGTAAATTGCGTGGCGTGAGTCTAAAATGTTGCAATTGTTATCGCTGATACAACCGGCTATTAAGCTAAGGATCCCAAGCTTGTCAGCACCTAATACGTTTACAATTAACTCGGTTTTCATTGTTTGAAGTTTTCCTACTCTCACATGCTTCAATATTATCTTCAATATAAGGTTTTCTGCTTGTTTTTACTAGCTTAGAACACTACTATTGCGTCTTGTTTAAAGGGGGGGTAAATGTTCAGAGGAAGTTACGTCGCATTAGTGACACCACTATTGGCATCAGGTGAGATTGACAACCTCAGTCTTGAGCGCCTTGTGCAGTGGCATATTGAAGCAGGTACCCACGGTATTGTTGCCGTTGGCACGACCGGTGAGTCAGCCACTCTGCCGATGGATGAACACATCGACGTAGTCAAACAAATCGTTCACTACGCTCAGGGACAAATTCCCGTTATTGCTGGCAGCGGCGCGAATTCGACGGAGGAGGCGATATTTCTAAGCAAAGAAATGGCAAAGCTCTCAGTGGATGGTTTCTTAAGCGTTGTTCCTTATTACAATAAACCTCAACAGCGTGGCATTATTGCTCATTTTGAAGCCATTGCCGAGGCGACTGACCTTCCCACCATACTCTATAACGTGCCATCGCGAACGGTTGCAGACATGTCTACCGAAACCGTGGCCAAACTGTCCAAACATCCCAACATTGTTGGTTTAAAAGACGCCACTGGCGATCTCACAAGACTTGCTGAAACACGGCAAGCAGTATCCTCTGATTTTATTAACTTTAGCGGTGATGATGCTACCGGCTGTGAGTTTTTATGCCAAGGCGGCGACGGCGTTATTTCAGTAAGCGCGAATATTGTGCCAACGCAAATGGCGCAAATGTGTGACGCGGCCGGCAAGCAAGATTTTCTGGGAGCACGGGCAATAGAGGCTGTGCTGTCAAAACTTCATACCGATTTATTTATCGAACCAAATCCGGTGATCCCCAAGTGGGCGCTGTATAAAATGGGTCGTTTACAAAGCGCAATGCTAAGATTACCAATGGTATTGCCTGAACTTAATAGCCAAAAACAAATCGAATATAGGTTATTGCAATTAGGATTAATAAAATAGAAATGAAAAAACCGATTCTTTTTTCGTTGCTTGCGCTGGTAATTACTGCTGGATGTACAAGTTCTGAAACTCGTAAACAAGCATCAGGTAATTTTGATTACTTAGATGTCACTGAAGCTGAAATGCTGAAAGTGCCCGATGATTTAACTCGTCCACCGATATCAAATCGCTATGCACTGCCGCAAACCAACTCGCAACATAACATTTTAGGCCCCGCTGTATTGGTGCAGTCACCAAGATTAGTGCTGCCTTTAGTGGGGGGTTCACATGTCGTCGAGGGGTCTTCAAAGGCCACTGTAATGTTCGATCAAGTGAATGACAGCAAAGCCCTAGATGCAGAAGTTTGGGACACAGTGCTCGCGTATTTGGAATTGAACAGCATTGCCGTTGAATCATTTGATCGCGAGAAAAACGTGTTAATTACCGACTGGGTCGTCTCAAGAAAGAACGTTGATGCGAGCTGGTATGAATTCAATGATGACGTGATAGAGCAGGCCAGAAAGTTTAAATTGACCGTTGATCTCGCTCCACATGGCAGAACAGCTGGGTTAAATGTTGAGAAGATTGCGTTCATCGACGAAAACGGTGAATCTCAATTAGCTAATATCAGTCCTTTTGAATTAAGAGAGAATGAGGTGAATTTTCTTAATTATATTATCCAAGAATATGATTTTGGAATTCGTTTAGCGCAAACTCAGCGCATAGAGATGATTCGCGAAGGCTTTAATTCAGAGTTAGGCTTTAATCCAGACGGCGATCCGGCTTTCGTGGTAGATGCTGTTTACGCAAATACATGGCCTCGGCTCCTTTTGGTGTTGCGAAAAATGGGCTTTGACGTTATCGATTTAGATCAGTCTTCAGGTTTGATGTTCGTCAAATATAATGGCCCAGACAATTCGTGGTGGCAAGGTATGTTCAGCGAAGATGAACTCGATCTTGAAAAAATTAACTACCGTTTACTGGTGCAATCTTTAGGCGAGAAAACGGTCATCACGTTTAAAGACACAGACAATCAGCCCTTTGAGGCAAAACAAGCGACAGATCTGTTCTCAGTATTTTCTGGGTACATGGCTGAAGAAAACTTAGACATTTAGATTGAGGCGGCAAATGCAAAAAGGTGCAGAGCTTTACCGTGGTAAGGCAAAAACCGTGTTTTTAACGGATCAAGCCGATCTGTTGGTATTAGAATTTAGAGATGATACCTCCGCGTTTGATGGGGAAAAAATAGAGCAACTTGAGCGCAAGGGTGAGGTTAACAATAAGTTTAATCACTTTATCATGCAGCAAATTGAAGCTGCTGGCGTGCAAACACAGGTGCAAAGCCTGCTATCTGATACCGAAAGCCTCGTTAAAAAGCTCAAAATGATACCCGTTGAATGTGTGCTTAGAAACTATGCAGCAGGCTCTTTATGCCGTCGCTTAGGCGTGCAAGAGGGCGTTACACTTAACCCGCCAACCTTTGAGTTTTTTCTAAAAAATGATGCCTTGCATGACCCTATGATAAATGAATCGCATATCATTGGATTTAATTGGGCTAGCCAGGCACAGATAGATGAAATGAAAGCACTTACATTTAAGGTGAACAGTGTTTTGAGTCCTCTTTTTGCTAAGGGCGGAATGCTATTAGTTGATTTTAAATTAGAGTTCGGGGTAGATGCAAAAGGCCAGATTATATTAGGTGATGAGTTCACACCCGATGGCTGCAGACTATGGGACAGTGAAACAAAAAGAAAGCTTGATAAGGACCGATTTAGACAAGGCTTAGGCTCAGTCGTTGAATCGTATATTGAAGTCGCAAGAAGAATTGGTTTAGCGCTTTAACTCACAGGAGAGGCTGCTATTGCTGATTATTGGGTAAGGCCTTTTGAGCATTACCTAAGAAATGTTTAGGCAAACGGCTTCATCTGTGCTTTTTCTAGTAGGTCTCTACTTCAATATCAGTAAGCGGCACACAACAGCATGCGAGTATTTCATCGTCCTCGATACAGGCCAAAGGGTCAACTTTATATTCTACTTGCCCGGACAATAACTTGGTGCGACACGCGCCGCAAAAACCTTCTCGACAGTGATAATGCACATCGATATTCTGTTTTTCCATGGCAATCAGTAAACTTTCTTCCTGATCAAATAAAAAGCGTGTGGTCTTATCGACACACACGCTTATCTTTTGGTTTTTAACAATCACGCTTATAGTTCGAACTCTTCGAAATCACCAGAAGCGACTTCACTGTCAATTTGACCTACTAAGTAACTACTTATCTCAGTCTCCTGAGGTGCAACTTGGACATTGTCAGAGGTAAGATAGTTATTCATCCATGGCAGAGGGTTACCTTTAACATTAAAAGGCTGTCCCATACCAATGGCTGCCATACGCTGATTAGCAATATATTCTACATACTGACTTAATATTTCTTCATTTAAGCCCAGCATAGAGCCGTCTTTAAATAAATATTTTGCCCATTCTTTCTCTTGCTCTACAGCAAGCAAGAAAATATCTTTGGCTTCTTGCTCACACTCTTTTGCTACTTCAGCCATCTCTGGATCATCTTTGCCTTTTATCCAAAGATTTAAAATATGCTGTGTTGAGGTTAAGTGAATATTTTCATCGCGAGCGATTAATCGAATGATTTTAGAATTCCCTTCCATTAACTCACGCTCTGCAAAAGCAAACGTACAGGCAAAAGAAACATAAAAGCGGATGGCTTCCAGCGCATTAACCGAATTCATGCATAGAAATAACTTTTTCTTAAGTGCTCGCAAATTTACGTGATGCGTTTCGCCGTCTATTGTAAACACACCTTCACCACGGGTTTGGTAAATCTGTGTATAAAATATTAAATCGTCATAATACATCGAAATAGACGTGGCTCTTCGTCTGATTTCATCATTCACAACGATATCGTCGAAGACTTCACTTGGATTTGAAAACAAGTTTCGTAAAATATGGGTGTAAGAGCGTGAATGAATGGTTTCAAAAAACGACCATGTTTCTACCCATGTCTCTAATTCGGGTAATGAAATAATCGGTAAAAAAGCAATGTTTGGGCTTCTACCTTGGACCGAGTCGAGTAAGGTCTGATACTTTAAATTAGATGTAAATATATGCTTTTCGGCATCTGACAGCTTTTGAAAATCCATTCTGTCTTTACTAACGTCCACTTCTTCTGGACGCCAAAAGAAAGATATTTGTTTTTCGATTAGCTTTTCAAAAATAGGGTGCTTTTGTTGGTCATAACGTGCCACGTTTACTGGGTCACCGAAAAACATCGGCTCTGTCATCGTGTCAGTCACTTTTTGATTAAAAGTTGTATATTTCATTTATATTCCTGATCCGATTATATTTTGCATGCGCCGCCAGCGCAGTCATCATCTTCTTCAATGATTGCGGTTTGCGCTTGAGGCTCTTGTACGACACCAGCGAGTTCGGTGTCTGATTTATCTGAGGCACCATCGCGAGTGTTGTGATAATACAGCGTCTTCACGCCTAACTTGTATGTGGTCAGCAAGTCTTTTAGTAAGAGTTTCATGGGAACCTTGTTGCCCTCGTACTTACCTGGATCGTAACTCGTATTCGCCGAAATAGTTTGGTCTATAAATTTTTGCATAATGGCAACTAACTGCAGGTATCCATCGTTTGATGGGATGTCCCACATTAATTCATAGGCATTTTTCAGCGCTTTGTAATCAGGCACGACTTGCTTTAGTACGCCATCTTTACTGGTCTTTATACTAATATGCCCACGCGGTGGTTCAATTCCGTTTGTCGCATTTGAAATTTGTGATGAGGTTTCTGATGGCATAAGCGCTGACAGCGTCGAATTGCGTAAACCATGCTCCACAATCTCATTGCGAAGGGTATTCCAATCATAATGAAGAGGCTCATTGCATACCGCATCAAGGTCGCGTTTATAAGAGTCTATTGGCAAAATGCCTTTTGAGTAGGTTGTTTCATTAAATTTAGGGCACGCGCCTTTTTCTTTGGCTAAATTATTAGATGCTTTTAACAAATAGTATTGCATTGCTTCAAACGTTCTATGAATCAAACCGTTCGCACTGTGGTCAGAGTATTTCACGCCGTTCTTTGCAAGGTAGTAGGCAAAGTTAATTACGCCTATGCCTAGGGTTCTACGACCGATGGTTGCATTCAGAGCCGCCGGAACAGGGTAATCTTGATAATCCAATAGATTATCTAAGGCACGCACAGAAAGGTCGGCTAATTCCTCAAAATCATCAAGACTCTCAATTGAACCTAAGTTAAATGCAGAGAGCGTACAAAGGGCTATTTCACCTTCTGGATCATCGACGTTGCGTAATGGTTTGGTGGGTAATGCAATTTCTAAACATAGGTTGCTTTGACGCACAGGTGCAACCGAGGGATCAAATGGGCTGTGGGTATTGCAATGGTCGACATTCTGCAGATAAATACGGCCCGTGCTGGCTCGTTCTTGCATAAACTGGCTAAACAGTTCAATCGCTTTAACTCGCTTTTTACGGATGCTGTCATCATTTTCATACTGTACATAGAGCTTTTCAAACTCTACTTGATCAGCAAAGAAAGAATCGTACAGACCTGGCACATCAGAAGGGCTAAATAAGGTGATGTAATCGTCTTTAATCATCCGGGTGTACATCAGTTTATTACACTGAATTCCATAATCTAAATGACGCACGCGGTTTTCTTCAACGCCACGGTTGTTTTTCAACACTAATAGTGACTCTACTTCCAGATGCCACATAGGATAAAACAAGGTCGCTGCGCCGCCGCGAACGCCGCCTTGAGAACAACTTTTAACCGCAGTTTGGAAATACTTATAAAAGGGTACGCAGCCAGTATGGAAAGCTTCACCGCCTCGGATCGGACTACCAATAGCTCTGATTCGACCCGCATTTATGCCAATGCCGGCGCGTTGACTGACATATTTAACGATGGCACTGGCGGTGGCGTTAATCGAATCTAGGCTGTCTCCAGCTTCGATCAACACGCACGAGCTAAATTGACGAGTAGGGGTGCGCACACCTGCCATAATCGGCGTTGGCAGGGAGATCTTAAATTTAGAGGTCGCGTCGTAAAAACGTTTGATGTAATCCATGCGAGTGTCGGCAGGGTATTTTGCGAATAAGCATGCCGCAACTAACACATATAGGAACTGGGCGCTTTCGTATATTTCACCGCTTACTCGATTTTGTACAAGGTATTTACCTTCTAACTGCTTAACCGCTGCGTAACTGAAGTCCATATCGCGACTGTGATCAAGAAATGCATCCATTTCAGCCAGCTCAGCAGGGCTGTAGTCTTCTAATAAATGCTTATCGTACTTACCTTTCTCAACCATGCTTTTAACATGATCGTATAAGGCTGGGGGTTCGAATCTGCCGTAGGCTTTCTTACGCAAATGAAAGATGGCTAGACGAGCAGACATGTATTGATAATCTGGCGACTCAGTTGAAATTAAGTCCGCCGCAGACTTTATCAATGTCTCGTGAATTTCTGCTGTTTTAATACCGTTGTAAAACTGTATCTGTGCTTTTATTTCTACCTGCGAAACAGAAACGTCTTCAAGTCCGCTTGCGGCCCATGTAACAACTTGATGAATTTTGTCTAAGTCTATTGCTTCTTGTGAACCATCTCGTTTGGTTACCAAAAGATCATTTTTCATTATGGTTATACTCTTATTTTTATGGCTGGAGTCTTTGCCCAGCTTAATGTGTTATCAGCGCAAAAAATTGAATGATTGACTTATCATCTGCAGGTACTTCGAAGATCCAAAAAATGAACGCATAATGTCAATAGACACAAGATAGTGGGTCTTTAGTGGTAATGCAATCACTATATCTAGTGTTTGGGTGTCAACAATGGTTCACATCTTCGTTTAGTTAGTAGGAACTTACCGATGAGATTAATGCTTACTTGTACTCACGTTCTTGCAACTACTTTTATGCTAAAAAACAAAAAAACATTTAATTTTAAAAAGCATATTCTTAGTCCAAAATGTAATTAAGAGATGCGGCAGAAAGTTGGTCATTCCTTATCTTGGTACAAGATCTAAAAACGACATCAAGTATCCTCAGTGACAAACTGCGCATTAATCTAAATTTGCTTGCTCTAATTTGCGTAGGTTCGTGATTTAAGTTGCCTGACAGACAATAAAGTAGTTTACGTCGACATTTTTTTGAGACAGGTAATACTGATTTAACAAGGGTTGAAAATGCAGGCCCGTCATTTCTAGGGCGTTTAGTGATGTATTTTCGATCATCGCCATTAACTCAGAAGGTTTGATAAACTTGGCGTAATCATGGGTTCCTTTAGGTACCATCGATAGCATATATTCGGCGGCCACGATCGCCATTAGATATGATTTCATGTTGCGATTTAAGGTAGAAAAAATCACTTTGCCATTGGGTTTTACCATATGAGCGCAAGCCCTGACTATGGCAGCGGGGTCGGGCACATGCTCTAACATTTCTAAGCAGCAGACCACATCGTAGGCATGTGGATGATTTTGTGACCAATCTTCGGCAGTAGTTAAATAATAATCTACCTGTACACCCGATTCTAAGCGATGCAAGTTAGCAACATCTAAAGACGCCTGAACCATATCAATGCCAGTAAGCTCAGCCCCCTTTAACGCTAATGCCTCAGAGAGAATGCCGCCGCCGCACCCAACATCGAGCACTCGCTTACCAAACAAGCCCTCACAGTGGGCTTCTATATAGTCAACACGCAAGGGGTTAATGTCATGAAGGGATTTAAACTCACCTTCTTTGTCCCACCAGTGACTGGCTAGCTCAGCAAATTTGCTGAGTTCTTGAGCGTCAACATTTGACATTATTATTCCCATTTGGCAAAACGAATTGTGAAGATTATCGCACCTTTATGTGGCCTTGATAAGGCTTCTTGCAAATACAATTAATGCACGCAAAATAAATTACGCTCTAAGCGCACAAGGCGCTACATTTTTTGAGCCTATAGTGCTAGTATCACGACTTGAAAATAAGATGATAAAAACAAAGTGGTGATGTGCACGTCCATACGGACTTTCAGGCTAAGGCTCATTTTGAGAATGAGTAGGGCCAGAGGATCACTCCACAACAATAAGGATCATTCAGTTCATGGCTGACAACAATTCCAGTAGTATTTCCCCGATTAATATAGAAGAAGAACTTAAGAATTCCTATCTTGATTATGCAATGAGTGTAATCGTAGGGCGCGCATTGCCCGACGTACGTGACGGTCTTAAGCCTGTTCACCGTCGTGTATTATTTGCAATGAGCGAACTTAAAAATGACTTCAATAAGCCTTATAAAAAATCCGCGCGGGTTGTTGGAGACGTTATTGGTAAATATCACCCGCATGGTGATTCTGCGGTGTACGACACTATTGTACGGATGGCTCAGCCATTTTCACTGCGCTACATGCTCGTTGACGGTCAAGGTAATTTTGGCTCAGTAGACGGTGACTCTGCTGCTGCCATGCGTTATACCGAAGTCCGCATGGCTAAAATAGCGCATGAATTGCTCGCTGACTTAGAAAAAGAAACCGTTAACTTTGTGCCCAACTATGACGGCACTGAATTCATTCCAGAAGTTGTGCCCACCAAAGTACCGAATTTGCTAGTCAATGGTTCATCGGGCATCGCTGTGGGCATGGCAACGAACATACCGCCTCACAACTTGACCGAAGTCGTAAATGGCTGCTTGGCGTTAATTGAAAATCCAGAGATTTCGTTTGAAGAGTTACTCGAGCATATTCCGGGTCCAGACTTTCCGACTGCCGCTATTATCAGTGGAAGAGCCGGCATCATCAGCGCATACCAAACCGGCCGCGGCAAAATTTATATGCGGGCGAAGGCCAGCATTGAACAGGAAGAAAACGGTAAAGAAACCATTATCGTTCATGAGATCCCGTATCAAGTAAACAAAGCCCGACTGATTGAAAAAATTGCCGAGTTGGTAAAAGAAAAGCGCGTTGAAGGCATCTCTGCACTGCGCGATGAGTCTGATAAAGACGGCATGCGCATTGTAATAGAGGTTAAGCGCAATGAATCGGCCGAAGTTCTGCTTAATCATTTATACGCACACACCCAGTTACAAACCGTCTTCGGCATTAATATGGTTGCACTTGACCGCAATCAACCGAAGGTATTTAACCTTAAAGAAATACTCGAACTGTTCGTCCTACATCGCCGTGAAGTGGTTACTCGCCGCACCGTATTTGAATTACGCAAGGCCAGAGACAGAGCACACATCCTCGAAGGTTTAGCAATTGCCTTGGTCAATATTGACCCGATTATTGAGCTGATTAAAAAATCAAACAGTCCTGCAGAAGCTAAAAAAGGATTGGTGGCGAAGGGCTGGGATTTAGGCGATGTTGCCGAAATGCTTGAAAGAGCAGGGAACGATGCTGCTCGCCCTGATTGGTTAGCACCTGAATATGGTATTCGTGACGGCAGTTACTTCTTAACCGAAGAACAAGCTCAAGCGATTCTTGACCTACGTCTAAACAAATTGACTGGTCTTGAGCATGAAAAAATTCTGGAAGAGTATCGCGGTCTTTTAGACATAATCGCTGAACTGTTGATTATACTCGCGAGCTCAACCCGCCTAATGGAAGTGATATCTGAAGAGTTAATCGCGATTAGAGATGAATATGGGGATGAGCGCCGCACTGAAATTACAGCGGCGACGCACGATATTGATATTGAAGATCTGATAGAGCGCGAAGAAGTCGTCGTCACACTCTCACGCGAAGGCTATGTTAAATATCAAAAACTGTCTGACTACGAAGCGCAGCGTCGCGGTGGTAAGGGCAAATCTGCTACAAAGATGAAAAATGAAGACTTCATCGAGAAACTGTTGGTAGCAAATACGCATGATCATATTTTGTGTTTCTCAACTCGTGGACGCTTATATTGGTTAAAGGTGTATAACTTACCCCTCGCTAGCCGTAATGCTCGTGGTCGTCCAATTGTGAACATCTTACCCTTGGAAGAAAATGAGCGTATTACTGCGATTTTACCTATCAAAGAGTTTGAAGCCGGTTACTTCGTGTTTATGGCTACGCGCAAAGGCACCGTGAAGAAAACAGAACTAACGCAATACTCGCGCCCTCGTGCAAACGGTATTATTGCAGTAAATCTCACCGATGGTGATGAACTCATAGGTGTAGATTTAACCGACGGTAGCAGTGAAATAATGCTTTTCTCTGATGCCGGAAAGGTAGTGCGTTTTAGCGAAGAACAGGTTCGTCCTATGGGACGCACTGCTACAGGTGTTCGCGGTATTCGCATCAGCGAAACGGAGCGCGTCGTTTCGTTAATTATCCCAAATAAAGAGGGTGATATTCTTACTGCCACTGAAAATGGCTATGGTAAGCGCACCCCAATCGGCGAGTATCCAGCGAAAAGTCGCGCGACGAAGGGCGTAGTGTCCATCAAAGTATCTGAGAGAAATGGTGCGGTAGTGGGCGCAGTGCAGGTAGACGAAACCAACGAAATTATGTTGATTTCTGACCAAGGCACACTCGTTCGTACACGTGCTGCAGAGGTATCTACGGTAGGTCGTAACACCCAAGGTGTGAGACTGATTCGTACCGTTGAAGGCGAACGTGTAGTGGGCCTGCAGCGAATTGATGAAATTGAAGAAGTGATTGAGCTAGATGAAAACGGCGAGCCTATCGTTGCCGAAGTCATTGAGACTGAAGCTGCTGATGATGCGCAAGCACCTGAAAGCGATGCTGATGATGCTCCCAAAGAGTAATATTGACTGGTAAGTTCAGTGCAATATTGAAACAAGCGACTCAATCGAGTCGCTTGTTTTGTGTTAGATACAACCCATTGAGAATGCTGTATGCAAACCATCTATAATTTTAGTGCCGGTCCGGCTACTTTACCTCGCTCGGTGCTTGAGCGCGCCCAAGCAGAAATGCTGGATTGGAACGGTCAAGGAACCTCCGTGATGGAAGTTAGTCATCGCGGTAAGCCCTTTATGGCAATTGCTGAAAAGGCCGAACAAGACTTACGCACGCTTATGAACATTCCTGAAAATTACAAAGTATTGTTTTTACAAGGTGGTGGGCGAGGGCAGTTTTTTTCGGTGCCAATGAACTTAGCTCAGCGTGGTGACCTTTCACAACACTTAGTTTCTGGTCAATGGTCGCAAATTGCGGTTTCCGAAGCCGAAAAGTATATGCAGGCAGAAGTCGTAGCCAAAACACAAACTAGAGATGACCAACTGTGGGTGCCAGATCAATCGAACTGGGAAATTAATGACAAGGCCGCCTATTTTCACTACTGCTCCAACGAAACGGTAGACGGCATAGAAATTAATTGGGTGCCAAAATCTAAAAAGGTTCCCATTGTTGTTGACATGTCTTCGAATATCTTAAGTAAAGAAATTGATGTGAGTGACTTTGGGATCATCTATGCCGGTGCACAGAAAAACATTGGTCCTTCAGGCTTGGCAGTGGTTATTGTTCGTGAAGATTTAGTGGGTTTAGCAAGAGCAGATACCCCCTCTGTGTTTGACTACCAGCAGCAAGTCAATAATGACAGCATGTATAACACACCGCCAACTTTTTCATGGTACCTAGCGGGGTTGGTGTTTGAATGGTTATTGGCCCAAGGTGGAGTAAAAGCCATTGAGCAAATCAATACCCAAAAAGCGGCTTTATTATATGAATGTATCGATAGCTCGGACTTTTATCGCAATAACATTTCAGCAGAAAATCGTTCAAAAATGAATGTAACCTTTCAGCTTGCGGACAATAGCTTAGATGCCGCTTTCTTAGAAGAAGCTGAGAAGCTTGGTTTGGTGGCACTTAAGGGGCACCGATTTGTTGGCGGCATGCGCGCTAGTATTTACAATGCTATGCCTCTTGAGGGAGTTAAGGCACTAGTATCGTTTATGCAAACATTTGAAAGGACCAAAACTTAACATGGAACAGTTAGTGTTATCTCCCGTTAAAAAAGTAGCTGGCGAAGTGCATTTACCCGGCTCGAAAAGTCTATCAAATCGAGCATTGTTGCTGGCGGCTTTGGCTACCGGACAAACTACTCTAGAAAACTTACTTGATAGTGATGACATTCGTCACATGTTAACTGCATTATCGGCATTAGGCGTGAAATACCGTCTATCGGCGGATAAATCGCAATGCATCGTCAATGGAATAGGCGGTAAGTTCGTCGCAAAAGAGCCTTTAGAGCTTTTCTTAGGCAATGCCGGTACTGCGATGCGGCCACTGTGCGCGGCGCTAGCATTTTCAGATGTAAATGTAACACTGACCGGTGAGCCGCGTATGGAAGAGCGTCCTATTGGTGATTTGGCAGAAGCCTTAATTGCCGCTGGCGCGAACATTCGTTATGTAAAAAACCCAGGCTATCCACCCATTGCGATTCAGCAGGCGAATATAAGTCAGACAGAGTTTACTGTAGACGGGTCGGTATCAAGTCAGTTTTTAACTGCCTTATTAATGGCCGCCCCTCTGCTCAAACAGCAGGTCTGTATAAATATTAAGGGTACCTTGGTATCTAAGCCGTATATCGATATAACTTTGGACAGCATGAAAAAGTTTGGCGTTAATGTTCAAAATAATAACTATCAGCGTTTTGTTATTGATGCGGAGCAGTCGTATACCTCTCCTGGTAACTTCTGGGTAGAAGGTGATGCGTCCTCCGCCTCTTACTTTTTAGCAGCAGCTGCCATAAAAGGCGGTTCGATAAAAGTGCTTGGTGTTGGAAAAAGCTCGGTGCAAGGCGACGTTAAGTTTGCTGATGTGCTCGCAGACATGGGCGCGCAGATACATTGGGAAGATAATTCTATTACCGCTTCGGTGGGTAAATTAACGGCCATTGATCAAGACCTTAATCATATCCCAGATGCGGCGATGACCATTGCCACGACAGCCTTATTTGCAACGGGCACGACAGTCATTCGCAATATATATAATTGGCGAGTAAAAGAAACCGACCGATTGCACGCCATGGCCACAGAGCTAAGAAAAGTGGGCGCAAGCGTTGAAGAGGGTAACGATTACATAAGTATTACACCGCCGGAGCACATTCAACATGCAGCGATAGATACCTATGATGATCATCGTATGGCGATGTGTTTCGCTTTGCTTGCATTAGACGATAACTGTGGGGTGACCATCAATGATCCTAAATGTACGTCAAAAACCTTTCCGACATTCTTTGAAGTGTTTGCAAAAATAGGTCAGCAATAGGGCAGCACTGGGCTATCTTCAGTGCTTTTTTATTTTACGCTCCCACATTTATCAGAACTATCGTGCGATAGTACCTAAGTCGCGTTGCACTTCTATAAGATGCGCGTATAATTGCGGCGTTTTCAGCAATGAGCACCTCCATTATGCAGCAACACATACCGATAATAACGGTAGATGGCCCAAGCGGGGCTGGCAAAGGGACCTTGAGCGCAATGCTCGCAGAATCTTACAAAATGCATTTTTTAGACAGCGGCGCAATTTATCGCGTACTTGCGGTTGCCGCCATTCATCATGGTTTGGCACTTGACGACCAAGATGCACTGGTGCCTTTAGCAAGTGGCTTAGACGTGTCATTTAACGCTCATGACAACGTAACTCGCATCGTCTTAGAGGGTGAGGACGTAACCGATGATATTCGAACCGAAGATGTTGGTTCTGCAGCGTCACAGGTAGCGGCGTTGCCTGTGGTAAGAGAAGCCTTGCTGCGGCGTCAGCGCGGTTTTGTTGAGTCACCTGGCTTGGTAGCAGACGGCAGAGACATGGGTACAGTGGTATTTCAAAACGCCGACGCCAAAATTTTCCTTACTGCCTCAGCCGAGGCACGAGCGCAGAGAAGATATGATCAGTTGAAAGATAAGGGGCATGATGTTAAAATCTCGCGCCTTTTAGAAGATATACAGGCAAGAGACTATCGGGATGCAAACAGAACAACTGCTCCTCTACGTCCTGCCGAAGATGCATTTGAGATTGATTCAACCAATTTAAATATCACTCAAGTGTTTGAAAAGGCAAAACAATTTATAGACAGTAAATTGTTTGCGTAAAGCTCCACCGGTGCAGTTCTTTGCACAAAAAGCGACCGATTTTAGGATGAAAAAGGTCTTATTAATAACCCCGTAATTCTGGATTGAATTGACGGACTAAACATTGAATGTGAATATGACTGAAAATTTTGCAGATCTTTTTGAAGAAAGCTTACTCCAGCTAGAAACCCGCCCAGGCGCAATCGTTAAAGGTACCGTTGTTTCAATCGACAAAGACGTTGTACTTGTTGATGCTGGCCTTAAATCAGAAAGTGCTATCCCAGTTGAACAATTTAGAGCAGCTGACGGTTCATTAGAAATTGAAGTTGGTGACACGGTAGACGTGGCACTAGACGCAATAGAAGATGGTTTCGGTGAAACTATTCTTTCTCGCGAAAAAGCCAAGCGCCATGAAGCTTGGGTCGAGCTTGAAAAAGCATACGACGAAAAAGCCACGATCATTGGTGTCATTAACGGTAAGGTCAAAGGTGGCTTTACAGTTGAAGTGAATACCGTGCGTGCATTCTTACCTGGTTCGTTAGTAGACGTTCGCCCAGTTCGCGAAACGACTCACTTAGAAGGTAAAGAGTTAGAATTTAAAGTAATTAAACTTGATGCTAAGCGCAACAACGTGGTGGTTTCACGTCGTGCCGTTATTGAAGCAGAAAGTAGCGCTGAGCGTGATCAATTGCTTCAAAACCTTGAAGAAGGCGATGAAGTTAAAGGTATCGTTAAGAACCTTACCGATTACGGCGCATTCGTTGACTTAGGCGGCGTAGATGGCCTACTTCACATTACGGATATGGCTTGGAAACGCGTTAAGCACCCAAGTGAAATCGTTAACGTAGGTGATGAAATCAACGTTAAAGTATTAAAATTTGATAAAGAGAAATCTCGCGTATCACTTGGTATGAAGCAGATGGGCAACGATCCTTGGCAAGAAATTGCAGAGCGTTATCCTGAAGGTGCTCGTTTAAGTGGCGCGGTGACTAACCTGACTGATTACGGTTGTTTCGTAGAAATCGAAGACGGCGTTGAAGGTTTAGTACACGTTTCAGAAATGGATTGGACCAATAAAAACATCCACCCATCTAAAGTTGTTAACTTAGGTGATGTCGTGAATGTTATGGTACTTGAAATCGATGAAGAGCGTCGTCGTATTTCTCTTGGTCTTAAGCAATGCATTGATAACCCTTGGGAAACATTCGCTAAGTCATACGAAAAAGGTGACAAAGTGTCTGGTAAGATCAAGTCAATCACTGACTTTGGTATCTTTATCGGCCTAGACGGCGGTATTGATGGACTTGTTCACCTATCTGACATTTCATGGCAGAAAGCGGGTGAAGAAGCGGTTCGTGACTATAAGAAAGGTGACGAAATCAGTGCGGTGGTATTACAGGTTGATCCAGAGCGTGAACGTATCTCTCTAGGTGTGAAGCAAATCGATGAAGACCCATTCAATAAGTATCTGACAGATAACAAAAAAGGTGTTATTGTTAATGGAACAATTATCGAGGCCGATGCTAAAGGTGTGACCGTACAACTTGGCGAAGAAGTTGTTGGTTATATCCGTATTGGTGACCTTGCACGTGATAGAGTAGAAGACGCAAATGATGTAGTAAAAGTGGGTGAAACCATTGATGCTAAATTCATGGGCGTTGACCGTAAGAACCGTATCGTAAATCTGTCTGTTAAAGCGAAGGATCAAGCTGACGAAAAAGAAGCTATTGATTCAGTTAACAAACAAGATGATGCTGGTTTTGCGAACGCAATGGCAGAAGCATTTAAAGCTGCAAAAGGCGAGTAATCGTACTATCAGGAGCGGCTTTTCTGCCGCTCCTTTTTTATCACATGCACCAAGGTTACCTCTCATAAGATTAACTTAGGAGATATTCCGTGACCAAATCAGAACTCATTGAACGCCTAGGCTTAAAGGTTCAAGACCTACAAGGCAAAGAGCTCGAATCTGCTGTAAAAGAATTACTTGAACAAATGGCGCAAACACTGCAACGAGGCGATCGCATAGAAATACGCGGCTTTGGAAGTTTTTCGCTGCATTATCGTGCACCAAGAGTCGGCCGTAACCCTAAAACAGGCGACACGGTTGAGCTAAGCGGAAAGCACGTTCCACATTTTAAAGCGGGTAAAGAATTAAGGGATAGAGTCGATCTTTAACTCTTTCGCCTAATATTTTCTCTATACCCGTCAGTAAGGAAGCTTGATGAAAGCGATATTGGTTATTATCACCGTTGTGTTGCTTGTATTGCTCGCAATTGTTGTTGGCTCACGTAATGCTGATATGATTACGGTTAACTATTTAATTGCCCAAACCGATATGCGGGTATCGACCTTTATGGTTTGGTCTATTTGTGCAGGCTTTATTCTTGGTATGTGCACTATAGTTACTAAATACCTTGCCCTTAAGGTAAAAGTCTCGGTTCTTACCCGAAAGCTTAATAAGCTTGCTAAAGTAGCCCCATAAATGATCGAGTTTTTGTTTCTGTTATTGCCTGTTGCCGCCGCTTACGGTTGGGTGATGGGAAGAAATAGTTTACGAAGAGCTCAGCGCAAACAATCCTCCATTCTTTCAAATCACTACTATAAAGGTCTCAACTTTTTACTGTCTGACCAGGCAGATAAAGCGGTAGATACTTTCATGAAGATGATCAGTGTCAATAACGACACCGTTGAAACACATATTGCCATGGGTAATTTCTTTCGGCACCGTGGCGAGCTAGATCGCGCTATTAGAGTCCATCAGAATTTAATCAGTCGCGATGAAATTAATAAAAGACAAGAAGCACTCGCGCTAGTTGAGCTTGGCACAGATTATTTGTTAGCCGGCTTTTTAGAAAGAGCGGAGGGCGTATTCATTCAACTACTGGAAGATGAGAAACACTTTAACACCGCTCAATCTAAGCTATTTAGTATCTATCAAGTAACTAAAGAATGGAATAAGGCGGTTGAATTAGCCAGTCGCAGTTTAAAAATCACCCCAAATGATGAATTTATGTACTTGCTTCTCGCCCATTTTTATTGTGAGCAGGCCTTAGAACAGATTCAAGAAAATGATTTAGATGCAGCCGAGAAAACCCTCAAGAAAGCTATAATGGTTGAGGGTAAAGAAGTTAGAGCGTGGCTTGAACTCGGTAAATTAGCCATTCAACAAGAAAATTATGCACAGGCTATGGATTACCTTGCTGAAGTGCCAAAGCGAGACTTAAACTGGCTGAGTGAAGCCATACCCCATTTAGAAATTTGTGCCGGCAAAATTGATGCTTGGGACAGGTTGGAAAAATTACTCGACCCGTATTGGCAAAAGTGCGCCTCTTCATATATCGCGAAGGTAAAAATTATCGCGAGAAAAGGAAATACAGACGATGCTATCGAAACGCTCAATCGTCAGCTAGACCAGCACCCCACAATGCGCGGGTTTGAATCTCTGCTTAGTCTATATCAAAAAGCCCTGCCAGATAACAGAACACAGCAAAGTCTTGGGCAAATGCAGTCATTAATCGTCAAGCAAATAAAACAAAGACCTAAATATCGTTGTCATAGTTGCGGGTTTTCAGGCCGGCAGCTCTATTGGCTTTGTCCCTCTTGTAAAAAGTGGTCTGTAATCAAGCCTATTAAGGGGCTTGACGGCGAATAAACGAAAACTCTTCAGATTCAGTTTTTAGAGTATGTAGGCTGGATCTGGTGTTTAATAGTCAGCAATCTTTTGCTTATTAGTCTTTGAAAATATAGGTAAACCTTACGTGAACACAGCCAACGCATCGCCAGTTATAGTGGCCTTAGACTATGACGATATTCAAGCCGCTAAGACACTTGTAGCAAAGCTATCTCCCGAACTATGCCGCTTAAAAGTAGGTAAAGAAATGTTTACTTTGTACGGACCTGAGTGGGTGAAATACTTGGTAGGCGAGGGCTTTGATGTTTTTTTGGATCTTAAATTTCATGATATTCCAAACACGGTGGCCAAAGCAGTCACCGCTGCGGCTAAGTTAGGCGTATGGATGACAAATGTGCATGCTAGTGGTGGTCCTGACATGGTGCGGGCTGCAAAAGAAGCAGCACAATCTGCTAGCATAGGTGCCGCGCCGTTATTAACCGCTGTTACGGTGCTTACTAGTATGGATGAACGGCAATTTTCTGCGGTTTACCAGACAACTGACATTGCCAAAAAAGTATCTGAACTCGCGTTGCTTGCGCAAAATGCAGGGGCGGACGGAGTAGTTTGCTCAGCGAAAGAGGCGCTGCTGTTACGCAAACAGGTTGACAGAAAATTTTGTTTAGTCACCCCTGGTATTCGTCCACATGGCAGCGATAGTAACGATCAAATACGCGTCATGACACCACTAGCGGCGATTCAAGCCGGGGTTGATTATCTAGTTGTGGGTCGCCCTATAACGCAAGCAGACTCGCCCTTTGATGCACTTTGCGCTATTAATAAATCACTGGCTATTTAATATAGTTAAATCATCAGCAACAATATTTTTGAAAATCTTCATCGCATAAAAAAGCACAAACCACCAAGATGATTTGTGCTTTATAGTTCGCTTACGTAAATTTGCGTAAGCCTTATTTATTTAATGCTTCCACAGCATCACAGTAAGTCAGATTCAACTGCTTGCCTAGCGCATCAACTACCGCTTTATACGTGACTAAACCTTTGTGTACATTTAATCCATTGAGCAGATTTTTATCATCTAACATGGCTTGCTTTGCACCCTTGTTGGCAAGCGCCAAGCCAAACGGCAGCGTCGCGTTGTTTAATGCCATAGTAGAAGTGCGGGCAACACCGCCAGGCATGTTCGCTACACAGTAATGTACGACATCATCGATAATGTATACAGGATCTTGATGAGTGGTTGCTTTAGATGTTTCAAAACAGCCGCCTTGGTCGATTGCAACGTCAACTAATACTGAACCAGGTTTCATTGCTTTGATATGCTCACGGTTCAGCAATTTCGGTGCGGCCGCACCTGGTATCAATACGGCGCCTACAACAAGATCGGCTCTTGATGAGTAATGCTCAATTGCTTCTTCGGTTGAATATACAGTATGAATACGTCCTAAGAAGATATCATCTAACTCTCTTAAGCGAGGCAGAGAGCGGTCTAAAATAGTCACTTCTGCGCCTAGGCCAACCGCCATTTTAGCAGCTTGGGTACCAACCACCCCGCCGCCAATAATTAACACTTTACCGGGAGCAACGCCCGGCACGCCGCCTAACAGCGTGCCACTGCCACCGTGGGCCTTCTCAAGGTAGTGCGCGCCAGCTTGAATTGACATGCGTCCAGCCACTTCTGACATGGGCGCAAGTAGGGGCAATCCGCCTTTATTATCGGTGACCGTTTCATAAGCAACACAAGTTGCGCCTGAAGCAACCAAGAGTTCGGTTTGTTTGGCGTCTGGTGCTAAGTGCAAGTATGTATATAAAATTTGACCTTCGCGCAGCATTTTACATTCGTTTGCCTGCGGCTCTTTTACCTTAACTATCATGTCGGCGGTGGCAAATATTTCAGCGGCGTTATCAATGATGCTTGCGCCAGCATTAATATACATCTCATCAGTAAAACCGATTGAAGTGCCTGCGTCGGTTTCAATCACGACCGAGTGGCCATGGGCGACAAATTCTTTTACTGCTGCAGGCGTTAAGCCTACGCGATACTCATGATTTTTAATTTCTTTTGGTACACCGACTAACATAATATTACACTCTATATTGGATGTTTGAAGTTGCGCATTGTAACGAATAAAAAGAAAATAATAATTTCGTATTTTTATTTTTTACAGTATATTATTTGGTAAATAGACAAATATTTAACATTTAATTATGCTAGTGAAAACCCCCAAACATATTGACCGTATCGACCGTAGAATCATGTCTGAACTACAGTCAAACGGAAAAATTTCAAATGTAGACTTAGCCAAGATAGTTGGCTTGAGCGCCAGTCCCTGCCTCGAAAGGGTCCGTAGGCTTGAATCCCAAGGGTACATAGAGAGCTATCACGCAAGACTCAATCCAGAGATGCTCGGTGCAGCCATGTTGGTGTTCGTTGAGATTACATTAACGAAGACATCAGTGGATATCTTCGCGGAATTTTCTGCGGCGGTGCAAGAGCATGAAGATATTCAGGAATGTCATTTGGTTTCGGGTAATTTCGATTTTTTATTAAAAACGCGAGTGGCTGATATGTCGAGCTATCGAAAGTTACTGGGCGATACCTTATTGCGACTACCCGGAGTGAGCGAATCGAGAACCTACGTGGTAATGGAAGAAGTAAAGCACACCTCAAAAATTAAAATTAATTTGAAGTAGCGCTTGTTAATGTTTAGGTGGCGCTCAAAAGAACATAAGCAGGGTGGTTTTTAGGCGAAGTGTATTTTTCTGCCCAGATTTCACGCTGTAACATTAGTCGCTTAAACAGGCTGTTAAATATGGGTTAAATTGCCAGATAAAATCCTCGGATTTAGGTGATATGTATCTTTCAAATATGCTAATCTTTCAAGGAATATAACCATTCAACCAATAAGAACATACGAATAAGATGTCACGACTGTCAGGCATACAGCGAATAATGGAAGTAGGCATGATTTTATCATGCGGCTTTGCATTTTTTTTATTGGTCGCGTTAGCATCATTTCACCCAAGCGATCCTGGCTGGTCGCAAGCAGGATTGAGCCCAGATGTGCAAAACATGATGGGCGCGGTTGGGGCGTATTTTGCTGATATATTATTATTCACTTTTGGCTGGACCGCATATCTGGTGCCTTTTGCCTTAGCCTTTATTGGTTGGTTTGTATTCTTACATTTGCGCAGTTTAAAAGAACTTGATTATTTAACCATTAGCCTGCGTCTTATTGGTATTGTGCTTCTCATATTCGGTTTTACCGGCATTGCCAGCATTAACTTTGATGACTTCTACAGTGTCTCAGCAGGCGGCGCGATGGGCGACATTATCAGCGCGGCCTTATTACCGCATTTTAGCTTTATTGGCTCGGTGCTTTTACTGCTTTGCTTTTTCTGCACAGGCTTTACCCTTGCAACCGGTATTTCATGGATGAGTATCGTTGATGGGATTGGTAAGGTAAGTATTGTGTCTACTAAACAATTGATTGCTTTACCCAATAGAGTGGGTCAACTATCCCTGCCAAGTCCTAAAAATAAAAAAGACCAAGCTAACAAAGCTAGCGCGGACGCCGGTAAAGTCACAATTACGAGTCTGCGAGCGGCGCCACATGCACCCAAAGCCATTGAGCCATCGTTTAGCATCCCTGACGAAGTATTCGATGAAGATTTGCCGCCGTTTTCCAGTGATACAAAAGTAAATGCGACAAAGCCAGTCAAGGCATCAAAGTCAGGCATTAGTGACTTGGCGCCTGAGAGCGACGCAGGTGCTGACGAACAAGAAATAGACTCTCGAGACGGCGAGAGCAGCCAATTAACGCCCATGCCTTCGTTCGACCTGCTCGAAAGAGCCAACAAGAGAGAAAACCCTATTTCGCAGGAAGAATTAGACCAAGTTTCAAGGTTATTAGAGGCTAAACTCGCCGATTTTAATATTGAAGCTACCGTAGTTGATGTGCTGCCTGGGCCGGTCATCACAAGGTTTGAGCTCGATTTAGCGCCTGGCGTAAAAGTCAGTCGCATCACGGCGCTAGCGAAAGATTTAGCGCGCGCCATGTCGGCGATATCGGTGCGCGTAGTTGAGGTAATCCCTGGTAAATCGGTAATTGGATTAGAGTTACCCAATAAACACCGAGAAATGGTGCGCCTAAGTGAAGTCATCAGCTGCGAGGCTTTTCAAAACAGTGAGTCACCATTGACCATGGTACTTGGGGCCGACATATCTGGTAATCCGGTCATTGTTGATTTAGGCAAAATGCCTCATTTATTAGTTGCTGGCACCACAGGCTCAGGTAAATCAGTAGGTGTGAACGTGATGATTCTAAGCTTGCTGTACAAATCAACGCCTGAAGATGTGCGCTTGATCATGATCGATCCCAAAATGCTGGAACTTTCGGTATATGAAGGCATTCCGCATTTATTAGCCGAAGTGGTAACCGACATGAAAGAGGCTTCCAACGCCTTGCGTTGGTGTGTAGGTGAGATGGAGCGCAGATATCGTTTAATGTCAGCATTAGGGGTACGTAATCTTAAGGGCTATAACAAAAAAATTGCTGATGCCGCTGCAAAAGGCGAGCATATTTACGACCCACTATGGCAGCCTAGTCAGAGTATGGAAGAGACTGCTCCTGCATTAGATAAACTCCCGTCAATTGTGGTGATTGTTGACGAATTCGCTGACATGATGATGATCGTTGGTAAAAAGGTCGAAGAGCTCATTGCGCGCATCGCTCAAAAGGCAAGGGCAGCTGGTATACACCTTATACTCGCAACACAGCGTCCTTCGGTTGATGTAATTACTGGCTTGATAAAAGCCAATATTCCTACCCGCATTGCTTTTCAGGTATCTAGCAAAATTGATTCACGTACCATTTTAGACCAGCAGGGAGCAGAATCTCTGCTAGGTATGGGTGATATGCTGTATAACCCCCCCGGTACAAGCATCACCACGCGTATCCATGGAGCGTTTGTTGACGATCATGAAGTCCACGCCGTTGTTGCTGACTGGAAAGCGCGCGGTGCCCCTCAGTACATCGATGAAATTCTCAACGGTGAAAGTTCCGGTGAGATATTGCTACCGGGTGAGCAGGGGGAGAGCTCTGGTGAAGATTATGATGCCTTTTACGACGAAGCTATCGCCTTTATTACCGAGGCCCGCAAAGTATCGGTATCAAGCATTCAGCGTAAATTTAGAATTGGCTACAACCGCGCTGCCCGGATAGTTGAACAAATGGAGATGGACGGCGTCATAAGTACTGCCGGCCATAATGGTAACCGCGAAGTCCTCGCGCCACCGCCGCCTAAGGATTAATATGCAACTTGTGTCATTTTCAAAGTTTAGCCTTGCGATTATATGCTTATCTTCAATTGCCTTTTCTACGCATTCTCAAGAGACAAGCGCTAGCGACAGCCTTAAACCCATATTAGGTAGTCTTCAGAGCTACCGTGCGAGCTTTGTACAATTAATTCAAGACGCAGAGGGCGAGACCCTGCAGCAGTCTGAAGGGCTTATGTCTCTAAAGAAACCAAACATGCTTAGATGGGAGGTGTCCTTGCCTGATGCTTCATTGTTTGTTGCAGATGGTTTGGTAATATACAACCTCGATCCCTTCGTTGAGCAAGTCACCTTGTTAGATCAAGCCGACATCGTGAACAACAATCCATTGATGCTGTTAATATCAGATGATACTGAGGCTTGGGACAAGGTCGATATATCTTATGAAAATGGAGAGTACTGGCTTAAGTCAAATGATGAAAATGCCAATATATCCTTACTCAAGCTTCGTTTTGTTGAAGGTGTTTTACAGTCCTTACATTCTGTAGATCGTCAGCAACAGTCAAACATCATCGAGTTTAGTAGCATCCAACATAATCTCAATATTGCTGATTCTGCGTTTCGAGTGGATATACCCGAGTCATACATTGTTGATGACCAGCGCAAGTCTGCCGCGCAGCCATAAACGTGAAGAAATCTCAAGCCCCTCGCAAATGAGCCAAACTCGCCCCCTTGCCAGTTTGTTGCGTCCTAATAGTTTTAGCGATTATGTAGGCAACCCCGATTTAATGGGCAAGACCGGCATTCTTCGCATGCTAGCCGAAAAGCAAAACATTCCCTCAATGATTTTGTGGGGCCCTCCCGGCTGTGGTAAGACATCCTTGGTAAATGTGCTGGCGAAAGTTCTCGACACTGACGTTAAAGTTATGTCGGCTATCAACTCGGGTGTAAAAGACATCAAACAGGTCGCCCAACAGGCACAAGAGCAACAGGAAGGTATGTTTGGCTCAGTGCCTTTGGTGTTTGTGGACGAAATACATCGCTTTAATAAAGCCCAGCAAGACGCCTTTTTACCTTATGTAGAAAGCGGCGTCATTCGCTTAGTTGGTGCAACCACTGAGAATCCTTCGTTTTCTATTAATAACGCATTGCTGTCAAGGATGCGCGTGTTCACCTTAAAAGCACTTGATGTGCAGGATATGGACATGCTGTGCGAGCGTGCCTTAACTCACCTCAACGCTAATGATGGCTTGCACGCAGTAGCTATATCGAAAGAGGCCAAAGATGCACTGATCATATTTGCCAATGGCGACGCTCGGCGCTTACTTAACAGTATCGAAATTGCTTCAGATATTGCCAAACTGAACGATGCTGGCATTCGCATGATAGATCATCAGACCCTAGAAGTAGCGGTAGGCGAGAGTATTGCTGCATTTGCTAAACAGGGTGACCATTATTACGATTTGCTGTCTGCTTTTCATAAATCTATCCGTGGTAGTGCAAGCGATGCTGCACTTTATTGGTTTGCGCGTATGTTAACGGCAAATACCGATGTCACACCAATTTGCAGAAGACTGTTGGCAATAGCGTCAGAGGATATCGGCAACGCAGACCCAAAAGCCATACAAGTATGCTTAACCGCATGGGATGTTTATCATAGGGTGGGACAAGCTGAAGGTGAACGAGCCGTTGCGCAAGCGGTTATTTATTGCGCTTTAGCGCCAAAAAGTAACGCTGTGTACAACGCATTTAAAGCGGCCAAGCGAGATGCCTTAAAATATCATAGCGAAGCGGTACCGCTGCATCTTCGCAACGCCCCTTCTGCTTTGGCAAAAGAGGCAGGGCATGGCAAAGAATACGTGTATCCGCATAACCTTGATACAGCTTATGCAACAGATATATCTTACTTTCCTGACAGTATGGGCAGTCAACAATACTACGCGCCCAATCCACGTGGCTTTGAAAAGCAGCTATTACAAAAAATCGCCTATTTACAGAATTTAGAGGATAATGCAAAGAATGAGCAGTGATATGAACAAGCATTCTTTTAATTTGCAAATACAAGGCTCGTCAACATGACGATTACGTGGGTAACATATTTATACGTAGCAGTCGGTGGTGCTCTTGGTGCCTGTTTGCGACTGTTTGCTAATTTAACTCTGACAAATTTGTTGGGCAAAAGCCTGCCTTTTGCTACCCTTAGCGTTAACGTAGTAGGCTCGTTTTTTCTAGGTTTAGTATTTGCTTGGTTTTCGCAGCAATCTGACGTTGAAAGTGACCTCAAACTATTCGTTACCGTTGGTTTTTTAGGGGCCTTGACAACATTCTCTACGTTTTCTTTAGAAGTATTTCTGTTCCTCCAGCAAGGTGAGTGGATGCGAGCAGGGATCACGGTTTTACTTAACGTGTGCCTATGCCTTGCGGCTGTATGGTGTGCAATGACATTAATGAAAGGATAGTAATTGTTATGTTAGACCCACGTTTGCTTCGCAATCAAATTGACCAGACCGCAGAAGCATTGGCTAGCAGAGGTTTTGTACTCGATACTGCAGCTTATAATGAATTGGAAGAAAAACGCAAAGCCCTGCAGGTTGAAACACAAGAGCTACAAAATGAGCGTAACACGCGCTCTAAAGCTATCGGCAAAGCAAAGGCATCAGGGCAGGACATTACTCCCTTGCTCGCTCAAGTCAGTGAGTTAGGCGATAAGCTAGAGCAGGCGAAGTCGGCTTTAGAGCATGTACTAAGTGCTATTAACATTTTTTATCAAGAAACGCCGAATTTACCCGCTGAGGGCGTTCCTATCGGTAAATCAGAAGACGAAAATGTTGAAATATTAACCTGGGGCACGCCAACAAGTTTTGATTTTGAAGTAAAAGACCATGTCGATGTGGCCGAAGGCTTAAGCAACGGCCTCGATTTTGAAACCGCGGCAAAGCTATCGGGCTCTCGTTTTGTGGTAATGAATGGGGCTGTGGCGCGCATGCATAGGGCATTGGCTCAGTTCATGCTCGATTGCCATACCCAAGAGCATGGTTATCACGAAGTATATGTGCCTTACCTAGTAAACTCTGAAAGCCTATACGGCACCGGCCAACTGCCAAAATTTGGTGAAGATTTATTCCATACCAAACCTGCCACCGAAGAAGGGCAAGGTATGTCGTTGATACCCACAGCTGAGGTGCCCTTAACCAATATTGCCCGCGACCACATCTTCGATGCTGATGAGCTACCGGTGAAAATGACAGCGCATACTCCTTGCTTTAGAAGTGAAGCCGGCAGCTACGGCAGAGACACCAGAGGCCTCATTCGACAGCATCAGTTTGATAAAGTCGAAATGGTGCAGTTAGTACATCCCGATAGCTCTATGCAGGCTTTAGAAGAGTTAACAGGGCATGCTGAAGTAATTTTACAAAAGCTAAATTTACCGTACCGCAAGGTGATATTGTGTACCGGAGATATGGGGTTCGGCTCATGCAAGACCTATGATCTTGAGGTGTGGCTACCCGCGCAAAATACGTATAGAGAAATCAGCTCCTGCTCTAACATGGGCGATTTCCAAGCCCGCAGAATGCAGGCCCGCTTTAAATCAAAAGACATGAAAAAGCCAGAATTACTGCACACGCTAAACGGTTCAGGCTTGGCAGTAGGGCGAACCTTAGTGGCGATCCTAGAAAACTATCAAAGGGCTGATGGCAGTATAACGGTTCCTGAAGTGCTCGTGCCATATATGAATGGACTCACAGAAATACAATCGACGATGTAACTAAAAGTCTATAAACACTTTGCCGGTTTGGGCAAACCGGCAAGTTTTGTGGCAAGTTTGGCTGGGCCATCAGGGAACAAGCGATGTAAATATCGGCTATTGCCTACCTCGGGTCCAAATTTATCCTTCATAGCCTTTACCAGTGCGCGAATAGCGGGGCTGGTGTCGTAGGTTTGATAAAATTCTCGCACAAAATAAATGACTTCCCAATGTTTATCACTCAGCACCATTTGCTCTTGCTTTGCCAGAGCAAGAGCAAGTTCCTCACTCCATTGTGACATATTGCTGAGATAGCCATTTTTATCCAGCAAAATGTCCTTGCCATTTACACTTATGCAGCGCTGAGCTTGATTCAATATAGTGATTCCTTGTTTATTGCAAAGTCATAACAGGGGTGTGCTCTGCGCAGAGCACTACCCATTGAGTATGACTTATATAATTTACGTGCTTATTGTTAATCGCAGGGTGATCATTAAATTGCGCATCAAGGCCAGCAGCGCGCCAATCAACATCGAGTACCTTAATCCGATGAGGGGAGACTAGGGTCAATAATCTAGGCAAAAGATACACGCCATTTTGCAGCAATACAAAATGAATACTTTCATCATCAATATAGGCTGTCACTTGGTCAAGCTTATTGCACATTACTTGAATTAACATCGCTAGAACACCAGAATTTGTTGGGATGCACGTTTAAGCAAAAGCACATCATCTTGATTAATAATCGAGTAAGAAAGCTTCCCGTCATTAGTTATGCGTAACCCGCGAAAATCAATACTGGCTTTGTCTACATAAATATCTTCAATATCATAAAGGGGGAGTGAACACAGTTTTTTATAGGTATTTTTATGGAAAATTGATTCAGCTTGTTGAGATTCTACACATTGATAGACGCCATCATCCTCTAATAATATTTTGACCTGTAGTCCAACATTGCTAGCCGCTAGGGCTGCCTCAAAAGCATCGATAGCGGCACTGCTATGGTAAGGCGCTTGGGTGCTAATAATTAGTAGATATGCACTCAAAACTGAATACTCTTAATGGCTTCGTTATGCAGTGCGGCAAAATACGCACTCATCCCTACTGATTGAAAAGATGGGTTCATATTTTGTATATCACTATCTACCCTGTGGCGTGAACATATTACACCACGGCGAGTAGCTGCTGTTTCACACACATAAAGAGGCACACCATGTTTTGCATGCAGAAGCTCCCAGCGCTCTTTCATATTGACTTCATCAGCATTTACTTCAATTAATGCTGATGCATTGTGAACACCTGCTTGATAAAAGAATACATGCTCAATTTTGTGTCCTAATGCTATTGCAGCTTCACAAAATGCGAAGGCTGACTCGGCATTGCGCGAATCATATGAGCTTTTAGTTACAAATAGCGCGAATTGCTGCATGGTTTTACATTTCTTAACGATAGTTATAGTTTAATTGGGGAAGTATACAGGGAAGTGACACAAACAAAAACGCCCCAAAAAACGGGGCGTTTTAATAAAGTTTTGTGGTTTAGTCGTCGCCGCCCATGCCTAAAAGCGCAAGCATGTGAACAAACATCTGCCAGATATTTAGGTAGAGGCTTGTGGTTGCACGAATGTAATTGGTTTCTCCGCCATTTACAATCCGGCTAGTGTCAAACAATATCAAACCCGACATGATAAACACAACCAGTGCGCTGATTGCCATACTCATAGCTGGGATTTGTAAAAAGATGTTAGCCAACATGCCAACGATAGCAACTACTAAGCCCACCATCAAAAAACCGCCTAAGAAGCTAAAATCTTTCTTAGTGACTAAGGCATAGCCCGACAGTGCGAAAAACACTACAGCCGTTGCTGCAAGGGCCTGCATTACAATATGGCCGGCACCCGCGTTTAAATAGATATTTAAGATTGGACCCAGTGCTCCACCTAATAACCCAGTGAAAGCAAACACCCAAAACAAGCCAGCGGCAGAGTCAGCCTTTTTATTTACGATAAACAGACTGATCAAGCCACCAATAAGCATCACAAAATAGCCAATAATGCCAATTTGTAAAAATGTAGTGATAGTAGCTGTGACCGCACTGAACGCAACGGTTAGTGCTAACAGCATGTAAGTATTGCGAAGTACCTTATTAATTTCAATCGCTGGGCGGTCTGCCGCGCTTGAATACATAGTACGCCTGTCCATTTTGTATCTCCAAATAATGCATAAGTGTTGTTAAACTGCTAATAACGAGTAAACGACTCGATATATATTAGGCTGTTTGTATGGTGTTTGGTTCACTTTTTCAAGTGTTTTCTATTATAACCTGTTCGACGATGTAAACATGTCGGAAAATTGTGCGATTGAAACAGGTTTTTACGATTTTTTGACAATTAGACTTTACATTATCGCCATAGGCTTTTAATATGCGGGCCTCTGGAGAGTTGGCAGAGCCCGGTTGAATGCACCTGACTTGAAATCAGACGAACGGTCAAACGTTCCGGGGGTTCGAATCCCTCACTCTCCGCCAAATACAGAAAAACCGCCTTTATGGCGGTTTTTTTTATGCCCGAGTATACAATATACGTGAGCAGTCGTATCAGGCAATAATAAATCTATATGCCAATCGACAAGATACCGGTTTATTTTCTATTTTTAGATAGGCTGATACGTCGCCATGTAAAAAGCAGGCCGCTGATACTAAGTAATAAAAGTGCCACGCTGAAAATTATGTTCCAACTATGATTAAAATGCCCTTACTGAAATAGTCCATAAAGTGCAGACGCATCATTAAGTCATGTATGCGCGCTTTAAAATCGAAAGATGCAAGTTGCTCTGCGCTGCGGGCATCAAAGTAATAGCTTGTGTTGGCAGTATCTACTCGCCACGTTGCATTCATTTCACCGCGGATGTCTGATGATCCCTCATCTAAACGAGTGATCTTTTCAATCGGCTTTTCGATGAACGCAAAGTACGCCTTAATTTGTTTTTGCTCGATGTTGAATAGCGAGCCGTTTGTCAGATCAACAAGCTGTTTATCACTTGTGAAATTCCGATGATAGCCTTGGCTTTCGGTATACAGCAGATAGGGTGCACCAAATATATTTTGCAGCTTAGCTCCAATGATTGGGGGTTTATCATGCAGCAAATCTGCAAAACTAACATTGTCGGGTATGACGTGTTGCCAATCAATCTTAGTGAGGGGAAGTAAGGGTATCTTCTGTTTTTCAATTAGCGATAGATAAAGACCTGTGCCAAGCCACACAGACAGTTGGGCGAAAACGACCAGCGCTATATATTTGTGCGCCACCAGTAAGTGCTTGTAGTATGGTTTGCTAACGAGTAAAGATTGTTGAGTAAAACGTCTTCGTGACCAGAGTAATATTCCACCGAAAATAATGGATAAGATACTTAATGTAGCGACTATTTGTAAAAACAGATTGTGTATGTTTTCACCATCGTCATAGTCCATGATATGCAAGCGCCACATCCAATCGAAAATATGCCACATGCTATGGCGCTTCGTTACAATTTCCCCGGTTGTTGCGTGTATGTAAAAATGTAAATTATCCCAGGTGTTAAATGCAACTTCATAAACTGGTGCATAACGTGCCGGCACGTAGTCAGGCACTTCTTGTAACAGGGTTACTTTGCTGACTGATGAAATCCCACTAAACATATTTAGAGCAATCTTTTCTGCCTGCTCAGCGCTAAGTTGCGGTAAAGCCTCGCCGGTATTCGCATTCAATAAAATAGCGGTGTAGGGATTATCACGAAAATTCACTTGGATGAGCGCATGCTCTAAACCTTGAACTAACTTCGCGCCGCTCATTTCAGGAAAACGATTGGCGACGGCAGTTAAGGGATAGTTTGCCGACTGTACATCGACATATGCGGGATTTTTAACACGATCATCTCCATGAATAGCGTGTATATCGAGGCTTACCATATAAAGACCAGACAGCGCCCAAATACACAACTGCACGCCAACTAAATACATCAGTCTGGAATGCCATTTGTGGGATATCGCGGTTAAGGAACGTCTTGAACGCTTCACAATTATATTCTATTGGATATTATTAAATTAATAACGCGTTAAATGTTGCAAGTGCACTCACTATCGGGTCCCAAATATTTTGTCGCCGGCATCTCCTAAACCCGGCAATATGTAGCCTTGATCGTTAAGGCGCTGATCTATTGCGGCTACATAGATATCGACATCGGGATGTAAATCAGTAACAGCCTTAATACCCTCAGGAGCGGCCACCAAAAATAAGCCCAATATATGCTTGCAACCCTTACTTTTTAGAAGGTCTATGGTGGCAATCAAGGTCCCGCCTGTCGCCAACATGGGGTCAACAATGAGCGCGGTACGCACGTCAATATCGGCGACGACTTTGTCAAAATAGGCTACAGGTTGCAATGTCTCTTCATCTCGGTATAAACCAACCACACTGATTTTAGCACTGGGCACCAGTCTCAAAACACCGTCTAACATCCCCAAACCTGCTCGTAAAATGGGTACAACGGTTATTTTTTTACCTTTGATGTGCTCAATGTCAATCGGGTCACCGTTCCAACCTTCAATTTGTACTTGCTCAACGCTCAAGTCTCTAGTCGCTTCATATGTCAGAAGGTTTGCGACTTCACTTGCCAGCTCTCGAAAGTCTTTAGAGCTCACACCAGCGGCTCGCATTAGCCCCATTTTGTGTTGAATTAAAGGATGCTTTATTTCATAAACAGACATTTAAATTCCTTATTAATAAAAGTCTTGCAGCAGCTATGCTAACGCAGATTGCTAACTCAGACATTCACTAAATCTACTTGTTTGTATCTGATTACGCCAATGCTAAACAAATATTCACACTTTAGGTCGAATATATGTTGTTATTCAGCCTCATCGTTTGCCCATTTAATGGCTTTGTAGTCAAAACCACAGCAAAGGGTCGGCTTTACCACTTCAAAATAGGGAGAAAGATCAAAATCTCGAGGTGTGTAGTGACTGTAGTGGCGTCGGGTTAGCACCATATCGTTTTTAAACATTAATTCTTTTAAACGTTGGATCCGTCTTGTTCGAGCATGTCCTAGGTTCGTGTCTTCTAAGCTGCTAGCTTCCCCATCTACCTGTGCCGTCAACGGTAAAATAGGGTAGCGAATGGATTGAAATGCTTGAGCAACTAAAGTAGAGCAAATCGCTTTAGTGGGATCACCGCTGCCAAATTCCAACAAACCCCGCCTAAACCTCTGGGGCACAGGTGGTGTCGGGAGCAAATAACGCATCAAATCGATGATATTTTTGTTGTCATATTGATGACCAAGCTTCGATATTGAGAAGTTTACCAATGACTGGGTATCATCGGGGCGTAAGTTAACCGGACGGCAAATACGCAAATTAAAACCATTGTACTTGTCTAGCGGAACGGTAATAACACCCTCAATTAAATCAGCCTCCAAAATAGGCTGAAGATCAGGATGCTCGCCAATATACATACAAACATGAGACCAAGTGGACTGCGTTAGGTATTTAATCGCACTGCTTATCCGACTATTCCCTTCAACTAGGATTAAGTCACCTGGCTGCAGCGTCGTTTTAAGCTGTTCGGTGCTTAAAGTACTAAACGTCTGATAGCCCTCTCGAGGTTTTGAAAGGTATGCGGCGAGTTTATCGCCAATAGCATCGCCGATTTTAGCGAGCAGGCTAGGGGATAAATCTGGGGGAATATCACTCAATGCTGTTTCCTTAGGCTTGCTATATGGCTTAGCTTATCACCATTTTATTGCTTTGATGAATGCTTGTCGGTCAATCTTTCAGTTAGTGTCTATTTGTTTATGGATCTGAAGGCAATATTCATGCGAGTATCGACTAATAGCCTTATGGAGATCACGATGAAAAACCACTTATTGTTAGTATTGCTTGCCTGCACTATTTTTTTGGGTGCATGTACCGACAGCTCTATAAAAAAAGAACAAAGTGAAGCCTATGTTTTAGGTACTGCCTTTTTGGAGGCAAATGCTCAAAAAGCAAATATCATGACCACCGAAACCGGTTTACAATATACGGTATTAAAAGAGGGCGATGGAAATACGCCTGTAGCGAAAGATACTGTAAAAGTGCATTATCGAGGGACCTTAATTAACGGAGACGAGTTTGATTCATCCTACTCTAGAGGTGAGGCGAGCTCTTTTCCCGTAAATAGAGTAATTCCCGGTTGGACTGAAGGTCTGCAGCTGATGAAGGAGGGCGCTAAATATCGCTTTTATATACCCGAAGACTTAGCATACGGAAATAGACGTACGGGTAAGATAGTACCCTATTCAGCGCTAATATTTGATGTAGAGCTGATTTCCATCGAAGTGCAAAGCACAGTGTCAAATTAGCTCGCCTCAGGCAATGTTTGAAGCTCGTTGTAGCAATCTTGCGGCAGTGCAAACCACCGCAGGGCCTCTGACGATGGTGATAACTCGAGCGGACAATGTGCTTGATGCTGTCTGCTTTTAGTTAGTTCATTTTCAGCCGCTTTTAACAAAGCCTCGTAACAGGGTGCCTCGGCAGTCAATGCTTGATGATTGGCGCAATCTTGGATTGGGTTAAAAGCTTCAAGAGAAGCAGGCAAATCAGGCAACTTACCTTGATAGCGCCAACTCCAAGCACTGCGGTCTAACTTATAATAGGGCAATAAGCGCCAACCATGCTCGGCAACCAGTTTAAGCGCGCTTAATACGTAGGTAAACTCAGCCTCAGATATAAAATAGTTAAAGTTAAGCCTCACCCAACCTGGTCTGAGCGCCATATTTCCGCGACTAATCTCCTGCTCAATTTTTTCACTATATTCATAATCCATATTCAGCAGTGCGTGCCCATACGGTCCTGCACAAGAGCATCCGCCACGGGCCTGAATGCCGAACAGATCATTTAGTAAAGCAGTTATAAAAGCGTAATGTAAGTCTTTATTCCTATGCTTAAAACGCAGCGAAAAAATTGATAGGCGTTTTGCGGTATTGCTGCCCAATACTTCGATGTTGTCAACGCTATTAAAAACAGCCATTGCCCTATCTACCATGCTTTGTTCGAGCTTTTCGATGGTTTCGATACCAACTTGTTGTTGCAGCTTAAACACCAGACCCGCGCGAATGGATTCGATGATAGCAGGTGTTCCACCTTCTTCTTTGCGTTCAATATTGCCAATAAATACATGTCTGGTTGGCGTAACGTAAGCTACTGTGCCGCCGCCTACGAGCGCCGGAACGGTGTTGCGTACAATATGTTCTTTAACAACCAGCACCCCTGGTGTGCCCGGCCCGCCAACAAATTTATGAGGCGAAATAAACACTGCATCTATTGGCGCTGCGCCATTCATATCAATTTTTACATAGGGTGCAGCCGCGGCATAGTCCCAAAAACTCAAGGCACCGTGCTGTTTCAGCATCTGTGTTATGCCTTGTACATCGCTGCAAATACCGGTGACGTTAGACGCCGCAGAAAAGCTGCCGATCTTTAGCGTCCGATTATCATACTGCTCTAGCTTTTGTTTAAGTACATTGATGTCTATTTGACCGCACTTTGTGAGCGGTATACACACCACCTGTGCATTGCTTTCACGCCAGGGTAGTTCATTAGAGTGATGCTCATATGGGCCGACAAAAACGACTGCTTTTGAAGAACTCTGCATACCATCATCAGTTCGCGCGCTGTTTTGCGCGGTGTTACCGGTTTTTAAACCCAGTATGTGCATGATTTTATCGATAGCAGAGCTTGCCCCAGAGCCACAAAATACCACTTTATCACTGCCTGTACCGTTTACAGCTTTGCGAATTTCAGCGCGAGCCTCCTCTCTGAGGCGAGTTGTTTGGGCACCAGTGAAAGATGTTTCGGTATGAGTATTGGCATACCATGGCAATACATTGCTCTGCAGATAATCTTCTATAAAACGAAGGCTGCGTCCAGACGCGGTGTAATCCGCATAAATTAATGGTTTTTCACCAAAGGGCGTATGTATGGGTGCATTTGCGCCTATTACTGAGGTATTAATTTTGCTTAGCAAGGTTTGCATGAACTTACGCTGTGCTTATGTATCATGACCTAAAGTATATATGCGTAAAAATGAAACATTAGTTCCATTTTATGCGTAAATTGTTAATATGTTCGAACGCTGTTTCGGTAAATGCTATATTTATGAATCATAATGAAGGGAAGATGCTTATGGATAAACTTGACACAAAACTATTGGGCCTAATGCAAGAAGACGCTGGCTTATCCGTAGGTAACTTAGCCGAGCAAATTGGTATCTCTAAATCGGCATGCTGGCGCAGGATTCAAAAGCTTGAAGAAAATGGTGTTATCCGGCAGCGAGTAACGCTTTTAGAACCTACAAAAATAGGTTTAAGTTTAACAGTGTTCATCTCTGTGCGCACCAGCCAGCACAATCCAAAATGGGCCGAAAATTTTAAAGCTGCAGTTCAAGATATATCCGGTATTACTGAAGTGTATAGAATGGGCGGTGACGTAGATTATCTGCTAAAAGCCATAGTGTCTGATATGAGCGGGTATGACCGTTTATATCAAAAGCTGATTGCTGCAGATTTATTTGAAGTAACCGCTGGTTTTGTTATGGAAACCATGAAGCAGACGACAGTGCTGCCCTTGTCTAGTATCATGTCAAAAGACTAAACGAATTGTTATTTTAGGTCTTTGCGATTAGCCGCTAATAGTTTTTGTAATAGCACAACAAAGGTTTGCTGCTCTTGTTCATCCAATACCGAGACAATCGATTCTTGTGCCTGAGCATGTTCGACCACCACTTCCTTGATCAGCTTTAGGCCTTTTTTTGTGAGCGCCACATTGACGCCGCGTTTATCGTCTTTTTTGGTTTTCCGCTTAACTAGGCCTTTTTTTTCAAGTTTATCAATGCGAGTTGTCAGCGTCCCAGATGTGATCGACATCTGATCAAGCAGTTGTCCTGGTGATAGTGAGTAGGGGGTGCCAGCTCGCAATAGCGTTGCCATTACCTCGAAGCCTGCATCACTGAGCTTGTAATGTTTGAATGTGCTGTTAAGCTCTTCTGTGATGTGCTTAGAGGCCTGCTGCAACCTTGCCGTCAAGGCCATCGGAGCCGTGTTCAGCTTGGGCATTTGCTTGGCCCATTGCTTGATTTTCTTATTCACACCATCCATTTATTAAACTCTGATCAATTGTTGTTATAACGACACTTTGCCACTTATTCTTTACATTAATATGACAGTGTTTATGCTTGTTTTCTAGGAATAAAAAAGACTAGGAAATCGGCAAATAACTAAAGTAAAAACAAACCTTTAAATAATAACAATCTTGACTTCAAGATAAGCTCTTATTACCATTGATTTTTTTTAGCATCTGTCTGCATAGTAGGGTGGTGTGAATATCGTGAGTTTATCGCATAGATGACACTAGAACACGCACAAACAATAATGGGTTTTAATGCATGAAAAAGCGCCAAGAAAAAGCTGCGAATCTAAGGTTTAAAAGTAAAATTCCAGAAAAACAAGCGCGACTAATTGGCTTCATTATCGTGTTGCCCGTGTTCTTCTTTTTGTTCTATAAGATATTTGCTTATGTCGACCGAAACACTGTCTCTGCCCAGCAGTTTGTAGATTTACAACAGGGTAAGATTCCACACGCCGGCTTTAGGCGTGCCCATGCTAAGGGTAGTTGCATAACTGGGGTGTTTGAGTCTAATGGCGCATTAAGCACATACACTTCGGCAACAGTATTACAAACAGGTACACATCCGTTTGTAGGCAGGTTTTCAATTTCAGGAAACGATCCAAGCGCACCCGATTTGCAATCGCCCGTGCGCAGTTTGGCTTTGTCAATGAGCGACAGCGGCAACTCACAAAATTCTGAATGGCGAATGGCTATGAACACGCCTCCTGTTATGCCTGTAGCAACACCTGAGGCTTTCTATGCACAACTTACTGCTATGGCACCGGATCCTGAGACAAAGCAAGCTAATCCTCAAAGGATTCAACAGTTCTTCAAGGACCACCCAGAAACAAGTGCATTTTTAGATTGGAAACAAAGTTATGTGCCAAGTAACAGCTTCGCTGCTGAGACTTATCACAGCATTAATGCATTTTATTTGCTTAATAAAGAGGGCGATAAGCGGGCCTTTCGCTGGCGTCTTGAGCCCTCAAGCGCTGAGCAATTTCCAGAGTTAGATACTGCTAAGCCAGATGCTTTGCAGGCTCAGTTGATTGAGATTTTATCAACTGGCGACATTCGTTTTAACTTTTTGGTTACCCTTGCCGAGGCCACTGATGATGAAAATAACCCTACGATCTTATGGCCACCAGAAAGAACATCCATCAGTGCCGGCCAGATTGTGATTCAAAGGCATGCAGAGCAGGGCATGTGCCAAGACCGTAATTTTGACCCTCTAGTACTACCACAAGGCGTTGAGCCTTCCGCAGATCCAATACTAAGAGCACGATCTGCAGCCTATGCGGAGTCGTTTAGACGACGCGCGAGCGACGTGTTGTTTGAGGGGGGAAGATAATGAACTCAATTCACATTCTGAGGACGAGTAAAAGATGACCGAACGCAAAGCCATTAAATATTACCCGACTCGCAGCCGCTTGCTGCATTGGAGTATGGCGATATTGATCATCAGCATGCTATTGGTCGGTTTGTCTATGGTGAAAAGCCTAGCCGTTTGGCAACCTGTAGCTCTTAGCTTACATAAGTCTTTTGGTGTGTTGTTATTATTGCTGCTGGTTATCAGGCTGGTGAACAAATATTTAACGCCTCGACCTAGACTGCCGAAAAAAATGCCAGATTTACAAAAGAGGGTGGCAAGGCTTAGTCATTTCACACTCTACGCAGCAATGTTATTAATGCCGCTTTCCGGATGGCTAATGCAAAGCGCAGATGGTAGGTCAGTGAATGTGTTTGGTTGGTTTACCTTGCCGCAATTGCTTGATGCGAATATAAAGGCTTACGCAATCTTTAGAGAGCTTCATGCTTGGATAGCATGGTTATTAATTCTCACTATCGCGCTGCACGTGTTAGGTGCGCTTTACCATGGTTTAATTAGACAGGATCGTGTGCTGGCGTCAATGCTTTACAGCAAGAAACCAAAAGGCTGAAAATGCATGTGAGTGCTGATAGGTTTACTGTCAGCACCTAAATGATATTAAGCGTGTTTCTTTTCTAGTTTTGAACCATGAGGCTCTGTAGCCGCAATATCTACTAGTTTTTTTTGTTTAACAATGTCTGCCCCTAGTGAGCGCTCGACCGTTTTTCTACCTAAGTAGGCAACAGGCAAGTAGGGATGCTTGCGTTTGAAAAAATTTTTAAAAATATTTAGTTTCATAATAATTTACTGCGTATCCTTTATTGAGCTTACCTTTTGTATAAAAATACGCCTATTATATCTTGACGTCAAGATATAATTATTTACATGAGTCTCTGTACTGCTTCGAAATTACCCGAACGCTTTAACATTTCAAAAGCTTGTGCATGGCTACAAATTTAGTCCAACGCGTTTTTGTAGAATTCTACCCATTATTTTATGTCATAAATAATTAATAAAAGCTTCATATTAATGTCATAAATGTGTCATGATTACCGTAGTCAACTGAATCTTTTGCATGGCGATATTCAT
The DNA here is from genome assembly GCF_041380235.1 of Glaciecola sp. SC05. Lineage (NCBI taxonomy): Bacteria > Pseudomonadati > Pseudomonadota > Gammaproteobacteria > Alteromonadales > Alteromonadaceae > Glaciecola > Glaciecola sp. SC05. Next base: position 178,469 of record NZ_JBGIYY010000002.1, read on the forward strand.
GCTAGCAGAAGCAAGTGATGGGTGGTCATTTTCAAAAAAGTCATTCTGCATTATTGGACATTCCCGATATATCTTAATGTTAGTTTGATAGCTCATGTAAGTAGCCAATGGTCTCTGGAGAAATAACTTAACTATGTTTGTTACACGTTTAGGGTCGCTCAATTGAAACTAATTTATCTTCTGGTTTTTTGTGTTCAGTCTTTACTAATAATTACTCACTTGCCAATTGCGCAGGCTAATATATCTGGGGTGATGGGACCAAACATCAATCCAAATGATCGTAGCATTCAGTTTAGAAGTGCAGTGACGCTCGCCGATGACAGCAGTCAACAAGATAACTGGGCATATCGCCTGCATTACCAACACGCTTTCAATGACACTTTTCGTGCCCGCATCGTCATGCAGTATCGCGACAGAAATAACTTTGAATATGACTTCTTTCGAACTGAACTGTTGTTTAACTTTAAAAAGGCATCTGCAAACGATAATTGGTCAAGTGCGCTGCGCTTTGATCTTAGAACCCGCCGTGGCAGCAGACCCGAGGAATTTGCTGTTAATTGGGGCAACCAATGGGATTTAAATGATGGCTATAGAATGCGCGCGACAATCATATTAGGAAAGCAAATCGGCGGCAGTCGTCAGCTAAACGGCATTACTGTGCAAACGCGAGCGAGTTTCAGTCGTAAACTAGAAAACGGTCTTAGAGTAGGCATGCAAATGTTAAATCAACACGGTGAAGCTGGACACTTTTCCTCATTCGATGAACAAGGACTATATTTAGGACCCGCTGTAAGCGGCAGTTTTGGTGACTTTAAGTATGAGTTTAGGTATTTAAAAGGTCTCTCTTCTGCAGTACGTGATCACAATGTATTTTTTAGAGTCACACGGAGCCTGTAGGTTTGTTACTTAAGGCATCGTTGAGCAATTTTGTAGCATTAAATAAACAGCGAGCCATTGTCTTATTTAGTTAATCTAAATTTAGCAGGCAAAAGAGCTCAAGGATTACAGCTCATACAATACATCATTGATGCGGTTTCAGGCGCGTTGCTGTCGTGTTCAATATGGCCACAATTGTCACATTTGACCTTTGCAGGTGCCAGTTTGCTGGTGTTCGAAGCGCAAAATTCACAGCGTAAATATTGCACTGATTCGGCATCATATTTTTTAACAAAATTGACGGCGTCGCATTTTGGGCAATGAGATTTTAGACATTCTATAAGGTTCCGCGCAGCCATTTCTATCGTTTGCTGGCGCGGTGGGCAGTTCATTGCTCTAAAGTCGGGCTCTATGGTGCATGGCCAGCGTTGTATTAATGGCAGTAGATCGCTAAATGCCAATCCTTTTTGCCAAGACTCATTTTGATAAAGCATCCATTTTTGTGCATGGCCAAAGCGCTCTATAAATGGCTGCATTTTTTCGCCTAACTCAACTTCATTTTTGGCATCCAGCGTTTGCAACCCAATAAACTGCTCGGCAAATCCAATTACTTCTAAATTAAGCTTAAGATCCACAAAAGCAAGTACTTCCTTGTTTACCGTTGCGCCTGTAATAAATGAGTTGAAACTGCCTTCACTGCCAATCCCTTGTGAGCTGCCGGTTAACTCGCAGGCTAAATATGCTTTCTTTAAGGCCGCTCCCACGGGAGATAGCGTGCGCTCAACGCGACGGTCGAATGTGCCTAAACTGTCGGTGTCAAAGCTATCGGTATGGATGATAGACGTGTTAAATTCTGATGCTAGTATAGGCTGCAGGATATCTTGTTTGCCATGCTTTGTGAGCAATGCAATGCGCGGCTGTATAGTGAAATGAGATGCAGTCATAACCGTGAGTGATCAATGTTGCTAAAAAATCTAAGCACATTATAAACGAAGTAGTTAGAAAAACAGTCAATTCTGCAAAAAGCTCGATAAGAATATCGTAAAAACAGAATGTACTGATGCGCTCAAAAGCTTTAGGCTTGTGTAACTTTTTTATGCAGTATTCATCTACAAGAAGAATAAAAATGAAAAATGCTTATTTGACACACCTAGCCATTATTCCTAGAACATGGGCATGCTCAGTATTGTTAACATTTGTTTTGATTAGCCATCCTGTATGGGCAAAAGATAGCAGTCATGGCGTGAGTCAGGCCTTGACCTTAAAAAACATGCATCTGTCTCTTATGCAGCTCAGCCAAACAATCGAAGCCAGAATCGATAAAATGAAGCTAATTGCAAAGAGCATTGCTAACGATACACATATTCAAGCATGGGTAAACGATGATTTTCCTGAGGACCAAGTAAATCTGTTAGTTGAAAAACTTGGTTTTTATGTCAAAGAGTATGACCTTACCAGCGCTTCGTTTGCCGATAAAAAATCGCATAAATATTGGAATCACGAAGGTTTTTTGAGAGTGCTGCAAACAGGCATCGACACTTGGTATTTTGCTTATCTTAAAAGTATGCAGCAAGATTTGATCAGTGTTTATCACGATCAGAATAAAAAGCGGGTAGATGTTTACGTCAATTATCAACAGCTAAACGGCAATGGCTTATCAGGAATAGCTACCTCCTTTGATGGCGTGGTTGAAATGCTAAACACCTCTGAGTTTGCTAAGCAGGGGGATGTCTATTTAGTGGATAGTAGCGGAAAGGTTCAGGTCCATGCTAACAGCGCCATAGCCGGTAGTGTCAATATTAACACTTTGTTCGGCGAGCAGGCCGTTTCAAAAGTCATGCATGAACAGCAAACTAGCTTTATTGAAACATCTGAACAAATGTTTCTAGGTGCCAGCTATATTCCAAGTATGGGATGGTATGTTGTGGTGAGTATAAAACAACCATAAGTGTAGGTGTATTATCGGGCACTCATGCCTCGCAACAATACGTTTGCGCAATCATCAAGCAAAAACGTACACGGATAAATGCAATGCAAAGGCTACTGAAAAAACTGTTTTAAAAAAAATACAGATGTAAGATACTATTTGAGCGCAGGGCAATTGCCTGCTCGGTATGTGAAACAATAATTAGGCTGGTTTACGACATGATCAAGATATTAGTAGTGGATGACCATGAGCTCGTAAGGACGGGAATAAGTCGAATACTCAACGACGTAAAAGACTTTTCGGTGGTAGCAGAGGTAGGTTGTGGCGAAGATGCCGTTGCCTATTGTAGAAAGCATACGCCAGATATAGTGCTAATGGACATTGGTATGCCCGGTATTGGTGGCTTAGAAGCAACAAAGAAAGTATTAAGAGTATGCGACGGAACAAGAGTCATTTGTCTGTCAATGCACAAAGAAAATCCACTTCCCGCAAAAATTATGCAGGCAGGCGCATATGGGTTTTTAACTAAAGACGCTGACTATAGTGAAATGATTAATGCAATTTACAAGGTGTCTAGTGGTCAAAAGTACATCTCTCCCGAAATTGCTCAAAAAATTGCCATCGGTGCCCTCGATTTAAATCAAAGTAATCCTTTTGAGGCCCTTACTGAGCGAGAGCTTGAAATAACACTGATGATTACTCGTGGAGTGAAGGTTACAGAAATTGCACGGACACTCAGTCTAAGTGCGAAAACCGTAAATACCTATCGATACCGTACGTTTCATAAGCTGGGGATTGAGTCAGACGTTGAGTTAACTCATTTAGCGTTGCGCCACGATCTTATACAAACCGCGAATTTATAGCGACTGATGAGTGAACAGCTTAACAACTTCGATTCTAAGCAATTTTTAAAAAGTGTATCGCAGCAACCAGGCGTATACCGCATGTACAATATTGCCAAGGACGTTATTTACGTAGGTAAGGCAAAAAATTTAAAAAAACGCTTAAACAGCTATTTTAGAGCCACCGTAGACAGCACTAAAACGCAGTCTCTGGTGGCTCACATCGCACATATTGATGTCACCTTGGTAAGCAGCGAGACCGAAGCTTTTCTGCTTGAAAATAATTATATTAAAAAATACCGACCTCGATATAACGTGGTGCTGAGAGACGACAAGTCCTACCCCTTTATTTTCCTATCTGAGCACAAACATCCAAAATTAGGGTTTCACCGCGGTACAAAAAAAGCCAAGGGCGAATACTTTGGACCTTATCCAAGTGCTTGGTCGGTGCGTGAAAGCTTACGCTCTATGCAACGCCTGTTTCCTATTCGTCAGTGCGATGACAGCTACTATCGCAATCGCACCAGACCATGTTTGCAATATCAACTTGAACGATGCTCGGCGCCTTGTGTCGAGGGCTATGTATCAAATGAAGAATATGCTGAACAGGTTCGCTTAGCGGTAATGTTTTTAAAAGGTAAAAACTCAGAAGTGATTCAGAGCTTGGTTAGCAAAATGGAAATGGCGAGCCAAGATTTAAATTTTGAGGCCGCTGCACGCTATCGTGACCAAATTAGTGCGCTTCGTAAAGTCCAAGAGCAGCAGTTAATTAGAGGTACGCAGCAAGAAATGGATGTGTTTGGGTTTTCGTTTAAGCACGGTATTGCCTGCGTTTATGGCATGTTTGTAAGAGATAACCAGCTGTTAGGGAGTAAGTCGTTTTTTCCTAAAATACCAAAAGGTGCGACTAGTGAAGAGATTTTCGAGTCTTTTCTACTGCAGTTTTATCTAGCAGGGAATAAACTCATTCCAAAGCAAATAGTCGTGCCTTTTAGGTTTAATGAGATGCCAGACGTGGAAAACGTCCTTTCAATTGAATCGGGCCGTAAAATAGCGTTTTATGAAGGCGTGCGAGATGAAAAACGTAAATACTTAAAGTTAGCTAACACCAACGCCGAAAATGCCTTAGAAACGCAACAAAATCAGCAAAAATCGATGTTTGCTCGCTTTAGTGATTTGGAAAAACTACTCAGCACTGACAACCCTATTAAGCGGATGGAGTGTTTTGATATATCACATACCTCTGGCCAACAAACAGTAGCCTCTTGTGTGGTATTTGATCGAAATGGCCCCTTGAAAAGCGATTATCGAACTTTCAACATCGAGGGGATTACGCCTGGTGACGACTATGCTGCGATGGCGCAAGCCCTTAAGCGCAGGTACAAAAAACCATCCGATGATGCAAAACTGCCAGACTTATTATTGATTGATGGCGGCAAGGGACAGCTGTCACAAGCCGAGCAACACTTTGCAGATTGGCCCCCTGAATACACGCCGTTGATTGTTGGTGTGGCAAAAGGCACCACGCGTAAACCGGGCTTAGAGACGCTTATTATGGCGGATACGCATGAAACTATTCCTGTACAGCCTGACGCGCCTGGCTTGCATCTTGTGCAGCATATACGTGACGAATCACACCGTTTCGCAATAACCGGGCATCGGGCACGTCGTCAAAAAGTAAAGAATCAATCTGTACTGCAAGAGATACCAGGGGTAGGGGCTAAGCGCCGCCAAGCCTTGTTAAAATATACTGGCGGCTTACAGGGTTTGAAAAAAGCCAGTAAAGAAGAAATCGCGAAAGTGCCCGGCATAAGTGAAGATTTAGCCGATACTATCTATGATTATTTACACGCTTAAGTGGAGGATCTGATATCATTGTAACCGTCGTAATAAAAAACGAAAAAGACTTATACAATGTGGACAATACCTAACATCATCACTCTGCTAAGAGTGGTGTTAATACCTGTTTTTGTGACCATTTACTTTTTAGATTGGAAATGGGCACATGAGGCCGGTGCCTTCGTATTTTGGCTAGCTGCTATTACTGATTGGTTTGATGGCTATTTAGCACGTAAACTCAAACAGTCTAGCGCCTTTGGGGCATTTCTTGATCCTGTTGCCGACAAGTTGATTGTCGCCGCTGCATTACTGATGATCACCCATACATACGCTACTTTGTGGATAACCGTCCCAGCAATCGTTTTGCTCATGCGTGAAATCTTTGTATCGGCCCTGCGCGAATGGATGAGCGAGCAGGGCGCATCTGATGCGGTAAAAGTTAGTTTTTTAGGTAAAGCAAAAACCATGGCGCAGATGCTGGCCTTGATTGGTCTGCTTTCAGGCTTAGAAGTATTCATGGGCGTGACCATATATTGGGTGACACTGGGTTATATTTTGCTGTGGTTTGCCGCTGCACTGTCACTTTGGTCAATGATGGCTTATGCCGTTGCAGGATATCGCGCGCTCAAGGACGCATAGTTTAACGCTGCTGTACGATTTTTTAGCATACCGTTTGGTTTTTAGGCGAAGTGCTTAAAAATTAGCTAAGTAGCTTATTTTCAGCAGATTTGTAGTTGACACACGTTGTTTTGCAGGTAGAATGCACCACGCATTTCAGAGCGGGAATAGCTCAGTTGGTAGAGCGCGACCTTGCCAAGGTCGAGGTCGCGAGTTCGAATCTCGTTTCCCGCTCCAATTCTTTCTTATAAGAATGTTTTGAAATGTTTTGCTTTTCCAAGTTTGAACAAACGTTGAGCAAATTAAGGCGGAATGGCAGAATGGCTATGCAGCGGATTGCAAATCCGTGGATCTCGGTTCGACTCCGGGTTCCGCCTCCAATCCGCATTAAATCAGTGCCCGGGTGGTGAAATTGGTAGACACAAGGGATTTAAAATCCCTCGCTCGTAAGAGTGTGCCGGTTCAAGTCCGGCCCCGGGCACCATTCTCTTTATATCTTAGTATATCTTCTACAAGTTTCATTCATAAATTTCTGAAAGCACGTTGAAAAGGCTAACGATGAAACTATTCGCTTCGATTATTTTATGTTTGATACTCAGTGCCTGCAGCTCGCAAGCTCGTATTCATAAAAATTTCGCCAACATTGACTATGAAAGGATATTATTGCCTCACATTAAAGGCGATACTGCAAACTACGTTTATAAAAAGTTTATAGATGAATTTGAAGCTCATCCAAACCTCAAAATAATAGGACACGACCGTATTTTAGCGGTCTCGATTAAGCTTGGTTTGGGCTCAAATATACAGGGCGCTTCTTTTTCAACATTGCAGGCAATTGCGAAGGAGCTGGATGCTGAGGCTATTGTGCTGGGAAATGTTAAGTCAGGGGCAATGTCAATTTCGAGTAGCCTGCAAATCTATTCAAACATTGACTTAGAGTTAATAGATATAAAGAGCGCTAAAGTCGTTACCAGTGCTTCAGTCGATGAAGAAATGACCCTTAGAGAACGAGGCTCTAGTTTAAAGTCGGCTACAGAGAATATTATCCGTCAATATCAAACGATTTTTGCTCAGCTGTAAAGACAATAACTCCCTTGATTAAGCGCAAGAAACTGGATAACGTGACCCCAGTATAAACATTAAGGAAAGTGCATGCTTGCATCCGAAATCTCGGTTACTCAGCTGGTATCAGAGATACATCATCCTGCTTTGCGTATCTTGTATACGACTTCTAACCATGCAGCGGCGTCTAAGCCACAAAGCGTGATTCAACAGCCCTCGGCGTTTATCCCAGGCTCACAATTATTCGATTTTAAAGATGTTATCGTTGATAAACATTCAGATTTGACTAACACCATGCCGTGCAAAGAAGTGTTTGAGCAAGAGGTTCGGCGTTTGGGAATTAATGTTGATACCGATATCGTCGTCTACGATGACATTGGAAACTTTTGTGCGTCAAGGGTTTGGTTCATGTTTAAAAGCATGGGACACGATTCTATTAAAGTTTTATCAGGCGGCTTAGGAGAGTGGCTCTCGACAGGCGCTAGCACCCAAGATGGTTTGTCAAATGCGACTGCACTGGGCAATTTCAAGGCACATCCAAATCCTCATTATCAATTTGTCGATAAAGACTTTATAGCTGGTCAGATAGCCTGCGTTGATAAACCGCAGTTACCATTATTTGATGCGCGCAGTGCCCCTCGATTTAGCGGCGCAGTCCCCGAGCAAGACCCTCGCCTGCGTAGCGGTCATATTTTTAATTCTGGCAATATCCATTACCAGCGCCTGCAAGAAAAAAATGGTGCGTATTTGCCAATTCAACAGATTAAAGAGATTTTTCAAGACGCTACGCCCGATGACATGAAGCATGCGGCAATGGCTTTTACCTGCGGCAGTGGGGTTACCGCATGTATTTTAGCGCAAGCTGCTGACGCAGTCGGATATTCGCCTTTATATGTTTACGACGGGTCTTGGTCAGAGTGGGGAAAATGTGAAGAGCTACCAATGAGCACTGGAGAATAAATTGGGTATCGATTTTACCGTTTGGCTAAGCATTGCGGTGATGCACGCCTTTGCTGTGGCCAGTCCTGGGCCTGATTTTGCGGTCGTAATGAAGCAAAGCCTTCAGCAGGGCCGTAAAATAGGCATTATAACTAGCTTAGGGGTTGGCTCAGCGATTTTACTGCATGTTGCTTATTCCATATTGGGCGTAAGTTTGCTGATTAAGGCAACACCTTGGATTTACAATGCCTTAATCTATGCTGCTGCCTTGTACTTAGTGTGGATGGGAATAGGGGGCTTGCGCAGTGGCGCTACTAGTGGAAAAGACTCCGCAATCAAGGATGTAAGCGCGCAAAGTGCTGTAAGAGCGTTTATCGTAGGATTTATTACTAATGGCCTTAACCCCAAAGCAACCCTCTTTTTCTTTACCCTTTATACCTTAGCAATACCCGCAGAATCGACTTTAGTGGCTAAGAGCATATATGGGGTATATTTAGCGCTCGCCACAGGCTGTTGGTTTGTGTTGGTCAGTGTATTGGTAAGTCACCAGCGTGTACGCCGCGCTTACGTCTCGCATGGCTACATTTTTGATCGTGTAATGGGCGCAGTCTTGATTGTTATGGCAATTATATTAGTGGTCACTCAATAATTGGTGTTAACATTGACCGTAGGTTATTTTATAGATTTGCTTACATTTAGGTGATAATGAAAGACGACGCTCATATTAAGCGCATGCTCGCAAAAGAGTACAATTTTGATGTAAAAAATGTCTTATCGCGGGCGCGTGAGCTAAGTGCAAACAACAATTGGATTTTGGTCCAAGGTATATTGGCCTTGGTCGGTATGGCTTTAGTTCTCGGCTTTATATTCATTCAAACCTTCAATATTACTACGCCTGAAGATCTGCAGTTAGTGTCTAACACACAAAATGTGCTGGCCAGTTTAGTCATCAATGTAGTGTTGGCGCCGGTATTTGCGGGTATCGCCATGTTGGCCATTTCAACAGTGAGAGGCGTGGTAGCTAAACCAATAAATGTGTTCGCTTACGTCAGCTATATATTGCCACTAGGTGTAGCGTCCTTGTTAATCTCCATTGCCACTGATATCGGCATGATGCCGTTTGTCCTGCCTGCTTTTTACGTGTTTATGGCGACCACCTTTACTTTGCCTCTAATTGTGGATAAACAGCTCACGCCGTTTTCAGCTATTTTTTTGTCAATACGAATGACGAATGCCTATTTATTTCAAATGAGCATTATTTTTCTCATATTTTTAGCGCTGTTTGTGGGGGTTGTGCTCACCTTTGGTTTTGCCTTGATTTGGGTTGGTCCGTATTTTTATAATGTCAAAGCGGTGCTCTACACTGAACTTTTTTGTTCTGCGGAGTCAACAGAACAATCTCAGCCTAAAGATACAGGAGTGTTTGATGCATAAATTAAAGATTATCTCTGCGGCAAGCTTTTGTTTGCTGCTCCTCATTTCACTGATCATTTATTTACAGCCTAAACCTTCGCTGGTTGCCGATATCCCTCAAGTTGAAAATGCCACAGAGCCTGTTCCAGACTTTAAACAATTCGATGATGTCACTGAAAAAAAACAGGCCTTCTTTGATTATCTTAGGCCTGCCGTAGATGCCCAAAATGAATATATTCTGCGAGTGCGTAACTATTTACAGGGACTTCGGGCAAAGCTAGTAGCGCAAGAGCCACTCAGCGATGACCAGCAGGCTGAAATCGATTGGTTGGTAGAAGAGTATCGCGTTGATACAGATCAAGCATCACTAGCGATTTTAGATACACTGTTACGCAGAATTGATATTATCCCCGCTGAACTAGTATTAGTACAAAGCGCTAATGAATCTGCATGGGGAACAAGCCGCTTTGCCGTAGAGGGATACAACTTCTTTGGTATGTGGTGCTTTGTTGAAGACTGCGGCTTTGTTCCAAGACGTCGGAATGAAGGCGCCATTCATGAAGTTGCAAAATACGACGATTTGTCGAGTGCGATGTATTCATATATGCGAAACCTTAATCGGCATCCAGCCTATACTGAGCTGCGCGCTATTCGGGCGAGATTACGTAACAACCAACAAGAAATAACAGCCATAAAGCTTGCTGAGGGTTTGAGTCGCTACTCTGAACGTGGCGAAGAATATATTTTAGAGCTTCAGCAAATGATAAGAATTAACGAGGAGCTAATTTAAACGTGACGTTTACACATACCAGCAGACTATTTAAGGCATTGAGCATCAGCGCGGTGCTCTTGTGCACGGGAAATAGTGCAGTCTTTGCAGACGAAATAGAAGTGTCTTATAAGACCTTTCATAGCCATGTGCGTAAGCTAGAAAACGATGACACGCAAGCCCTGCGTTTTGCATTTGGGTTTACGCATATCCAAAGCGGTAAACTTTGCCAAATCAATTCTGCACGTATAAGCACTCAAAAACAGCAAATACCGCTAGAAATATCTAGCGAAAATCGCTTTACCATTCCATCAGAGAAGGCCCTTCGCTTAGCGGATGCCATGATTTATATTGATGTAAGCGAACCAAGCAACCAATGCGATATATCTGTGCAGCTTGAGACTAAACCAGAGTACAACAAACGTTATTATAGTTTTGAAGAGCTCGTATTTATTAAAGAGCAGTACGAAGCGTTTTTTAATGAAATGGGAAGTTTCTTATCTTTTATGATGCCGACGGTTAAAGGCCTAGTAGTTCAGTTTGAGGACCAAAGCTACACTAGCACCATGGAAAATGGATATACAATCACGCAGGGGACCTTAACCTTAAATGAAGCGTTTTTTGAGGCTGGCAAGCCTATCAATTTACCCATTGAACCGTTACGCATAACCGCGCTAGCTACTAATTAAACTAAGTATTCTTAGCATCATCATTTTTTATATTAAGCTGGTAAGCAATTTGTTCTGCCAGCCTTTGTACGCTTCTTTCACCTCTATCGGCAAGTTCTTTTGCGCGATGAAACTCTAAAAGACCTACGTCACCTAACTGAGGCTCAATCAGTACATCGGGTGGATCGCCTGCAAGCCTTGAGCGAGTAACTCTCGCTTGCAGTATCTCCAATGAGCTGCTCATTACACCCATTATTCCTGGCGCAGCCATTTTGTTAGCTTTGGGCGCGGGAGAAAACCACTGCTTCATAAAACCACTAGAGCCCTTACTAATTAATTCATCGGTTTTCTTTTGCGATGCAATGTGTTCCTTTTCTGATTTTTCGATTAGCTGCGGTCGAAAATCAGCACTCAAATTCACTGCGATCACAAAGTCAGCGCCCAATTGTCTGCATTGGTTCACCGGCACAGGATTCACTACTGCACCATCGACCAACCAGCGACCATGATGTTCGATAGGCGGAAACAGTGCCGGGATAGCGCAGGAGGCCTGGATTGCTTCGCTTATACTGCCTTTATTAAAAGCGACTTCTTTACCTGAGTAGAGATCGGTTGCGACAGCGGTAAAAGGTTTGTCCATTAGCTCAAAGGTTTGCGCACAAAATTCTTCACGATGCTTTTCAAACACCTTTTGACCGCTGGCTAAGCCTCCACGCCGAAAGCCTACGCCGAGCAAGCCGAAAACTTGCCATTCAGTTAATGTGTTTGCCCATGTTTCAAGCTCTGTGAGTTTGCCACTTGCATAAGCCGAACCTACATATGCGCCGATAGAGCAGCCGGCCACCACATCAATTTTGACGCCAATGTCTTCTAAGGCTTTGATAATACCTATGTGCGCCCAACCACGAGCGGCACCGGCGCCTAACGCTAAGCCAATCTTCACAACAACTCCTTATTTGATGGATTTATTTTAGTTCAATAATAGTGGCGCTGGGCTCGTCCACTGAGAAATACTTTGGAACGTCGACTTTATCAAATGCGATATCACCTTCTCCAGACAATATGGTGTTGGTATCAAGACTTTTAAAGTCAAACTGCTGATGATCTAGCATATGAGATGGCACGATATTCTGCATGGCGCTGAACATTGATTCAATGCGCCCTGGAAAGCGCTTCTGCCAGTCTTGCAGCATCATTTTAATATTTTTGCGCTGTAAGTTTTCTTGTGAACCACATAAGTTACAAGGAATAATCGGAAATGCCATGTTTTGTGAATAGCGCTCAATGTCGACCTCTTTGCAATATGCGAGCGGTCTTATAACCATATGCTCGCCGTTATCACTTAACAGTTTTGGCGGCATCGACTTTATTTTTCCGCCATAGAACATATTTAAAAATAAGGTTTCAATCATATCATCACGGTGATGGCCCAAAGCAATTTTGGTGGCTCCAAGAGTTTTAGAGGTCTTATATAAAATGCCTCTGCGCAGCCGCGAGCAAAGTGAGCAGGTTGTTTTGCCTTCAGGGACTTTGTCTAATACGATGGAGTAGGTGTCCTCTTCCACTATTTCAAAATCTACGCCTAGTTCACTTAAATAATTAGGCAAAATGTGCTCCGGGAAGCCCGGTTGCTTTTGGTCTAAATTGACCGCAATAATCGAAAACTGAATGGGAGCAATACGCTGCAGATAAAGCAGTATGTCGAGCATAGTGTAACTGTCTTTGCCGCCTGACAAGCAAACCATGATGCGGTCACCGTCTTCAATCATATTGAAATCGGCGATGGCTTTGCCCACTTCACGACGAAGCCGCTTTTGCAGTTTATTAAAATTGTATGTAGCTTTTGGCTTAACTGACATAGTCTGTGCTTTATCCGTATTAAAAACATTGAGTAAAATGAAAACGCCGCAAGTATACGAAATTTGCGGCGTTTTTTCATCTACTGCATGCGTGAATATTGCGCGCAAATCGATAGAAAGCTAGTCAGCGTGGTCAAATATCCAATTCATTGAACCTGCGGCTTTATCACTAGCGTGTCACAGTTGACTCTATCTATAATATGTTCCGCAGTATTGCCTAACAGGGCTGCTGAAATTCCTCTGCGGCCAACTGAACCCAAAACTAGTAACTCTGCATCGAGCTTATCACAAAGGCCGGGCACAACATCTTCAGGTAAGCCTTCGCTAACATGTATATTTTGATCTGGTAATTTGTGCAGTTTGGCAATTGCCTTCACTTCTTTCTCATGTTTTGCTTGGATATCAAGGTTGTATGCCTGAGCGTTAAAACTTGGTACCTCTATCGCAACATGCATAGGTGCGCCGGCAAAAGTGTTGGCTAAATGTAAGCTACCCTTTACCAGTTGTGATAAATCTGCGCTGATCTGAGTGACTCGCTCACTTAATAGATTATGCACTTTGTCATTTGTATCTATGCTGATAGCAGCCACTATGTTGCCGTTTTCAGGCCAGTCGTGGTTTTTAACCATCAATACATTCATGGGGCTGAAGCGCAGCAGATGCCAATCATTCGGAGTAAATATTTTTTGAGCGATTTTATTGTGTTCTTTGCAACTTTTTACAATTAAATCACAGTGTTCGTGAGTTGCGGTATCAATGATCCCGCGATATAGCGATTTATGCCAAACTGATTTAATCTCTACATTCACCGCCCCACATTTGTTTATATACTGATTCATGGCCTTAACTTGACCATTCATCAATGCGGCCTTCATATCCACGCGTTGGTCAGTGCTCAGAAAGTTCGTCATATCGTAGGTTTCATCATAAATACAGCTGACTAACAGAATATTTGCATGCAGTTTATTGGCTAGGAAACAGGCTCTGTCAAAAGCCGGTTGAACATCATGATAGGGGTCAAATACCACTAAAATTCGTGAACAGTTAAACATATGTGCTCTCCACTGATGGTTATAGCTCTAGGGTTTGTTGATCTTAGTATAAAACACAATAAAAAAGGTGGTCAGCATCTGCATGCCGCCACCTTGTGTTAGATCAATGAAGGGTTAAAAAGTTAATTAGATGCCGAAAAAGACATTTCACTTTCAGGCATACGCTGCCTGACACCATCAAAATCCACTATGCTAATGAGTTTGCCATCTACTTTAATTAAACCCTCTTTTTGAAAGCGGGTGAGCAAGCGACTTATAGTTTCGACGGTTAAACCCAAATAATTGCCAATTTCGTTACGGGTCATCGATAGATTAAACTGTTTGGCTGAGTAACCGCGTTCGTCAAAGCGTTTCGATAAATCGTTAATGAAATGCAACAAGCGCTCTTCAGCGCTGCGTTTACTTAACAGCATCATCAGATCATGGTCGTGTTTGATTTCAGCACTCATGAAACGCATGATTTGTTTACGTAATGCAGGGTAACGCTCAGATACTGCGTCTAATGTGTCGTAGGGCAATTCACACACCATCGCCGTTTCAAGAGCTTGGGAGTAGCTTTGATGCATATTGTCTTTTAAAGCATCAAAACCGATAATGTCGCCGGGAAAATGAAAGCCCGTAATTTGTTCAACGCCGTCTTTATCACTAATGTATGACTTAAATGAGCCAGAACGCACTGCATATAGGGAATGAAAGACCTGACCAGCTTTGACAAGTTTGTCGTGCTTATGAAGAGGGCGCTTACGTTCGATAATATCGTCAAGGCTTTCTAATTCAGTCTTGCTTAGACTTACCGGTAAACAAAGGTGGCTAAAACTGCAACTTTGGCAGTGGATGGAGAGCTCGGCACTATTGCCCATCGCTACACTCCTTATAAATATTTAGATCATGTTATACCTTGAATTATTGGCAAAATCAAAACAAATGCGAAAAGAATTAGACTAATGGCTATAATATTTCTCGTTAACTTATGTTGCAGTAATGGCACTAAAAAGCTGGCTCCCAGGCTTGTAGCAATCAGCGCTGGAAAGGTGCCTAGTCCAAATAGCAGCATAAACAACGCACCGTTTAATGCGCTTCCCGAAGCTAATGACCAAGTTAATGCGGTGTAAACTAGCCCACAGGGAAGCCAGCCCCAAACCATGCCGTAAGCGAGGGCATAGCCCGGATGTTTAAAAGGTAACAGCTTTTTTGACAGTGGCTGTATTTTACGCCACAGATGACCGCCGATCCGCTCAAAATACGACAAACCTTTCCACCAGTTACTAATATAAAGAGCTAGAAGAATCAAAAACGACGCACTGACCAAGGTTAGAATAGGTAAAGTCGTAGTCATACTGCTACTGGCGATAGCCCCTAGATAACCTGTGAATGCGCCAGCCACGCTATAGGACAAAATCCGGCCGACATTGTAGGCAACAATATAGAAACTCGGTGATGCTTGTTTAGGGATTGCAAACGTAAATGCGCTTGCTATGCCTCCGCACATGCCGATGCAATGAACACCGCCAGCTAAGCCCATCAAAAATGCTGATAGCAGGCCAATTTCAGTCATTTGACTCAGTAGACTTGAGGGTATTCTGTTTTTGGGGTTTTGCTGCTATGTCTGCTCCGCTGGAGGCTTGGCCTTGCTCTGGCTCTGCTTTTACAGCCACATCAACATCAGATTTTTTAATGTCGTCATCAAATAAGATGCTGTAGCCCTGACGTTCTAGATCGTCAAATTGATTGGATTTTACCGCCCAAAAAAACACTCCAATTGCAATAGATACAATAATGATGGCCAGTGGGATTAAAACAAATATGATACTCATCGCAGTATTATCGCATTAAACGAGTGGAATTATATACCACTATTATTGAACTTAAGGACATCCCTAAAGCTGCCTGCCAAGGAGTTAATACGCCCATAACGGCAAATGGTAACACTGATATGTTATAGCCGAGCGCCCACGCAATGTTCTGTTTGATTTTTCGTTTAGTCCGCGCTGCCATCGTCAGCACGTCATTAAGCGCGGTTAACTTGGTATTGAGCAAGACAATATCGGCGGCATTCTTGGCTAAATCAGATGCATTGCCTACCGCAATAGATACGTCAGCGGCGGCCAATACAGGTGCATCATTAATGCCGTCACCAAGCATTATCATCGACTTACCTAGTGCCTGTTGCTGTTTAATATAGGCGAGTTTCGCTTCGGGTGGACAGGCGCCAATGGCATTGGGAATATTGAGCTGCTCTGCAATATGACTGACATTCACCTGTGCATCACCACTTAGAATACTCAAATTGAACTGTTTAATGTTAGCTAATACTTGTTTCACGTCGTCTTTTATTGTGTCAGTAAGCCAAAAGGCCGCAACAACTTGATGCTCGATAGCCAGCAACACATTCGCGCCCTCCCATTCAGACGTATCTTGTTGACCAGTTTGGCTCAGTACAAACTTTTTAGACCCTATATAACATTGATGAGCGTTGACTGTAGCCGATATTCCTTTGCCAATTTCTATCTGATACTGCTCGATATTGAAACCAAACTCAGCAAAGGGTTCGGTAAATGCTTTAGCTATTGGATGCTCCGAGCGAGTTTCTAAAAAACTGGCTAAAGCCAATAAGTAATTATGAGGGGGATTGTTAGACTTACCTTCGCCACCTAGCGGCGGATTGATGCGCTTAGGCGAAGTGGAGAGCCACTGTTGGCTAATAGAAAATGCGCCTTGTGTAAGGGTGCCTGTTTTATCAAACACAATATCGGTGGCATGCGTGACTTGTTCTAGCGCGTCGGAGCGTTTTAGCAATATTCCTAATTTATTAAGTTTTGCCATTGCACAGGTCAAAGCAGATGGGGTGGCTAATCCTAAGGCACATGGACAAGTCGCAATCAATACTGAAATCGTAATCCAAAATGCATGCGGGTCGTTTTGTGACCACCAATACCAATAGGTTAGGGCGCTTACTAGCAGCACTACACTAACAAAATATCGAGACAGTTTATCGGCGATAAGGGCAATTTTGGGCTTACTGCCCATGGCCGCTTCTTGTAAACGCAGTATTTGATTCATCATCGCGTATTTGAGACTGCTTGTGACCTCAATAGTAATACTGCCCTGTTGATTCACAGAGCCGGCAAACACTTTATCGTTTGCGCGCTTACGTACTGGCTCAAATTCGCCAGTCAGCATAGACTCGTCGGCAGTTGAACTGCCCTCTAATACGATCCCATCAATCGGGATAGATTCGCCGGCCTTGACCAACACTTTATCGCCGGTAGCTAGTTGTTTTGCTAATACGGTGACCCATTCGGAGTTTTCCCAGCGCGCGGCTGTTACCGGAATTAGTTTTAACATATTTGACGATATTTCTGAGGCTCGATGGCGCGCACGATGCTCCAAATAGCGACTGATCAGTAAGAAAAATACAAACATGCAGATTGATTCGAAATACACTTCACCGGTATTTTTATTGACCGCTAATACTCCGGCTATATAAGTAGCAACAATGGCAATGGTAATCGGAACGTCCATGTTCACGCCTTTCGCCATAAGGGCTTTGATGGCGCTCACATAAAAAATACTGCCGGAGTACAGCACAACGGGGGTGGTTAACAGGAGGCTGACCGCATTAAAATAAGCAATGGCTTCGGGGTCGATATTACCAAAAATATCAAAGTATTGGCCCATGGCCAACATCATTACTTGCATCGTCATTATGCCCGCGAGGCCTAACTTTTTTAAGTATGCTTTTTGTTCTTTTTTAAACGATGCTTCATGATTATCAGCCTGAAATGGCAGTGACTCGTAACCAATGGACTTCATTTTGCCTAAGATGCCCGAGAGTTTTAGTTCGTCATTATTCCAGGTTACTAGCGCTCTGCGTGAAGACACATTAACCGAAACTTGTTTGAGCCCTTTTACTTTAGCGAGCTGCTTTTCAATTAGCCAACCACAAGCAGCACAGGTTATCCCTTCAACAGTGAGTTGAATTTGCTTATCTTTACCTTGATCAAAAACAAATTCTTCCTGTAACTCAGGCTCGTCATAGACCGCTAACTTAGCCATTGTATTGTCAAGCGCAGCATCGCCTCGCGCCGCCGGTTCGGTCCTAAATTCATAGTAACTTTCTAGACCGTTGTCGACAATAGCCGCAGCCACAGCCTGGCAACCAGGGCAACACATATAGTGAGTTTGTCCAACGATGGCAACAGGATACTTTGTACCCTCAATATTTGGCAAACCGCAGTGAAAGCAGCCGCCTTCTGCAATAATTATACTCATTATGGTTCGAAACGAAATGCCTTAGCTTGGGGTAGATTTACGCGGTCCTGTACTTTCCATTCTTCATTCATTGGCATGAGGCGAAGACGCCACTTACCGTCGATCGGATTATTCGCATTACTGCGATAAATA
Organism: Glaciecola sp. SC05; assembly: GCF_041380235.1. Taxonomy (NCBI): domain Bacteria; kingdom Pseudomonadati; phylum Pseudomonadota; class Gammaproteobacteria; order Alteromonadales; family Alteromonadaceae; genus Glaciecola; species Glaciecola sp. SC05. The sequence continues at coordinate 196,737 of NZ_JBGIYY010000002.1, forward strand.
CCATTCGCATCGCGAGTAAGCAATACATCAAAATCGCGGTCTTCTATCGTAACGTGAAAGAAGTCTAACTTTAATGCTTCACCGGTTTTAGGAGCACCGCTGACAAATTCAAGCTCTATATTTCCTTGCTGCACGCTAAGGAGGGTAGAGATGCCCATTTCTCGGGCTAAATCGATCTTGTCTAATCGGGCATTGATCGCCTTACCTTCTTTGTAATAATCGTCCACTACCAAGCTATTAGTGCCATCGGTCGCAAAACGGATAACAAAGCTGCCAACAATAATAGATGACAAGGGTATTGCGATTAAGAACCAAGGCCAGAATTGCTTATACCAAGGTTGAGTGTCTTTTTCTTGCATGATTAGCCTAATTAAACCTGTTTAATTACTCCTTTCGGAGTGTATGAATTTACACAAAAAAGCCTCGCGAAACGAGGCCTTTTATCAACGAATTTACTTGCCTATTGCCAGTACAATTCGCGAATCTTTTATCGCATTATTCCTGCGACAGACTATACACGTATGCGGCAACAACGTGTACCTTGTCTTCGCCAAGGGTTTCGTCAAATGCGGGCATGACACCGTTACGCCCATACACTAAGGTTTCGGTTACGGCTCGGGTGCTGCCGCCATAAAGCCAGATATTATCAGTAAGGTTAGGGGCACCAAGCATTTGATTCCCTTTACCGTCCATACCGTGACAAGCTGCGCAAACCACAAAGCGCGCCTTTCCGGCCGTGGCGAGGCTTTGCTCAACATCTCTGCCGCTGAGGCTTAAGGTGTAAGCCACTACTTCATCAATGCCTTTTTCGCCAAAGCTATCTATCCAGCCAGGCATCGCGCCAATACGCCCTTTTATTAGGGTTTCTTTAATTTTAGCGCCCGTGCCACCATACAACCAGTCGTTGTCGGTGAGATTAGGGAAACCGCCGCGTTGACCGCGCGCATCAGAGCCGTGGCACTGTGCACAGTTTTGGATAAACAGACGCTTACCAACTTGCAGTGCTTCGTTGTCTTTTGCCAATTCCTCGATGGGAACGGCAGCATAAGCAGCAAAAATTGGGTCGAATAATTCTTCTGCAATTTTAATCTGCGTTGCGTACTCGTTTAAACGACCCTCATCAATATCTTCGCGCAGGGCTTGCCTAGACTCTTCTAAAGAGAGCACGTGCAGGTTCGCACTTTCCCAACCTAACAAACCTTTAAAACCACCTAAACCGGGATAAGCAATTAAGTACAACACGCCCCATACCATGGTTAAATAAAATAAGATGGTCCACCAACGTGGCAACTGATTGTTGATTTCCTCAATGCCATCAAAATCATGACCCATTGATTTGCCTTCTTCGACACCTGTATTATTTGCAAGTGTCCAGCGCATTAATAAGTAACAACCTAATATTGTTCCTAATGTAATTACGCTAATCCATATTGTCCAAAACATAGTCATCAGCTATGACTCCTGATTTTTCTTTGTTGACTGGTGTTTATCTTCGTCTGCGAAGGGCAGGTTAGCGGCTTCATCAAAATTGCTTTTGTTACGGCTGCTAAAGGCCCAGATAATTACGCCAACAAAGGAAACGAATACGATGACAGTAAATATGCTGCCAATTGTGCCTTGATCCATCATTGTAGATGCGTCCCAAGTGATTGAAGATATGCAATGAGCGCTTCCATTTCGGTTTTACCCTCAACAGCTGCTTTTGCGCCGGCTATATCTTCTTCGGTATACGGGACACCTAACATCTTATTTACTTCAAGCTTCTTAGCGGTATGTTCACCGGTCAGAATATTGGTTTCTAGCCATGGATAGCCAGGCATATTCGATTCAGGCACCACATTACGTGGGTTGATTAAATGTACCCGATGCCATTCGTCCGAATATCGTTCACCTACTCTTGCCAAGTCAGGACCGGTGCGCTTAGAGCCCCACAAGAACGGACGTTCCCAAACTGATTCTCCTGATACAGAATAGTGACCGTAGCGTTCAGTTTCTGATCTGAAAGGGCGAATCATTTGACTATGGCAGCCAACGCAACCTTCACGGATGTAGATGTCTCTGCCTTCCATTTCTAATGCAGTGTAGGGGCGTAAGCCCTTCACAGGCTCAAGCACACTTTGTTGAAACATCAGCGGAAGAATCTGTGCCATTGCACCAAAGCTAATGGCAACTAGAATCAGGATAGTTAATAGTCCGACGTTTTTCTCTATGAGTTCATGTGGATTCTTCATTACGCCGCTCCTAATGCTTTAGTATTTGCAGAGCTTTCAACTGCCTCTGTTTTACCACGAATAGTCATCCAGCAGTTATAAGCCATGATAAGCATACCCGCTACAACAAACAGACCACCAATAAAGCGAACCACGTAGAAGGGTTTAGACGCTTCTAAAGATTCTACGAAAGAATAGGCAAGGGTGCCGTCAGCATTGATTGCTCTCCACATAAGACCTTGTAATACGCCTGATATCCACATAGCGACAATATATAAGACCACGCCAATGGTCGCTAACCAGAAGTGCACGTTAATCAAACGAGTGCTATACATTTTGGCTTGATCAAAGAGTATCGGTACCAAGTGATAGATAGATCCTATAGACACCATCGCAACCCAGCCTAATGCACCAGAATGAACATGACCTACGGTCCAGTCGGTGTAATGAGATAGAGCGTTAACGGTTTTGATGGCCATCATCGGTCCTTCGAAGGTGGACATACCGTAGAAGCTCAAAGAAACAATCAAGAAACGAAGAATCGGGTCAGTACGCAGTTTATGCCAAGCGCCAGAGAGGGTCATGATACCGTTGATCATTCCGCCCCAAGAAGGCACAAATAGTATAACCGACATCACCATACCTAGTGACTGTGTCCAATCTGGTAGCGCTGTGTAATGTAGGTGGTGAGGACCGGCCCATATATAAAGCGATACTAGTGCCCAAAAATGGACAATCGATAAGCGATAAGAGTAAACGGGACGCCCGGCTTGCTTAGGAACGAAGTAGTACATCATGCCCAAGAAGCCCGCGGTGAGGAAGAAGCCTACAGCGTTGTGGCCGTACCACCACTGCATCATCGCATCTACCGCACCTGCGTATATCGAATACGACTTAAACATGCTCACGGGAACCGCCATACTATTACCAATATGCAATACCGCTACGGTAAGCATAAAAGCGCCTAAAAACCAGTTCGCAACGTAGATATGAGACGTTTTCCGAATAACTAATGTACCGAAAAAGTTTATGCAATATGCCACCCAAACCAAGGTAATCAAAATATCAATTGGCCATTCTAACTCAGCATACTCTTTGGACGAGGTAAGACCGAGTGGAAGCGTAATAACGGCTGAAAGAATAACCGCCTGCCAACCCCAGAATGTGAATGCGGCGAGTTTGTCGCTAAACAATCTAACCTGACATGTTCTTTGAACGATGTAGTAGGATGTGGCAAATAACGCACAGCCACCAAACGCAAAAATTACCGCGTTAGTGTGCAGTGGGCGAAGACGAGAATAAGTGAGCCATGGAATGTCAAAATTTAATGCGGGTGCAAATAGCTGTGCAGCTAATAAAACACCCACTGACATACCAATAATGCCCCATATAACCGTCATGATGGTAAACTGCCTGACAACTTTGTAGTTGTAATCAGGTTGAACTTGGCTTGTTTCGCTCATAACTAAAATTTCCGTGTATAGAAATAAAATGGAACTGAATAAAACGAGTGTTGAATTACTTTTATTTCTCACGTCCTAGTTGAGTGGGGCGCTCAAGAAAAGTAAACTTGGCACTAGTCGAAAAGAATCATAAAGTACTTAAATACAAAAAGATACCATATACAACTAAGGTTTGATCTTGGTCAATAAAGGAAAGTTTACGGTTAATAAATTGTGAAAAAATCATTCCCATTATTCCGATTTATACTTACGATTTTACTGCTGTGCGCAGTGATTTTTGGTGTTTATTTGTCAAATGTAAGCAGTTCGTTAACAGCTTCAGGTAATTGTGACTTAACAAGCGATGCTTGTGCACCGCTGGTGTTTAATCAAACAGTGCGAGTAAATTTTGAACAGCCGCCGGTTGCCGAAGAAGAGCTATTCCTACAGTTTAGTCAAAATGATGGCCTGAGTATTCAGAATGTCTGGATAGAGGGGGTCAATATGTATATGGGGAAAACCCCAGTGCTGTTCGAAGATCCATCTCAAACTGGGCGTGCCGTAACATTTTTGGGAAGTTGTAATTTGTCAGAAATGCAGTGGGCGCTTTATGCCAACATAAAAAACAACGCCACTTCAGAAGTGGCGTTAGTAAAATTTACTTTTAGTACTTATCAGGACTAATTTACATTTGCGACTGCAGGTAATTGGGTAGACCCAACCGCTTGATGAGGCCAAGCTGTTGCTCTAACCAATGCGCGTGGTCCATTTCCGTATCGTCTAGTAAGATAAGCAACATGTCGCGCGTCACGTAGTCATGTTCAATTTCGCAAATAGCAATGACTTCTTTTAGCTTTGCTGCAACCTCATACTCAACACGCAAGTCACTTTCTAACATATCAGGGACTTCTGAGCCGATTAATAAGCCTGTGCGTGTCTGCATATCTGGCGTGCCGCCCAAGAACAACATGCGTTCAATCAGTTTGGTAGCATGACCTTTCTCATCGTCAAATTCATGACTGATGCGGTCAAACAGTTTGCTTAAGCCCCAGTCCGCGTACATTTGAGAGTGCACAAAATACTGGTCCATAGCCGCTAATTCATATCCTAATAAGGTGTTTAAGCCTGCAATTACGTTCTCTTTACCTTGCATATCTAATCCTCCAACTGGGCTTGTAAGTAGTTTTCTAAGCCCATCTGTTCAATTTGTAATAACTGAGTTTCAAGCCAATCGAGATACTCTTCTTCGTCGTCGAGAAGCTTAGTTAATAAGTCGCGGCTAACGTAATCCTGATGTTGCTCACAGAGCGCAATCGCTATTTTTAGCTGCGGGATTTGTGCATGTTGAAACTTCATGTCGCATTTCAAGCATTCGGGTGTATCTTCGCCAATGTAAAGTTTGCCAAGGGCCTGTAGATTCGGTAAGCCCTCTAAAAATAAGATACGTTCAATCAACTTATCTGCTTGTTTCATATCAACAATCGACTTTTTATATGCTGCGTCGTTCAGCTTTGATAAGCCCCAATTTTTATGCATGCGAGCGTGCAAAAAATACTGATTAATAGATGTTAACTCAACGGTTAGCATCTCGTTTAAGGCTTTTAATACAGGTAATGCGCCTTGCATGTAGATCCCCTAAGAATGAATATTTGGCAAGTTTAGCAATACCTTTCTGAAAAAGCAAAAAACATCATATAATTCAGTCATTTAATAAATGTAATCATTCTCATTTAGGATGCGATTTAAGTTTAGTAGGATAGGAATTAAGCACACTTTCAAAGAAAATGTACTTGAATCAGCAGTGGAGAAACGCAGAGTATCCTGATTTAGGCTTGCTTATCCGCCTGTGTAGGCTGGCCCCGTCCAAGAATCGCCAGAGATTCTTCTGCAAACCCAAGACCAGCATCAGTAAAGAAGTTGAATACTTGGTCGACACCGCTGTCTAAAAGTGGCTGTACCTCATCTTCGTAGCGGGCAATGGCTGCAACTTTACCATTGAACTTCGCGCTTCGCAGTTGGCAAGTTATATTAGAAGAGTCTTCAATAGATGGCAGCGCCAGTAACACAAGCTTAATATTTGAGATGTCTAAGTTCTCCCAGAGATCAATATTCTCTCCGTCGCCAACAATGGCGTTGTAACCGTCTTTATTCAGTCTGTTAATTTTATCTTGGTCAGCATCCATTCCACAGACTGCGCTTCCTATATCTTTTGATAGCGCACTAAAAGCGCCTTTTCCTACTCTGCCCATACCGATAACCAACACATCTACGTTATTAAAACTGGGGTATACATCTTCGGCGAGTGCACGAGGTTTCTGAAATTTCTTTAAGGGCTCTTTGATGAGAATATATTGATTATGCGATTGTTTATAAAGGATGCTGGTAAGCACAAACGAAAATGACACACTCATTGCGATAATAACTAACCACTGTTCGCTGATCATTCCAACACTTACCGCCACCGCTGCTACTATGAGTCCGAATTCACTGTAATTAGACAGTATAAGGCTTGCTAAATACGAGGTCCGAGCGCGCAGTCTGAGCTGGGTAAATAATGCAAAAAACATCATAAACTTTAAAGGAATAAGTAAGGTTAGCAACAACGCAATCAAGGTCATTTCTAAATCGGGAAGGGCGGTTAAACCGATTGATAAGAAAAACCCAATCAAGAAAAGGTCTTTAAAACTTAACAACGATTTTGCTAGTTCTGAAGATTTAGATGTACCGGCTAACAAAATCCCAAAGACTAGTGCTCCTAAGTCGCCTTTCACGCCAACAAGTTCGAATAATTGATACCCGCCTAAAGCGAACACTAAACCGCTCAGCGGGAGCAGTTCGCCGTGCCCAGCTTCCGACAGTAGTTTTTTCAACAATGGGGCCAAAGGAATAAGCGCGAACAAGGCAAGTGCATAAATCGACGGAACCTTACCCGTTGCAAATACTAGGAATAACACTGCGAATATGTCTTGCATGATTAAAATGCCAATCGCAATTTTTCCATGTCTTGTGCGAATTTCACCGCTTTCTTCTAATAGTTTAACCACACACACGGTCGAGCTAAAGCTAAACGCGAAGCCAATTAAGGCCAGTTGCATAAAGCTCAACTCTGTAAAATGGGCAAGCGGAATAAGCGCCAATAAAAATAAAAGCCCAACACAACATAAAATCCAAACGGCGCTATGCGCAACGCTTGCAAACCATATCTCAGGTTTAATCAAATCCTTTAAGTTTAGTTTTAATCCGATAGTAAAGAGCATCACGGTGATACCCAAATCGGCGATTGTGCTTATGGCAGGGTTAGATGAAAACCCCATCGCATTGAGGATAAACCCTGCAACAAGGTAACCAATTAGCGGGGGTAAGCTAACCAGCTTGCAAGCAAACCCGCAAATAAAGGCAATCAGAAGTAAAAGAAATTCCATCTTTACTTAGGTGTTCCTATAATTTTGATTGCTAGAACAATAACTTAAATAGTATCTAAAGCGCAATCTTATTGACTAAGTAATTCCATATCGGACGCAGTCAACGAACCTTTAAATGCCGTTACAAACCTATTAGCATAATGTTTGGGCACTTGTTCCATTTTTTCAATTGCGCGCAGGGTGGCTAACTTGCAGTTTAGTTTGGCAGCGATACAGCTCAAAGGTATGCCACGTTTTGCGATTAGTCGTATAAAAGCTCGTCCGGTCATCATCTACTCCTCACATACTATAAATAATGTAATAACAAATGGATACCGAAGTGTTGCGCACTGCAATTGACCTCAGGCCTAACAATCTAGCAAACAAACGTCTTTTCAGGCGCGTTTTATTTATACTTGGGTATACACGGTAGACGTTTATCTTTCGTGTATGAAGTGATGGCAATCATCGTAAGTAACTTTTGTGCATTCAACCATGGGCATATGTCCAATGTTTGGATATATGTCTGCTTGGCATCCACTGAGTGTAGCCCATAATTTAGAATCTGCTACTGGCAGCAGTTGGTCTTTTTCACCCCAAATGATTTTTAGCCTGCTTGCGTCGACTTCAAAGGGCGTATCAAAAAACTCATCCATATTGAAAAAGTCCCTGAACATATGTGCGAATTGTTTATATTTTTGAACATAATTTACTTCGCCTACATAGTGCAAGACTGAAGGCGGTGCGAAGGGCGGTCTTGCCATTGATTTATTGTAGAAAGCAAAAAAATCTGCCACCTCGGGAATTAAAAATGGATTCATATTTTTTTCTGCTCTTTGCATTGCAAACTCAGACTTAACTCCAGCGGGGTCGAGAAGCACTGCCTTAGCCAAGCGCTCACCGTCTTGCAGTAGCAAGCGCATAGCAATCATGCCCCCCATTGAGTTACCAATCACCGAATATTGCGTGATCTTTAACTGTGATAGCAACTTCATCAGCATCGCTGTTTGCGCCAGGGTCGAATAAGACTGCTCAACAGAGTAGGGTGTATCGCCATGTCCTAACATGTCTGGAATAACGAGGTTGTAGTCGTCTTTTGCCTGCATAGCAAAACGGTGCCAGATGGATTTGTCTGCGCTAAAGCCATGCAGTAACAATAAGGTCGGTTTGTCTTGCTTGAACTCGTTACTGCGATAAAGTGTGATGGGTACATCATCAACAACAACGATTTCGTTATGCAACTTTGCTCGTTTGCGTTCTAAGTTCATAAACTGCGTATAAAGAAACTTCCCCAGTACTTTCGAACGTGAAATAAATAACACATACATTGAAACGATGATCAGTATTAATATTAGATTCATAAATTGTGCTCCTTTAATAAATGGTGAGCAGATTTAAAGCGTTTGCACAACTTTCTGAATGTAAAACTAAAGCCCGGAAACATTGCAATGACTTTCCCAGACGCGTTTTGATACCAGGATTGACACCCGCCATAATGCCAAACGGTCTTTGTCATTTCAGAATGCACCATTTTCGTGTATTCATCCTCAGCATATTCTGTGGGCTCGATACTTAGGTGCGGATTGTTCTTTATTTTTTCCAAGCAGATATTGATGTAGCGTATTTGTGACTCAATTACAAAAATTGCACTGGTATGCCCAATACCCGTATTCGGACCTGTAACGACAAAGAAATTCGGGAAATTTGGGATGCTTGTGCCTAAATATGCGCGAGGGTAATCGCGCCACTGGTCCTTTAAGGCAATATTATTTCTGCCAATCACCGAATATGAGATCATACTGTCGGCCGCATCAAATCCTGTCGCGTATACGATTAAGTCTACATCAACTTGTTCACCTTGGTTTGTAAGAATGCCGTGTTCGTTGATTGCTTGGATACCGTTATCTTTGTTGTGCAGAGTGACCTTGTGCTTTTGCAGTGCAGGATAGTACGTGTTAGACATTAAGATGCGTTTGCAGCCAATCATGAAATTGGGCGTCAGGGTGTTTCGTAGTGTGTCATCTTTGATCTGCTTCTTTAAATGTCGAATAGCAGGTATCTGAGCTAGGACCTTTAGGAGTGCTTTAGAGTATTTAAAAGCAAGCACTCTGAGTTCATGATGCACATATATCGACCACTTCAATGCGCCATATAACCATTTATTCGTCAGCAAGGGTTTTACCCATTTGGCAAAACTAAAATCGATACGAGGTAATATCCAATGTGGCGTGCGCTGAAATACGTGTAACTCATCGACTTCTTCAACAATGGCAGGGATGATTTGTATTGCACTTGCACCTGAGCCAACAATCGCTACCTTTTTACCTTTGATTGATAAATCTTTGGGCCAATCATTACAATGAAAACTCAGGCCGCTAAACGTGTCTTTGCCCTGAAAGTTTGGAACAACGGGCGTACTCAGTGGCCCTGTTGCGTTAATAACCGTGCGGGCAGTCAAAACGTTCCCATTGCTCAAGGTCAACCGCCAATGATCATTCACCCAACGGGATTCGAGCACCTCTGAATTGAGTAAGATTTTTTCATTGAGTTCATGTTTATCGATTAAATGCAGTGTATAGGCCTCAAGTTCAGCTTGTTTAGCATAGAGACGCGACCATGGATAAGGCTCATTTTCAAAACTGTATAGCGGAGACGGCACATCTACAGCTGCACCAGGATAACGATTTTGACGCCATGTACCGCCGCAAAAGCTTCGCCTTTCAAGCATGACAAAATCATTAATGTGTAATTTTTTGAGGTTAATGGCTGCGCTTAAACCGCCAAATCCAGTGCCTATTATGATCGTTGAATACATCGGTTCAATCTTTTTCAATTTGCTGCCTGTTTAACGTAATGGTGTTGGCTTGCAATTTAACAAGCTCAATATGCGATTTAAGCTTATACGCGTCTTGTCAGATAAATCTCAATTTAATATTAGGCGTTATCTATAACGTTAGGCTTTACACTTAATAGTAATTTTACGACCGATCTTATAATTTTATGGCCTGTTAATATTATTACTTTGCTTTTAACTATAATCTCTAAAAATTACGACAAGTGCACAGCTCTCTGAGCTTGTTAGTAAAAGCAGTAATATGATGCAAATGCCTAAAATCACTGATAATGTTAAGTCAATTTAGCAGGTAAATGCATGTAGGGGTCACATATGAATGAAATTCCAGAAGGGTATAAGCCCTTATTCAGAAGCAGTCCTTTTCTCGATCTCATTGGGCCCATATATAATAAAAAACTTGGAACCGACCTCATCGTTGGTATGCGCATAGAGGCCAAGCACTGCAACAAAAGAGGCACTGTGCACGGCGGTATGCTAAGTACACTGGCAGATATAGCATTAGGCTACAGCACAGCATTTTCTCAGGGTGAACCGGTTCCGCTTGCAACTGCGAGTCTAACCATCGATTTCTCAGGTGCGGCTCATATAGGCGACTGGGTCGAAATTAAGACCGACGTACAGAAGCTAGGACAGAGCCTAGCCTTTGCCAATTGCTATTTTGATGTTAATGATACGCGTATTGCTAGAGCTAGTGCCGTATTTAGCGTTGTGAGAGCGTAATAATTATTTATTCTACACAGGCACAGTAAAAGTCGATTAGCTAATAAACACATTTACTATGCCTATCAAAAGATTAAACATGAAAATCAAAAAGCGCTTATACAAAATTCAGCATAAGTAGTTTGAACAACTGTTTTTTTGCAAGCGACCATAATAAATAAAATCACAAAACCGTAACTGCTGAATTATCTACCACAAAGCCAACTCAAATAAATTTTCCGCAAGGGGAGTCGTTCATATTTGTAAGCGTGAGACTTTTCTGATTCAGCCTTAAAATCTTTATTTAAATGACCAGCAAAAAAGGAGCCTGTGGATTACTTGTGCGCAATATCCTATTTAACATAATATACATTATACGCAATTATATAATATGTGGATAAAATAAGGGCAATATAATCAATTAGTTAAAGATTTATCCCCAGGCGCACATTACGAACGCCTAGAATTTTACTTTTGAGTTTAAAGTATTAAGCGCGTTGATGTGCCGATGAATTGCCAAATTGTTGGTGATTCGTAACGTGGTATGAATGCTGACTAAGCTTCCAGCATCTGAAACATTAAACCTGAGTTGGGCATCCGCAAACTAAAAACGCATAGTATTTTAAAGCACGCAAAATGCGTATATAGACTATCCTTAGCAGAAGTTAGGCTGGAAAGAATTAATTTTCTGGCTGAGTGGCAAACGTCAGATCATACGTTTTGCTTTTGAGCAAAAATTTGATAGGCTTACCAACAAGCATAACCAACGATGTGAGGACGACCTCACCGCTCTATTTTCTCTGGGGACGACCCCTATTAAAGTAGAGTACAAAAATGTATTGGTTTATATTATTAATAGCGGGAATACTAGAAGCTGGCTGGTTAGTTGGCATTCAAAAATCGGAATCATTTTCAAATATCCCTTATGTATTTTTAGCCATTGTTTCTATGGCGCTCAGTCTCTTGTTATTTTCAATCTCTTTAAAAGAAATACCTGTTAGTCATGCTTATCTAGTATGGCTTGCTGTAGGTGTCTCTACCATATCAGTTATTAATCATTACTTTTTTGATCAACCATTATCACTACAGCATATATTATGTTTTGCCCTAATATTTGTTGGCATAGTGGGTCTAAAAATATCTAGTTAACACAAATAATCAATGGCGGAAATTATTATGTCTGGTGAAAAAAACTTAAAAAAACTCATTGCATCTATGACACCCATTCTGACTGAAAACGAATATGTATTTGGAACGCTCGATGCTTATAGCGCAGAAGTTTTAGCTGTGTTAAATCCCATTAGTACATTTCAAGAAAAAGAAGGTTTGACAGTTGTTGTGCAAAAAGAAATTGCTGAAGCTCATAATTTGGCTTTCTCAGGCGTATTTAGATGCATTACGCTAAGAGTACACTCTAGCCTTGATGCTGTTGGTTTGACTGCGGCGGTAGCAACGAAGCTCACCCAAGCCAATATCAGCGCTAATGTAATAGCCGCGTACTACCACGACCATGTGTTTATTGCATCGACAGATGCTGAAACAGCATTGTCAAAGCTTAAAGAGCTAGCATGTGAAGGCAGCGATATTTAAGGTCTTATATCTAGAGCTTGTATCAGCATTGACAAAATTAGCTATAAACCAGACTCAGCAGTGCGCTTTTAAATTTACCTCAACATTTTAATTCAACTCGATATCGATTCAGCCGATAAGTAACATGGGGATAAATTCGAAACGGTTATGACAGTGTCTGAGTTATGCACAACATAAGATCTAGATGTGGTTTTACACTTATTGAACTGATTATCGTGATCGTGATTATTGGTATAATCGCGGTTGTGGCAGCGCCTCGGTTTATCGATATTTCCTCAGATGCTAAAGTCGCAAGTATTAACGCAATTGCAAGCCAGATGCATGCTACAGCAGCCTTGGCGCAAAATAAGGCTCGTGTTAACGGTTTACGTCCGGTAACTTCCAACCCGGGTAGTGGTCAAGCTAACTATATTGTCGATTTTGGATTTGGCTCTGCTGAGGTCGATTTTAGAAATTTGTGCCCTGAAAGCGTCGCTGAGCTTGGGTCTCGACTTCAAATGCTTGATTTTATCGACATCTCAATTGACGATAAGCTACAAACACGCGTCAACAATCAATATACCCTTGTAGGCTATGAAGTGCCAGCAAGTGGCACACCAACAACCCAAGGTTGTTACGTCATCTATGATTCATTTGGACGTCCAAACTGCACCATAACAGCGGTTACCGTCGACTGTTAATCGCATCTTTTTTCAGCATTTACTCTCAGCGTGGCGAAATCAATAAGCGAGTTTATTTGACGATTCAGTGCAAAGTTTGGTACCTATCAAGCAGGCATTGCTTTTATTAATAGGAACCTTAACTCGCCAAACTAGTCTGTACTTTAACTATCCCATTATTATTAAGAACTTTTGCATCATATCGATATTGCCCAATTTGAGGATCAAGCCCAACTTGAACGTGAACGTCCGTCTACATTTCCTGTTAAAACGAGATGGTTACGGGCTTTTTTGGCACTCTCAGCGCTGCTTCATCTTCTTATTTTAACGGTACTTTTGTTAAGTAAACCGGCGGTGATGACGCAAAAGCCTCTGCAGCAGCCAATCTTACAAAGTTATTTATTTATAAAACCCGCCGCAGTGGAAAACACACTGCCAGTGCCCTCACCTATCACCCAATTGCAGGAAACAGAGCCACCTATTGAAATTTCAGTATCAAAGCCCGCTGAGCTTATTCCAGCTATCGCAAATAAGCTTGAGGAGCCACTATCAATATCTACATTATTAAATACCGCAGAAGCTCCTGAAGCTCTCACGGGCAGTAAAATTGTTGTCACCGAGCCTTCAATGAAAAGACGCATAGATCATGCGGTTCGCAACTATCAATCCAATATCAATGACCAAGCGATTCAAAGAATGGCAGAGCAAGACGCTAAAGAATATCAGCTTAGAAAAAGCTCACCAATTATTGCGCCTCCAAATTTACCAAGCCAAGAAGACAGAGAGGCAATGCTCAGAACCATCGAGCTTGATTGTGCGAACGCAGCAAAGAAAGGTTTGGGTTTTATATCGGGGCTAATGGGTGGGACTATCGAATGTCGCAACAATCCAGATTTTCAGCAATATATTGATAAACACCTTGGTAAAAAAGCCTTGCCAACACAGCAGAGAAATTAGGGTATGTTGATCTTTATTCGTTTATGCCTACACTAGCGTCAGTTGATATTCCTCTTTGTATAATAAAGGAAAGATAATGGAATTAGCATTTATAGGTTTAGGGGCGATGGGCTTCCCAATGGCAGGCCATTTATCAAAAGCGGGTCATACCGTATGCGTATTTAATCGCACTACGGCTAAGTCTTTGGCATGGCAAGAACAACATCCGAGTAGCAAGCATGCAATAAGCCCAGGGCTTGCAGCGCGAAATGCCAAGGTTGTGTTTATGTGTGTAGGCAATGACGACGATGTTAGGTCGGTTGTATATGGTGACAACGGTATATTGAATGCAATGCAGGCGAATTCGATTTTAGTTGATCACACGACTACATCAGCAGAGCTAGCAAAAGAGCTGGCGCTTGCATGTGCACAAAAACATATCAGCTTTGTCGATGCCCCAGTCTCTGGCGGTCAAGCGGGCGCTGAAAACGGCAAGTTAACCGTCATGTGCGGCGGTGGCGAGGAAACTTACCAAACACTCATCCCTTTATTTGATTGCTTTGCCCAAAAACATGCACTAATGGGCACGGTTGGCAGTGGTCAACTCACAAAAATGGTCAATCAAATCTGTATCGCTGGTGTGGTTCAAGGCTTATCAGAGGCAATCCATTTTGCCACGAATGCTGGTTTAGATACTGAGCAAGTCATTGACGTTATCAGTAAGGGCGCCGCTCAGTCATGGCAGATGGAAAATCGCTCCCATACCATGGCTAAAAATGAATTTAACTTTGGGTTCGCCGTTGATTGGATGCGCAAAGACTTAGGTATTGTGCTTAACGAAGCAAAACGAAATCAAAGCACCCTGCCAATAACGGCCTTGGTTGATCAGTTTTATGCGCAAGTGCAAAAACATGGCGGTGGCAGAATGGACACGTCTAGCTTAATCACGCTGCTGCAGAAGTAAATCTTTAAGGCTATTTTATCGACGCGACAAAAGCCGGTCTAAATGATCGGCAAATACCTTACGGTCTTTCGTGGTTAATGGCGGTGGACCGCCACTTTGAATGCCGCTAGCACGCTTCGTTTCCATAAAATCACGGGTGGTTAAACGCCCTCTTATGGTTTGCTTATCAAACAGTTCACCTCGAGACGAAAGCGCATTACCGCCCTTCTCTATTATTTCTGCTGCCAGCGGAATATCTGATGTGATCACTAAATCACCTGCATCGCATCGCCGCACCACTTCATGATCAGCTACATCAAATCCAGATGGTACCTGAACACTCTTTAAATAGGGTGATGGCGGCACCTGTATATAATGATTTGCAATAAATAGCGTTTCAACTTGTGTGCGCTGTGCCGCTTTACACAAGATTTCTTTTATCACGACTGGACACGCGTCTGCATCGACAATTATTTTCATTTATTCATCATTTTCAATGGGTTAATTAGTGCAAAAAAGGCCTACAGCAATAAACCGAGTAACACGTAGCTGACCAAAGCCAGCATACTCGATACCGCAAAACTGAGTACGGCGCCCTCTTTTACCATTTCGCGTATCTCGATCTCACCTGTGCCATATGCAATTGCATTAGGCGCCGTGGCGACCGGTAACATGAATGCACAGCTAGCAGCCATCGCCGCAGGCACCATGAATATGGCAGGGTCGACGCCATAATTAATGCCTACTAAATATAATATCGGCATAAGCAGCGTGGCCGTTGCCACATTACTGGTGATTTCAGTTAAGTAGGTCACCGTTAAACATAGTAATAACAAAGTAATCAATAGCGGAAATTCAGTAAAAGCGCTTAGTCCATCGCCAATTAACTGACTCAAGCCTGACGCAGTAAATCCTTTTGCTAGCGCAATACCGCCTGCAAATAACAATAGCATACCCCAAGGGATATCAACCGCGGTTTTCCAGTCTAATAGACGTTCGCCTTTACCATTAGGCACCATAAACATGATTATAACTGCGGCTAAGGCAACTGTGCTGTCTCCGGCCATAGGAATATCAAATAAATCACTCCAACCCCCGAAGGGTTCGTTACGCGTAATCCATGCAAGCACCGCCAAACCGAACACGAGTAGAGTTCGCACTTCTTCAACTTGCCAATGGCCCAGCACTGGCAAATCAATCTGTAGCGGACCTTTTAAACGTCGAATTAGCCACAATGCCATCATTGGGATAGCAATAACGACCACTGGAATACCTACCATCATCCACGTCACAAAACTAAATTCATTACCCGTTTGCTGTTCGTATAAGCCGGCAAATATCACATTTGGCGGGGTACCAATTAGGGTACCTAAACCGCCCACGCTAGCTGAATAGGCAATGCCTAATATCATCGCCACTTTAAGCGTGCGCTCTTGAATTTGCGACAATACGGCTAAGGCGATGGGCAACATGATTAATATAGTAGCGGTATTGGAAATCCACATACTAAGTGCGGCCGTTGCCAGCATAAAGCCAAACACTAGGCGCTTTTTACTATGTGCACCAATGGCATTGACCATCATTAGGGCAAGCCGTTTGTGTACCCCTGCTCTTTCTAGCGTTTTAGAGAGCATAAATGCCCCCATAAGCAACAGGATCACATGGCTACCAAAGGCACTGCTTACTTCTCGATGGCTCAAAATACCGAATAGAGGTAACAATGCAAAAGGCAGTAGAGAGGTAATAGGGATTGGCAGCGCCTCACTTACCCACCAAATAACCGTCAACACCGTTATCCCAGCAGTTATCGCAGCGTCTTGCTGAAACCCAAATGCCGCTATACATAAGTAGTAAGTTGCAAAGGCAAATAACGGGCCTATTACCAAGAATCGGTTGGTATTTGTCATTATTATTATTACCTAAAGTCTTTACTTAAATTGCAGCTAAGTCACTTTTAAAATAGCAAGTCATTATAGTTGCTAACATCAATAGCAAACATTAAAGTTTGCGCATAATTCAGAATCGTGTCATATTCACCTAGTGTTCATTCTATCTATGGTGCTGTCAATGTTTATAGCGGTTGAAACAGGCGACTTGGTGCATTCTACCGATATGTCGCAAGCCAAATACACACAAGCTATTATGCTATTAAAGGCAGAGCTCAATAAACAAAGTGAAACCTTGCAAACTAGCTTTGAAATTTTTAGAGGTGACGCATTTCAAGTTTTATATAAACACCCCACAGATGCCATGCGTGCAAGCTTGATGACTAAACTTTGGTTGTTATTTGCCATCGACGGCAGCCCGATTGAAATCACTCAGGCCATCGCGTTTGGTCATCAAGACATCAGCAGTCAACGCATCTCAGAAAATATGGGCAATGTGTTTATCGCCTCCGGTAGGCTCCTAGACCAAGTAAAACGCCGACATATCGCCATTAGCCACTGGCAAAATCAAAACGCCATTGACTTAATTCAATCATATTTAAACCATCATTTAACTGGTCTTACCCAAAAGCAGGCAGAAGTGCTTTACTATTACCTTCAAGAAAACTTTCCAGAACAGCAACTGATTGCCGATATACTCGATATCACGCGACAAAACGTTGCGGCTCACTTAAAACGAGGCGGTGCAGATTTGCTAAAACAAACCATTGAGTTTTTTGCCAATGCCAGCGAGGACGCCACAAAATGACTTTATTTCTTCTGCTCTTGCTTGTGCATCTTGTCGCAGACTTCTACTTGCAACGCAAGGCGTGGATTGAAAGTAAAATTAAGTATAAAGAAAAATCCATCGGTTTGTTCAAGCACATATTGACACATTTGGGCCTCAATGCTGTTGTCCTCTATGCATTCTTGGGTATTTCACCCGCCTTTTTTGCTGTCTTAGCTATTATCGTTCTCACTCATTACGCCATCGACATTTGGAAAACCTATCAGGGCTTTTACTTAAAGTCATTTTTGATGGACCAATGCGCCCACATTTTTATATTGGCGCTAGTCAGTGCATATATCGCGCAACCCGACTTACAAAAGTGGCATGGTGTGGCGACTGAGTTTACTGAACTCAAACATTTGATTGTATTGGCCGTATTCCTATTTGCGTGGAAGCCACTGTCGTTAATTATTCAGCTGATCTTATCGCCCTACACCAAAGAAATGCAGCAAAATGATAAAAACCCTGGCTTGCCCTATGCTGGAGAGTGGATTGGTATTTTAGAGCGGTTTTTGGTCATCATCTTTGTAATGCTGGGGCAGTTTGCCGGCATCGGTTTTTTACTTGCTGCAAAAAGCGTCTTTCGCTTTGGCGATATGCGGCGAGAACAGGACCGCAAGCTGACTGAATACATTATGCTGGGCACCCTGTTTAGCGTTACCTTAGCGATCTTGCTTGGTTTGCTGGCGTCTTACGCAATTGGCCTTGTGAGTCCTCAAGTAGCGTCACTTTCGCTTTAAACATCCTATGACGCCTTATTCAGTGAGCGCCGGTTACGCCGACATCGCTCTGAGCAGTATTTAATTTCGGGCCAGTTACGCTCCCACTTTTTTCGCCACGAGAATGCTAACTGGCACACAGGACATACTTTTTCAGGTAGTTCAGACTTCTTCATTATTCGCTAAATTTTCAAAAAACAGTTTGGCATCTTGCTCTATATGCTCGACACGCTTTGCATCCATCTTCTCAAGAGTGCGATATATCATCGCCATGCGCGGGTTCTTTTGCAATATGCCTTTATGGCGGATCAAAAAGTCCCAGTACAAATAATTGAACGGACACGCTTGATGCCCTACTTTTTCCTTAACACTATAGGCACAATTTTGGCAGTAGTTCGACATTTTGTTGATGTATGCACCGCTTGCTGCATAGGGTTTACTGGCAAGCATGCCGCCATCAGTAAATAAAATCATACCGCTGACATTGGGCAGTTCTACCCATTCATAAGCATCCGCATATACAATCAAATACCACTCATTGACTTGCTCCGGATCTAAGCCAGCAAGCAGCGCAAAGTTACCCAGCACCATTAAGCGTTGAATATGATGGGCGTAAGCATTTTCTTTCGTTTCTTTCACGCACTGCTGTAAGCAATTCATCTTGGTTTTGCCGCCCCAGTATAAATCGGGCAAATCACGCTTGGCATGCAAGTGATTTTTTTGCTTATAGTCAGGCATTAAATGCCAATAAAACCCACGGATGTATTCGCGCCAGCCAATTATTTGGCGAATAAAGCCCTCTACCGAGTTCAGCGGTGCCTGACCGGAAATGTAGGCCTGCTCAGCCGCATCTACACATTCTTGAGCGGATAACGAACCGGTGTTAATGTAAAAGCTGACATGAGAGTGATACATCCATGGTTCGCCCTCTACCATCGCATCTTGATACTGTCCGAAATTTTCCAAACGATGCTCGATAAACTCCGCTAATACTTGCTGCGCTTGTTCACGAGTTACCGCGTAGTGAAAATTACCAATATCACCAAAATGGTCGGCAAAGGTATCCTCAACCAATGCAATTACTTCTTTGGTTATGTTGTCGGGTGCAAAGCTTGTCGGTTTTGGTATATTTAAATCTTTTGGGGCCTTTTCTCGGTTTTGACTATCATAGTTCCATTTGCCGCCAGTGGGCTCTTTGCCTTCCATTAACACTCGATGCGCTCGACGCATCTCTCTATAAAAAAACTCCATACGCAACTGCTTGCGTCCCTCAGCCCAATCTGAAAAGAACGAAAGTGGCGCTAAAAAACGATTGTCTTCGGTAATTTCAAGTTCGACATTAAGTTTGTCTGCCCATGAGCTCATATTCTCATGTAAGCGGTATTCGCCGGCCTGCGCCACAACAACTTGTGTTATTTTGTGCTCTTTTACTGCGTGTTCTACATGGGCATAAAGACTGTCATGATTATTAGGATCGTCATATTGAGTATATTGGAGTTGGTATCCAGCTTCTTTCAGCGCCACGGCAAAATGACGCATAGCCGAAAAAATAAATGCTATTTTCTTTTTATGATGTTTTACGTAAGTGGCTTCTTCTTTTACTTCTGCCATCAGAACGATGTCTTTGCCTTTATCTAAGGCCTGCAAAGAAGACATATTCAAACTGAGTTGGTCACCTAATATTAGGCATAGTCGGGTCATTTCTATCCGCCTTTTATCTTAGCAAAAGCATCAAGTGCTCTTTGCCGCGAGGGCTTAAGCTCAACAATAGGATGAGGATAAGTTTCGCCTAGCTTTACCTTTGCAGCTTTCAGCACGTCCTCGGGCGCTTCCCAAGGTTTGTGAATATACTTTTTTGGCATCTCGCTGAGCTCTGGACAATAAGTTTTCACGTACTCACCTTCTTTATCAAACTTCTCTCCCTGCAAAATAGGATTAAAAATTCTAAAGTAAGGTGATGCATCTGCTCCCGAACCTGCTACCCACTGCCAACCAGCAGAATTGCTCGCCGTATCTGCATCAACTAAACAATCCCAGAACCAACGCTCACCTTCTCGCCAATCAATCAGTAAATTTTTAACTAAGTAGGAGCCAACAATCATACGCACTCGGTTATGCATGTATCCGGTTTGATACAGCTCTCGCATTCCAGCGTCAACAATTGGCACGCCGGTTTGACCTTTTTGCCATGCTTGTAAATCTTGCTCAGATTTACGCCAAGGGAACTGATCAAACTTGCTATTGAAGTTAATATTCTGCATATCATCAAAGTGATACAGCAAATAATAGGAAAATTCTCGCCAGCCAATTTCACTTAGGTATGTATCAACTCCACGACCGCTAACGTCACCTTGAAAGGCGTCGGTTATTGCATACCACACTTGATTAGGAGAAATTTGGCCAAAATGTAAGTAGGGAGATAGCTGTGATGTTCCTCTAACAGCGGGCAAGTTTCGCTGGTCTGAATATTCTTTTATCGCATTGTTAATAAACCAGCTAAGCTTTGCGCCTGCTGCTTTTTCTGAAACCGTCCACATATCGGTTAGCCCGCCGTCCCATGGTATATCAGGAAGCAACTTGAGCGCACTAATTTGCTTTGCTGCGTCATTTGCTACGCTAGGATCAATATTCAAATTGGGCCGCTCTAATGGGTAACGTGGCGCACTTTTTGACAGACAGCCTCTGCGGTAATATGGCGTATATACTTTGTAAGGAGTCTCATCTTTCTTTAGTACTTCCCAAGGCTCCCACAATAACGAGCCGTTAAAGCTCTTTGCGGTAATATCATTGTCATTAAAGTGCTGTTTGACTTGAGCATCGCGGGCTCTTGCCCAAGGTTCATACATGCGGTTCCAGACCACTCGGGTAGCCCCATACTCAGTTACTAGTGATGCCAGTATCGCTTGCGCATTGCCGCGCTTTACAATCAGTTGTTGGTTAAGCGATGCGGCTAAATCTGTTAAAGCATGATGCAACCACCATTTACAGGCACCGCCCATGTCCGCTTTACCGGATATCGTTTCATCAAAAATGTAGACGGGAATGACTTCGCCATTATCACAAGCGGCCTTTAGGGCGGGGTTGTCGTTAATGCGCAGATCTTGTCTGAACCAAACAATGCTTTTTGTCATGTACGAGTTATATCCCTTGTAGTTGTGCATGAAGTGTTAAAACAGAGGCGCAACGCTTTCTTACCTCTGACTTTTTTACTAATAAAGCTGACAAACCGATCGAATTTTATTGTCATTGAGTAAATATAGAAGAACCTTAAACTTGGACGACAAGCATGACAGCAAGCACGATGGGTGTGCATTGGTTTAGACACGACCTAAGAGTCACTGACAATGAAGCACTTTTAAAGCTATCTCAACAGAGCGAACGATTCGTTGGCGTGTATGTCCACAACCCAGATTGGCAGCGACAAGACCAATGGGCTTGCTCTCATATGGGTAAATATCGAGAGGCCTTTATTGCCGATGCGCTTACAGACTTGAAGCAACGGATGCATGCTTTAGGTTCTCAGTTACTAGTGATTGAAGGTGAGCCTGCTCAGCAGGTATTAGCCCTATTAGACGCGCTAAAGGCCACCCATCTTTCTTATGAACTGCATGCTGGCTACAATGAAATAAAAGATGTTCAAAATATCAGGCGGCACCTACAGACACCCGGCAGCGCCAACGTTATCCTGATTGAGGGAACGAGCAATTATCTATATTCGCAAGCTGAACTACCATTTTCGCTGGAGAATATGCCAGATACATTTTCTCCATTTCGACGTAAGGTTGAAAAATATGCCAAGCTCAGGTCGCCTTTGGCGGCCCCCCAAGCTTTCAAGGGATTGGTTAACTCAGCAATTACGCTACCGCAGTACCATTACCCAACAAAAGTGCTTGGCAGTTTAGATACAAACGGCTATCCCAGCGGTGAGTCAGGCGCATTGGCCAGAATCGATGATTACTTTTTAAACTCAGATCGCATCGCCACATATAAAGAAACTCGCAACGGCTTGGATGGTTGGGATTTTTCTAGCCGACTATCTATGTACCTAGCCCACGGATGTATTTCGCCGAGCACTGTCTATAGCAAGATCAAAGAGTATGAATCTGAGCGGGTTGCCAATGATTCAACCTACTGGCTGTTTTTTGAGTTGCTTTGGCGTGAATTCTTTCATCTTCAACACATCAAACATGGAGCGAGGTTTTTTGCGCGCGATGGGATACAGCGTAAACAGCCTACCTCCATGCACGATCAGGTTAAATTTGAACAGTGGTGTGAAGGGCAAACCGGATATGACATCGTTGATGCCTGCATGCGACAGTTAAATGCCACTGGATTTATGTCTAATCGAGGACGTCAATTGGTGGCGAGTTGTTTTGTGCACGAATTAAATTTAGATTGGCGCTATGGGGCCGCTTATTTTGAGCAGCAGTTAATCGACTTTGATGTAGCCAGTAACTATGGTAATTGGCAATATCTCGCTGGAGTAGGCAGTGATCCTAGAGGGCACCGCCAATTTAACCTTCAAAAGCAGACGGAGACTTACGACCCTGAGCGACGGTTTATCAATAAATGGCTCGAGCGCAGGTAGACGGTAGTCAGTGATAGCAGATAAAGCAACAGGTCAAGACCCTACCCCACTTGAGCTTACAAGGTTTAACGTTGTGTGGTTAAAACGTGATTTACGTTTACGAGACCATCAAGCCCTATTTGAGGCGCAACAGTCACCATTACCCTTGCTACTGATTTATATTGTCGAGCCGATTATGCTCAATGATGAACATATGGACGTTAGACACTGGCGGTTTATTCACCAGTCTATTGAAGACATCAACAGACAAATCCAAAGCGCTCAGTCTGAAAATACTAAAGCACACAATATTATTAAGCACGATACATCACGTGTTCTTAAGCATGATTTTGTCACAGTGCTAAACGGCAGCGCGTTAGAAGTGTTTAACGCACTTAAGCTGCTCGGGATGCAGGCAATCTATAGCCATCAAGAGATTGGTCTTGCACAAAGTTTTCAGCGGGATCTGGTGATAAAAACATGGGCTAAAAAGCATAACATTGTTTGGCATGAATATGCCCAAGGGGCCGTTAAACGTCCTCTTGCCCATCGTTTTACTTGGCGTAAGCATTGGCATGAGGTTATGGATAGCGCTACCTTTGACCCGCAGATAGACCAAATGCGTTTTGCCTACTTGCCCTCAGAAAGCCTCAGTGCCTACATGAATGTCATCCCGGATAATTGGATAGAACAGCCCCCTGCTTTTCAAAAAGGTGGCGAAAAACGCGCTTGGCATATTCTTTACGATTTTTTTAAAGAAAGGGGAAAAGGCTACTTCGGTAATATCGGTAAGCCAACTGAGGCACGAAAAACATGCTCTAGATTGTCGCCATACTTAGCTTGGGGAAATGTTAGCATCAGGCAGGTATATCAGTTTAGTCAGCGCTATCAGAACAAAACGGGTTGGAAACGTTCTGTGAATGCTTTCCAGGCTCGCCTTAGCTGGCATTGTCACTTTATTCAAAAGTTTGAGTCTGAGTGTGCAATGGAGCATCGTTCGGTTAATACAGGCTATGAACACTATCAATATTGCTCTGGGGCATTAATGGAGCAAAGACTTCACGCTTGGAAAACTGGAAAAACAGGCGTACCCATAGTTGATGCGTCGATGCGCGCAGTCATACAAACTGGCTATTTAAATTTCCGGATGCGCGCCATGTTAGTGAGTTTTTTGTGCCATCACTTAGATATCGACTGGCGCCTTGGCGTCAGTCATTTAGGCAAACAGTTTTTAGACTTTGAGCCGGGCATACATTACCCGCAGTTTCAGATGCAGGCCGGAGTGACTGGCACCAATACCATTCGACTATATAACCCAATTAAACAATCACAAGACAAAGACCCAGACGGTATCTTTATAAAAAAGTGGGTACCCGAGCTAAGCGCCCTGCCCGCAGAATTAATACATAGCCCTTGGACAGTTCCACCCCTAGAGTCTGCGATGTATGGATTTGATATTCACAGAGACTATTGTTTACCGATTGTAAATGTTGAAGAGGCAGCCAGAGCCGCACGCAAAAAATTATGGGAATTTAGAAAGCGAGATGATGTAAAGCTTGAAGCCAAGCGGATCTTGTATCAACACTCCGTATTAAATTGAGCAAAGGTGTAGTGTAAATTACTTAGCTACTGCTCTGAGGTATCAGAGGCTGACGCTGGCGTAGTAGTGGCTCTGCTCTCCTGCGCTATTCTCTTTTTACGATCTTCATCCTCTAACCACTTGTTTAAAAAACGAATTTGATTATTTCGATATGCGGCATAGGTAATTCTCAGCGCATTGGATAAAATATCACTGTCGGTCCAGTTCGTCTTTTCGACAATCTCTTTGTAATTGTCCATAGCTTCAGGTGAGATATATCCTCTTACCATTTTTTTGCCCAGTAATTTTTGCTTATCGCGATAGCGTTTTTGTTTTTCTGCGTTCGCCTGAAGCTTTTTGTTTCTCATAGGAGAATGCCCTTAACCGAGTTTAATTTAATGTGTGTTATTACAACTAGGGTCTGATCTTCGCTTTATAAACTTAGTGTAGAACAATTACTGTCACCTGTTTACCCTTAATAATCGAATATTTACTGCTTATCTCACGAAAATTGAAAATAATTTATGAAATATCACTGTTCAGAGTTGTTTAGCGTACAAGTGTTCGCTAAATTACACACTGATTTTTAAAATAAGAAACCTTATGTCAGATAAACAACACCAATTCAACCGTGAAGACTTACTTAAATGCAGTACCGGCGAGATGTTTGGACCAGGCAATAGTCAACTACCTGCCCCAAATATGTTAATGATGGATCGAATCAATATGATCACCGAAGAAGGCGGTGAATTCGATAAGGGCTACATCGAAGCTGAACTCGATATCACTCCCGATCTCTGGTTTTTCGCCTGTCATTTCCCGGGTGACCCAGTTATGCCTGGCTGTTTAGGCTTAGATGCAATGTGGCAGCTTGTTGGCTTCTTCCTTGGCTGGACAGGCGGTCCAGGAAAAGGCAGAGCACTTGGGGTTGGCGAGGTTAAGTTTACCGGGCAGATTCTGCCTAGCGCTAAAAAAGTGACTTATCGCATTGACTTTAAGCGCGTTATCAAACGTAAGTTATATATGGGCCTGGCAGATGGTTCAGTAGCCGTAGACGGGCGCGTAATATACACCGCAAAAGATCTTAAAGTAGGCTTGTTTTCCGATACTTCTAAGTTTTAAATCATCAACTATGGGCAAGGCCCTCATCTAATGCTAAAAACAAAAACGCCGAGCAAATATGCTCGGCGTTTTTGTTTAAATTAGTGCTTACCTTGTGTTCAAACCAATCTGGCGATCACCGGTAGCTTCTCTCCAACCGCCCAGCCAGTGAGACCTTGCATCAAATGCGTGAAATGGACAGATTTCTTTTGAACGACCCGTTATACCGGCTTGATAACCTTTTGCATGCGCTCTAGTTAACTTATCTCTTTTTTGTCTTTTCATTGAACACCTCTCTAGTTTGAAAGAAATGACTATTTTTTACTTTGAAAACTAAAATTTATCTAAACATGGAAAGTAATAAATATGTCACATAGGTAGAGATACGCCAGATTCGCGATGAGTTCAACCTACTAAACCCAAATATTTAGGATAAGGTTCATAACTTATTGAAAATAGGTCATTTCATTTTTGGACTGTT
Organism: Glaciecola sp. SC05; assembly: GCF_041380235.1. Lineage (NCBI taxonomy): Bacteria > Pseudomonadati > Pseudomonadota > Gammaproteobacteria > Alteromonadales > Alteromonadaceae > Glaciecola > Glaciecola sp. SC05. The sequence continues at coordinate 222,633 of NZ_JBGIYY010000002.1, forward strand.
TTTGTCTAAAAAACGGGTTTATTATCTTCGTAAGTTATTAAAACAAAAAAGGCCACGGAATACGTGGCCTGTAGCAAAGCACATGATTTTAGGCTTAGCGTTTGATCCGTCTAAACAGGGCCAAACCAGTCAAAAATAGTATGAATATCATACTGTTACTTGCACCTTGACGCACTTCATTTGGGTCTTCTTCACCGTCTACACTGCAATCTGGGGCGTCTGCGCCGTTGGGTGTTAACTTTAATGCCACAACAGCCGTTTCGAGGATTTCATTTCCATCGGCATCTAAAAACGGCTGACCACGCACGTTTTTAGCTGAACGCAGCACCGCAGCATCCGCAACAATCACTCCACTGTCGTTAATACTATTTGCGGCTACTATGCTATACGGAGTATCACAGGGTATAAGAGTGTTTAAATCGATAAATTCATCGGTTTGCGGATTATAAACAAAACCGCCTCTGCGCCTTTGGCTCTGACTAGCATCTATCTCTGCATCACCAACGACGATTCCATCACTATTTATATCCCTAGGAAAAGTAGATGAACTTGCAAAAAAATCATCAGGAAACGTTAAGGTTTCGGTATTCAAATCGTAAGTAAAGAATTTTGCTCGGCCTTGCCCGTTTATGGCTTGTATTTGATAGCCAACTACAATCCCTTGATCATTAATACTAGTGGCAAAATTGGGTAGCAGTGAATCATCATCTAACAGTCGTCTAGTGGTGCCATTTTCAAACACCATTGCTGCCGTAACGCCTTGGTTATTAAACAATACGGTACCAGTACCTACTGCAACACCAGAATTGTTGATTGCTACCGCCTCATTAGTGAAGTTGCGCAGTTCATCTTCGTCAAGTGTAAAGTCAAGATCGTAAGCTGTAGTAGAAACGACTTGCCCTTGCGCATCTAACTGCCAAACAGTTGCTCGGCGCACAAATTGCTCTTGGCTCCTAGTTTTTAATTCGTAAATACAAGCCTCAACAGGAATGGTCAAATCATCACTTGCACAGTTTTCTATTCCACTGGTGATTAAATCTCTTACACCAACAGATGAAACGCCCGCTACCTGCAGATTTTCGTTTATCGCACTGGCACTGCTAAAACCTTCGAGTGTCATATCAAGGGGCAACAAGGGATTAACTTGTCCATCAAACTGCACAAAGCCTCTATTTAAGACATCCGCAATCACTATCGTGAACTCTGTGCCGTCACTGCTCATTACATCTCGTGCAGTAAACAAAGACGAACCATTACCGACGATGTAGGCACCATTTGCTGATCCTGCAACCCGAGTATTCATGCCAAAAGTAAAGCCGTCTGTATTTGTTTGCTCTTCATCAAAACCAAATACATATTGTGCATCGGTGCCATCGGTTTGATATATCACTTGATTGGCAAGCTTTTGACCGAAAGTCGAAAAGCTTACTGCATTTTGGCGATACGTATTAACGATTTGCGCATAGTCATTGTTATTAAACTCGCCTTGAGCAGCGGCGTCAGGGTCGGTAAGTAAAGGGAAGTTCGCCACATCAAACAAAGTCATATCAATGGGCGGACTGAATGGATTAATAAGGGTGGTTAATATAAGGCCCGAGTTGTCGATAGAAGAACCAAATTGGCTCCCCGACAGTTCTGTGACGGGTAATTCTTGCACGTCGTATGCAGTCGCATGCACTACGATTGGTGCAGAGCTTAGCGCTATTACACCTATCCATTGATTCAATTTCATTAAAGGTCCTGTTACTACTCGTTATTTTTTAATTCTTCTAGCACTTCCCAACGCTCGAAAGCCTGTTCTAGCGCAGTTTCATTTTTTTTCAATTCATCCAATACGGGCTGAGTAATCTCTGCGGCCTGTAGGAAAAAATCAACACCACTTAACTGTTTTTGTGCGGCAGCAATATTTGCTTCAAATCGTTCAATTTGCTTGGGCAGCTGTTCTAATTCTTTACGCTCCTTGTATGATAACTTGTTCGTCTTTTTTTGAGTAGTCTTGTTATTAACTACCGGAACCGGTTTTGCTGCTTGGGGCGCATGTTTTTGCTGTTTTTTTTGCTGCTTATCTTGTTGTTCATACCACGCAAGGGTGTCTGAATAACCGCCCACAAAATGATTAATTTTACCATCGCCTTCAAAAACTAGGCTGGATGTTACCACATTGTCAATAAATTCGCGGTCGTGACTTACAAGCAGCACCGTGCCTTGATACTCAACTAGCAAGGACTCTAGTAATTCCAGCGTTTCGACATCAAGGTCGTTAGTTGGTTCATCTAAAATCAACAGGTTGCTAGGTTTAAGCATAAGCTTTGCAAGCATCAAGCGGTTTCTTTCTCCTCCAGAGAGGGTCGATACCGGTGCATTCACTCTTTCGGGGCTGAACAAATAGTCCTGTAGGTAGCTGATAACATGGCGAGGAGCACCATTTACGGTTACTTCTCGCTTACCATCAGCAATCACGTCTATTAAGGGTTTATGTAACTCTAATTGACTTCGATGTTGGTCAAAGTAAGCAATCTCAAGGTTTACGCCCCGCTCCACTTCACCGGAGTCGGGCACTAAATCACCGAGCAGTAGCTTAATTAAGGAAGATTTCCCGCAACCGTTCGGACCAATTAAAGCAAGTTTGTCCCCACGATTAATGAGTAAATCAAATTCTGCTAAAAGTACTTGTTGTGCGTAGCCAAAACTCACTTGTTTCAGTTCAAACACTCGCTTGCCTGAGCGCTGCCCTTCACCGCCTTGAATAACCGCTGTTCCTAGCACTTTACGGCGAGCTTGGTATTCTTCTCGCAGCGCTTTTAGGGCTCTAACGCGGCCTTCGTTGCGGGTACGGCGGGCTTTTATACCTTGACGGATCCAGACTTCTTCTTTAGCTAATTTTTTATCAAATTCTTTTTGATGCGTCGCCTGCACTTCCAGATCATGAGCTTTTTGTTCAAGATATTTGTCATAAGTTACTGGGTAAGATGTAACCTGCCCTCTGTCGATATCAATAATACGCGTTGCCATATTACGAATAAAGCTTCTATCGTGACTAATAAACACCAAACATCCCGAGAATGACATCAGGGTTTTTTCTAACCACTTTACCATGTCGATATCTAAGTGATTGGTTGGCTCATCTAGTAAAAGCACATCGGGCTGACTGACCAACGCCCTTGCTAATGCCGCTTTTCTGCGCCAACCGCCAGATAAATCACTGAGTAATGTTTCAGCAGGTAGACTTAATTGCGTGAGTACATTGTCAATGCGCTGTTCAAGTTGCCAGGCATTATTGGCATCTAACTGTTCTTGTAAGGCCTGCAGTTTATTCATAGCGGCATCTGAATGGTCCGTTACCATTAAATTAGCCTGCTCATGATACGCTTTTATTAAATCAGCATTTTCGCCTAAACCCTCGGCCACGTAGTCGAATATGCGAGTTTCTGTGTTTGCGGGAGGGTCTTGCGGCAATCTAGATATGACAGTTTCGCCCGCAACAATGCGCTGTCCATCGTCAAGTTTTAACTCACCGCTTATTACTTGCAATAATGTAGACTTACCACTGCCATTACGACCAAGGATACAAATGCGCTCTTGGCTCTGTATATTGACATCCGCTGCATCAATTAAGGCCGGTTGCCCAAATAAAATAGAAGCATTTTTTAACTGGACTAAATTCATTTTAAAAATTGTTCCAACATTGTTACATCAAAAGGCCAAGCCAGTTCAGCTTGACTATCCTGCCTTTTCAGAACGGGAATGCGCACTGCATAAAGATGATAGAGCTGGCTATCGTCGCGTATGTTCACCTTCACCATGCTGACATCGGGAGGCTTAAGTTCTTCAAATACTTCTTGTGCATGTTCACAGAGCTCGCAATGAGGCCCTGTGTACATTATAAGGTCGATATTAACGGCTGTTTTTTTCATTGTTTGGTGATCTCCCAACAATGATGTATTTTGGGATTTCGAGCAAAATCTTCAGGCAGAGTTTTATGACCGATATTGATTGCCTTCAGACCCAATTCAGCTATTGCGTCATTGTCTAATGTAAACTTGCGAAGGTTATTACTAAAGTAAATAAAACCGCCATCTTGCAAGCACGACAATGCATCTTTGATCAGAGAGATGTGGTCGCGCTGGACATCCCAGGTGCTGTCCATGCGCTTTGAATTTGAAAACGACGGCGGATCAATGAAAATAGCGTCATATTTTGGTAAATGCCCTTGCGCCCTTTTACTTAACCACTCTAAACAATCTGCTTGTTCAAAAACATGGGTACCAGTAATGCCATTGAGTTCAAAGTTATCTTTTGCCCAATTTATATAGGTTCGCGACATATCTACGCTTGTCACCGATTTTGCGCCATGCAGTGCGGCATGCACCGACACACTTCCGGTATAGCAAAATAGGTTTAGAACATGCTTTCCTTTGGCCTTCTGAGCAAACATTTGACGGGTTGTACGATGATCTAAAAACAGTCCAACATCTAAATAGTCAGCAGGATTGATGTAGAATTTCGCACCATATTCACTTACCGTAATGCGTTTACCGCTACTGCTTTGTTTTTGGTACTGACTGGAGCCGCTTTGCTTCACTCGCTGTTTAACCACAACTTGCGCTGTTGGACATTTCATAATTGCCGGAATGCGTAAAAGAGCCTGCTGCAAGCGTTCTTTTGCCACTGCCTCTGGCAAGGTTTTAGGCGGCGCGTATTCTTGTACAATTACCCAAGCACCATAAACATCTATTGCAAAGTTATAGTCTGGTAGGTCAGCATCGTATATTCGGTAAGCTTCAATACTTTCGCGGGTAAGCCATTTTTGTAAGCGTTTTTGATTTTTCATGAGTCGATTTGCGAATTCATCTGCAGGCATCGCGCCCTGCACATCAAAATCGGCCAAATTCTCATCATTAAGAATGTAATTCACTAACACACATTCAAGCTTACCATTGTTCAATGCATAGCGCTTATGAGCACGAAGCTTTAACGCTTTAATTAACTGCGGGTCGCTTGATAAAAGTGATACATGCCAGTTAGCAAAGTGCGTTTTTAGTTGTTTACCAAAACCGTCATAGAGCGGTAGTAATCCGACATACTCCCCTAAACGCTCTCCGTAAGGAGGGTTGCTGACGATGTAGCCGGTACTTTCTTTTACCTGCGCTTGTAGGGCGTCGCATTGCTTAAATTCGATAATATCTTGTACACCGGCAGCTTGTGCGTTCACTTTCGCCATATCTAAGAGTATCGTGCTTATGTCAAAGGCATATATTTTTGCTTTGGGCTCACAAATATTCGCAATAGCTTGTTCCTTCACCTTGTTCCATATTGCTTTATCGTGCCCTAAGAAATGTTCAAAACCCCAATGAAAACGATGTAGATTAGGCGGTGTATTTGTAGCGATCAAGGCAGCTTCTATGGCTATTGTGCCCGAACCACACATTGGGTCGAGCATGCACTCAGTGGTATTCTGGGCCCATCCGCTGCGCATTAAAATGGCTGCTGCCACTTGTTCTTTGAGAGGCGCATCTCCCGTCTGCTCTCGATAACCGCGCACATGCAGACTCGTGCCCGAGAAATCAATACATATATCAAGTTTTTCGCGGCGCAAGCGCCCGTGGATCTGCACATCAGGCTCTTGACGAGACACATCAGGTCTGCGCCCGGTTTGCTCTGTAAACTGATCAACCACCGCGTCTTTAATTTTAAGACCGCCAAATTGCGTGTTGCGAATTTCTTTGTTTACACCATTAAAACGCACCGCGAAAGCTGAATTGACATCAAACTGCTCAGGCCAATTTACTTGTTGAGTTAAGGTATAGATGTCATCGGCATTTTTCACGTTACCGCTGACCAACACCAACAATACTCTGTTGGCGATTCGAGTATGCAGATTGAGCCGATAAAGCTCTTCAAGGGATACTTCCAAACGGCATTGACCAGGCGTCATATGTATTGCACGAGCTTCGCCTAAAATTTGCTGTATTTCGAGTTTAAGAAGCTCGTCAAGGCCTTTAGCTGCGATAAGTAAACATTCAAGCATTTAATAGTGCCTTTATAAGTGGTGGACCTTGATAGATAAAAGATGAGTAGACCTGCAATAAACTTGCGCCCGCAGCATAACGTGCGCTGGCATCTTGCGCGTTACTAATTCCCCCCACGCCTATGATCGGCAGCTTGCCGCCTAATGCTGTGTGAAGTAAACGTGTCACATGCTCGCTCTTTTCGGTCAGCACCGCACCGCTCAAACCGCCCATTTCTGCTGCATATTGATGACCTTTAACAGCCTCGCGGTCTAAAGTGGTATTGGTCGCAATGACACCGTTCATGCCGGTCTCAAGCAACGAATAAGCAATTTGTTCGATTTCTTCAGGGCTTAAATCAGGTGCGATTTTCACTAATAAAGGGACCTGTTTTGCATGCGCTTTATTTAGCTTTTCGGTTTCATTTTTCAAACCGTTTAGTAAGTGATTAAGCGCTTCGCCATACTGCAGATTTCTTAACCCTGGGGTATTTGGTGAAGATATATTGATTGTAATGTAGGACGCATACTGATGAACTTTTTTCAAACAAATAAGGTAATCCGCCAAAGCGTCTTGTTCTGCGGTGGTTTTGTTTTTACCTATATTTATACCGAGTATGCCCTGATATTTAGCGCGTTTAACGTTATTGACTAAATTGTCTACGCCCTGATTGTTAAACCCCATGCGGTTGATAATCGCGTTATACTCTGGCAATCGGAACAGCCTAGGTTTGTCGTTTCCAGCCTGCGCTCTGGGGGTCACGGTACCCACTTCAATAAACCCAAAGCCCATAGCACTGAACGCGTCTATACACTCGCCGTTTTTATCAAGTCCAGCAGCCAAGCCAATAGGATTTTTAAATTCAAGCCCAAAGCATGATACTGGCTTTGGCGGAAGATTCTGTGAATACGCGGTGTTTAAAATATTGTTTTGGGAGTGTTTTAAAAAGCCTATGGACACGTCATGACTCCACTCTGGATCGCATGACATTAGCAGCTTTTGAATAATCGAATACACGGGCTTAACTTTTACCTTTTTTTAAACATATAAAAACGCCCTGCATGCAGGGCGTTATCGTTAACCTGAAAGGTCTATAGTTTAATGGTTTGCGCTGATGCTTAACAGCATCAATTCACGTAAAGCGACAGAAAACTTAGCAAATTCGTGATTATCTGAGGTTTTAAACTCCGTCATCATATGATGCCAACGATCTAGCTTGACTTTATTCTCCGAAATCCATGTTGATAAGATCTTATCGGCATCCTTGCTCTTCGGTGCAGTGTTGAGTAACACTGTTGTCAGCGCTCGCTGTTGCCAATCGAGCTCTTCACGATAGGATGCTCTTGCAAGCGCTTGCCAATGGTTGGAAACACTCTGCTGATTGATTTGCTCTAAGAACCAATGCAGCTCGAACTTGTTGCCTAATTGGTAGTACAAGCGCGCCACAACATCCACAGGGCGCTTTTCAGACTCAGCGATTTGCACCAAGTCCATGCTCGAGAACATATTGCTTAAGCTTGCAATCCTGTATGCATAATCAACCGGCACACTCAGTTGTTTGAGCTCTTCAGTGTGTTTTTCAACTTCTTTCAACTCAGAAGAGACTAAATAGTTCGGCAGATTTTTACCAATTACTTCGAACGACGAACGGTATTTGTCAATCGCGGTCTGAATATCAGCGTGCTTATCACCGTGTCGAATAAACCAACGCGCTGTACGACGAAGTATGCGACGCATTCTATCGAGTATCTCTAGCTGCACATTCGCATCAATTTGATTATCGAGTTGCTCAATTTCGTCCCATAAACCACCCATGTCAAAAATACCCTTAACGATGGTATATGCATGCGCCACTTCAGAAACTGATGCACCGGTTTCTTCCATTAAGCGATAGACAAAGTTAAGCCCCATATCGTTGACAATTTCGTTGGTAAACTTTGTGGCAATGATCTCGCCTCGTAGGGGATGATCTTGCATTTGCGCACGATATTTATCACGAAGCTTAGGAGGAAATGCATTTACTAAGTGTTTTTCGTAGTACGGATTTTTGGTAATCGACTCAATGTTAAATTCTTCTTTTAGTACCATTTTACCGTAAGCGATCAGTACAGAAAGCTCTGGACGGGTGAGACCCTGCCCAGTAACTACCCGCTCTGAAATTTCATCATCTGAGGGGATAAATTCCAACTCTCGATTTAAGGCTCCCTCGCGCTCTAAGGTATGTATAAACCTTAATTGCTCTTTGAGTTGTTTCACACCGGCTAAATGAGTAATAGAAATAGACTGGGTTTGACGGTAACAATCTGCAATGACAATTTCGCCAACATCTTCGGTCATGTCATATAAGAGTTTGTTTCTTTGCTTGAGTGTTAAATCGCCATTGCTTACTAAACTATTGAGTAATATTTTGATGTTCACTTCATTATCAGAACAATCTACACCACCGACATTATCGATAAAGTCGGTGTTAACCCGTCCGCCGTTTGCGGCAAATTCAATACGGCCAAGCTGGGTTAAACCTAAGTTACCACCCTCACCAATAATTTTAGCTTTTACATCTTTGCCGTTAACCCGCAAGCTGTCGTTTGCTCTATCACCCACATCGGCATGGCTTTCCTTACTGCTCTTAATATAGGTGCCAATGCCGCCATTCCAAATTAAGTCGACTGGCATTTTCAAGACATTATGAATAAGCTCATTTGGGGTCATGGATGCTTGTTTTGTGCCTAAGCAGCTTTTCATTTCAGGCGTTAACTTAATCGACTTTTCAGAGCGTTTGAAAATACCACCGCCCTTAGATATTAAGTCACGATTATAGTCATCCCAGCTTAAGCTTGGATCAGCAAACAAGCGCTCCCTTTCTTTGTATGTCGAAGCGGGGTCTGGGTCTGGGTCAAAGAAAATGTGCATATGGTTGAAAGCACACACAATTTTTGTTTGGGTCGATAACAACATACCGTTACCAAAAACGTCACCCGACATATCGCCTATACCCACACAAGTGAATGGCGTGGTCTGACAGTTGACACCGATTTCCCTGAAATGACGCTTAACCGATTCCCAAGCGCCTTTCGCCGTGATGCCCATCTTCTTGTGGTCATATCCGACACTGCCGCCAGAGGCAAATGCATCTCCTAACCAAAAATTAAACTCGCCTGATATACCGTTCGCAATATCTGAGAAGGTTGCGGTGCCTTTGTCGGCTGCCACAACTAAATACGGGTCGTCTTCATCGAGGCGCACTACTTGTTTAGGGGCAACGATATTGCCCTCAACAATGTTGTCGGTAATATCCAATAGGCTGCGAATAAATATACGATAACAGGCTTGTCCTTCCGCCAGCATTGTCGCTCTGTCGGCATCTTTTGGCATCCGTTTGCAAACGAAGCCGCCTTTGGCGCCTACCGGAACAATAACGGTGTTTTTAACCTGCTGCGCTTTGACTAAGCCAAGAATTTCAGTTCTAAAATCTTCCATACGATCAGACCAGCGCAATCCTCCGCGAGCAACCTTCCCGCCTCGTAAATGCACGCCTTCAACTCTTGGAGAATATACAAATATTTCAAATTTTGGCATCGGCAGAGGCATATCGGGGATCAAATGCGGTAGCATTTTTATAGACACGTAATGCTTTGGATTACCGTTAGCGTCTTCTTGATAAAAATTGGTCCTTAGTGACGCATTGATGAGGTCTAAATAACGACGAATAATACGGTCATCATCTAGGTTGGATACTGAGTCGAGCTTGAGCATGATACCTTGCTCCATGCTCTCTAATTTTTTTGTCGTTCGTTTAGCGCTTGGACAAAACTTCATATCAAAATAGGCGATAAGATCTTCAGCAATATCTGGATATGACGCTAAGGTATTGGCAATATAATCAATACTGAACGATGAACCTATTTGCCGCATATACTTCGCGTAAGCGCGCACAATGGTGACCATTCTACCCGGAATTTGCCCGCCTAAAATTAGGCGATTAAAGCCATCGTCCTCAAGTTGACCAGTCCACACCTGCGAAAACGACGATTGAAATAACTCTTGGGCACGCTCCATATCAAAACCATGGCTTTGTTTGTGAAGCATGCTGAAATCCATCACCCAACTAATGTCACCCTGCTCGTTAACTACACGATATGGGCTTTCATCAATCACTCGTAAACCAAAGTTCTCTAGCATCGGCAACACATCAGAAAGATGAATCGGCTCTTTAGCATGATAAAGCTTGAGTTTTACATGGTTGGAGTCATGACTTTCTTCTTGCGGACGATAAAACAAAATATCTAATGGCTCTTCATTGCTGAGCGCTTCGATATGTTGAATATCTACTAATGCTGCGGTAGGAAGGTTTTGCTCTGCATAACTTCGTGAAAACGCATTATCGTACTTACGAACTATAGACTTGCCACTTTCTTCGCCGTAGTAAGATACAAGCTTACTATTAAGCTTGTCTTGCCAAGACTTGGTTAATTCAATGAGATTCTTCTCGATTTCGTTCACATCGAACTCCAAATTATTATTAGATACGTGAGCAATGTAATGTGTTCTAGCATAAACGCTCTCAGAGAAATACGTATTAAACTGGACCTCACCTTCAGCGTTAAATGAACGCTTTAGAAGGGCTTGAGTATCTTTTCTTAGCTGCGTGTTATAGCGCTCTCTTGGCACATATACCATGCATGAGAAAAAGCGGCCGAAGGTATCTTTGCGCACAAACAGCTTGGACATTCCGCGCTCTTGCATTTGAAAAATACCAAGAATGATTTGCGCCAGTTCCTGATCAGATGTTTGTAAGAGCTCGTCTCTTGGATAGGTCTCCACGATATTAACGAAGGCTTTGTAGGCATGTGTTCCGTTCTCAAAGCCCGACAGTTTGCACATGCGATCAATTTTTTCTTTGAGCATCGGAAGCTCAGCGGCACTGCTGTTGTAAAATGAAGCTGAATATAGCCCTAAAAAACGATGTTCTCCGCAAACATTGCCTTTTTTGTCGAATTCTTTAACGCCAATATAATCCATATATGCTGGGCGATGAACACGAGAATGGGTATTGGTTTTAGTTAACATTAATGGATTACTAGACAGCGCCTCATCTCTTGCGGATGCAGGCATTTGGGACAGTAAGCGCTCTTTATTGCTAATGGAATTTTTCATTAAACCAAGGCTGCTGTCGTTATCTGGCACCCAGCGGTGGTCGCCTTCAATTGCCGTAACCGAGTAATAGCGGTAACCCATCAGCGTAAAATTGTGGTCGTTTAACCAATTTAAAAATGTTTTGCCCTGCTCTTTTACATCATCAGAGCTAATTGTTGGCGATTTATCGAAACCTTTAGTGATAGTCGCTAACTTGTCACGCATCGGTTTCCAATCAGAGACCGACAGCGACACCTCAGATACCACCGAATGCAATTCATCGGTCAGTTTTTTCATATCAGCAGGCCTAGACTGCCTGTCTATTTCAATTAAAAACACCGTCTCAGATTGATGCTCTTGATTTCTGCTTTCAGGGCTCACAAACTCGGTCACCCGATTACCGCGTTTGAAATGCATTGGAGTGTGCAAAATCAAATGTGAGGTAATATTCAAACGATTGATTGCCATACGAATGGAGTCAACTAAGAAGGGCATATCATCGACAATAATTTGAATGATGGTGTGCGAGGACTGCCATCCATGTCTTGCGATCTCTGGATTAATGACTTTTATCAGCGGGATATCTTGTTGTTTCTCTTGTAGCTGATGCCAAAGGCTGATAACCGCGCCGTATAGGTCACTGTCGCTGCGGCCGTTAAGGTCGTTAAACGACATATTTTTGAAAAGTAACTGACCGAACTGCTGAACTAATTGTGCTTCTTTGGGATCCACTTTTTCATTTATTAGCGTGAAAACTTGGTCTAACAGCACAGAATGTTGATGGTTTGAAACCGTCATATGCAATCTCGATATTGTTTGTTAAAAGAATAGTCATTCGTAGTTAACGGTATTTTCCTAAAAATATTAATAGTTTACTAGTAATTATTAACGCTTATTTAACAACTTGAATAAGCATTTTAGTTTTTTGCATAATAAAAAGGAGCCATAAGGCTCCTTTTTATTCAAACTGTATACCTACCCTTATCTGGGCGTCAGTTACTATGCTGACCGCTTGGTTTCCCTCTAAGCAGTATTGCGAATAATTATGTAGATTTATTTTCTCCTGACTTCCACCATAGTAGCCTTGCGATGGCTGGAAGTACAATTATTGCGCCTAACATATTAACGACAAACATAAATGTCAGCAGAATTCCCATGTCCATTTGAAACTTCAGTGATGAGAACACCCACGTACTCACGCCAATGGCCAAAGTGATACCGGTAAATAATACCGCGCTGCCGCGTTCTTGCAGCGCTGCAAAATATGCAGCCTGCACACTTTCACCATCACGCAACCTACTATTCATGGTAGACAGTATATAAATTCCGTAATCCACACCGATACCAACACCCAAAGCAATGACCGGTAAGGTAGAGACGGTTAAGCCAATTTGCAAGTAGGTCATCAGCGCTTGCGCAAGTACCGAAACCACATACAAAGGAATGACTACTGCCAGTGTTGCACGAATGGAACGGAAGCTAATAAGACAAAGGGCAATTACGGCACCGAACACATAATAAAGCATCGGGTTTTGAGATGACTCAACGGCTTCATTGGTGGCAGCCATTACACCGACAGGACCGGATGCTAGCTTAAAGGTAATTTGTTCATTTTCATAAAGCGCACGCACTTCTTTTACCGCGTTGACCACTGTATTAATGGTTTCAGCTTTGTGGTCTTCCATAAACAAAATAACTGGCATTGCAGAACAGTCGGCGTTGAGTAAACCGGAAGATGTAGGAACACGTGAAACGGCCTGCACCATAGTCGATTGATTACGTGGAAGCACCTGCCACTTAGGATTTCCTTCGTTGTAGCCTGCGTTGACTTGCTTCGCGACTGAGGCTAATGAAATTGCTGATTGAACACCATCAACATTACGCATACGCCATTGGAAATCATCAATCGCGGTCATCAAATCAAAGTCGGTACATGTAGACTCAGGGCCTTCAACAATCACCGATATGTAATCTACCGTTATCTCAAACTTATCGGTAATTAAAAAAGTGTCTTGATTATAACGAGATTCTTCGTGTAACGCCGGAGCACCCGCATGCAAATCACCTATCTTTAGCTGTTGTGCCTGATTGAAGCCCCAGATAAACAGTAGCGCTGTGACCACCACAATAGTGATTGCTGTTTTACCCGAAGCGCAGTTTGACACCACCTTCCACATTTTTGACTCTTCGTCTTTACCTTGATATCGCGCTTTATTTTTGTCGCTTAGCTTCACATAAGACATTAACACTGGAAGCAACAATAAGTTGGTTAGGATAATCACGGCAACACCCATGCTCGCGGTAATTGCGAGTTCCCTAATAATGCCGATATCGATTACCAATAGAGTCATAAAGCCAACGGTATCTGAGAGTAAGGCGATCCCACCCGGTATAAGTAAAGTTCTAAATGCATGTTGCGATGCAAGCTTTACGTCCATGCCCTGAGACGCTCGTTTGCCAACAGAATTTATCATTTGAACGCCATGACTGACGCCAATCGCAAAGACGAGAAACGGCACCAAAATTGACATAGGGTCCATGCCAAAACCAAAGATCGTAAGCAGACCTAATTGCCAAACCACCGCAATAAACGAACATGCAAGCGGCAGCACCGTCAACATGATTGACCTGCAGAAGAAGAACACCATGATTGCAGTGATAGCGATGGCAATAGCAAAGAATAGCACGACGTCTTTTGCGCCATTTGCCACATCGCCAATCATTTTAGCAAAGCCAATGATATGAATGCTGATACGATCTGTTTCATACTCGCCGCGCAACTGATCTTCTAGCGCTTGAGCAATCGCTAGCGTGTCTAATATTTCACCCGTTTCCGGGTCGATTTCAAGCAGTTGCGCGGTGACCATGGCACAAGTAAAGTCATTGGAAACCTGTCGTCCAACAATCCCTGCTTTATCTATGTTTTTGCGAACTAACTGCAGCGCCGCCGGGTTTCTTGAATCAAAATCGGCGGGGATAACCGGACCACCGGAAAAACCGCCCTCTACAATTTCTGTAAACCGAGTTGATGGGGCAAATAAAGATACGACGAGAGACCGGTTTACACCGTTAATGAAGAATACTTGGTCGTGAACATTTTTTAAGGTATCAAAAAACGATTGATTAAATATATCTGATTCGGTATCACACACCGAAACCAATATGTTGTTGGCGCCCCCAAAGTTTTCTTTGTGCTTAATGTAGGTCTGCATATACTCATGATTGAGCGGAATATTTTTGGTAAAGCCAGCATCCAACTTCAGTTGAGACGCTTGAAAGGCTAGAAAAACAGTTATCGCAGCAAATACCGCAATCAGTATGCCGCGATTGTTAAACGTCGCCTTCTCTAATGTACTAATAAATGCATTCATAAGAATTAAAGTTACTCTACAGGTTGCAGGCCATTTGCGCTCACCGCAGTAAGCACGTTATTTAATAAAAAAGCGTTGCTGATGGTTGAAGATATGTCGGTAGCGACTTGCGATAGGGACACATGCTGACGACAGCCCTCCGCATTCGGTGTTTTTGTTTCATCGCTTTCAACTTTGTCGAGTTCAACCGCTAAGACAACACCATTATTACCAACCGCATACACAGCATCACCAGCTCTGACGATTGAATTCAAAGAAGTCGTCAAACATGTGGGTAAACGAACCCAGTCTTGACCTTCTTTTTGAAGGAACATGTTACCTCGAAGACCGACAGCCAACTCACTGCCATTATTTAACAGCTGAACGTCAAAGAACGAACCTTGATAGTCCACTTCGTAACGCTCCCATGAGTAACCTTTATCATTGCTTTTTGCTATCAAACCGGCCTCGCCTACCAGATACAAACTGCCGCCGCGCTGACTCAAACGATTAAAGTGAGGAAATATAAAATTGAGTTCTTCTTGATAAAATTCTGGGTCGTCTGCAATGCTTTCGAGGTACTCATTATCATCTTCAGAGAGCAAGGACACGTATTGTTCGAGGGCCCAAGTTTCGCCTGCGTCTGTCGAGCGAAAGAAAAGCCCGTAACCACCTACAGCAATAGCTTCTGACTCATCTAAAAATAGTACATCTAAAAACGGACGATCGAGTTCAACCGCACTAAATACCACATTCCAGCTTTGACCGCCGTCTGTTGAACGTAAGATAGTAGCATCATGCCCAACCGCTAAATAAGTATCTTTGAACCCATCTACCGCTGTAAGCGTTACCATAGTGGGCACCGAAACCTGCGTAAGTGAGTTTGCATCGCCAACTAACACATGGCCTCTTTCACCTACAACGACGGTTTGATTTGCAGTAGCCACATCAAGCAGCATCGATTCTTCAACTAGAGGCGCAAGATATGATTGCTGCGCAGAAACCGCCCAAACCATACTCAAACCCAATATAGAAACTGTCAATTTTTTTTTCACAAATATCCTATACATCTTAAATAAAAAAAACGGCTGGCGATGCCAACCGTTTATTATTAACGCTTGCCTTCGCGCCGCAGTGCCTGAGGTGTAAAATCACCATCCCCTGGGCGTACGGTAAAGTCGTACATTGTTTCTTCATTATCCAATCCAACCGCCAAATAACGGCGTGAATTTAAATCGTGAAAAACATCTAGCGTGGACCAATGTGCTGGCACATCGTAATAGTTTACACCATAAGCGATACCAACCCGGTATAACTCACCGCGGTTGTCATACATATCCGCAACTTGGACTTGCCAGCTGTCTTCGTCAATGTAGAACGTACGCTTTTGATACACGTGGCGAAACTCATCCTTTAGCGTAGCTTCAACTACAAATACTCTATGCTTCTCGAAACGTGTTAACTCTGGGTTTACGTGACCTTCATGTAAAATATCAGAATAACTCACGGTGTCACTGTGCAGTTTATAATTATTATATGCAACATAAAGTTCTTGTTTACCGATCAATTCCCAGTTGTAACGGTTAGGTGAGCCGTTGAACATATCGAAATCGTCAGTAGTACGTAAACCGTCAGCAGCAGTACCCGGAGCATCATAAGCTATATTGGGGGCACGGCGTACACGGCGTTGACCGGTGTTGTATGTCCATGCTTGACGAGGCTCTTTCACCTGATCTACCGTTTCATGCACAAGTAAGGCTGTGCCGGCTAGACGCGCAGGAGTTGTTACTGATTGCTTGAACTTAAACAGAATGTTTTCTTCCAACAATCGCTCTGGGGTTATACCTGGCTCAGCGTATTTAATCATTAAGGTTTCATCAAAACCAATAACGTTAAAGTCGCCGCCAGCAGTTACTGCAGCCTGGCCACCAAAACGCTGCACGGCAACACCTCGATAACGCAAAATATGATTCCAAATAGCTTCTAGGCCATCAGCAGGGA
The DNA here is from genome assembly GCF_041380235.1 of Glaciecola sp. SC05. Lineage (NCBI taxonomy): Bacteria > Pseudomonadati > Pseudomonadota > Gammaproteobacteria > Alteromonadales > Alteromonadaceae > Glaciecola > Glaciecola sp. SC05. The sequence continues at coordinate 239,125 of NZ_JBGIYY010000002.1, forward strand.
TCGGAAAAGGAATACCAATAGCCGCTCCCGTCAAGCCATTACCACCTGCTAGAAGCTCTGCGCGAGTCGCGTTAGCCTTGGTCGCCTCATATACTTCCTGAGGATTAGAAGCGGTCCTGCGAGTTTCAAAAACTGGCATTTTGTAAGAATCAGGATAGGTTTCAAACAACGCTTTTTGCCCATCAGATAAAAAATCCGCATACTCTTTGTAATTAGCAGCCGTGATAGTAAATAATGGCTTGTCTTCAGGAAACGGGTCTAGATGGAACATACCGGGTTCAAAGCCCGCTGGCACAGTTGTAATACCGCCAGTCCAAGCTGGGATGCTACCATCGGCATTACCCGCTTTCTCTCCACCTAAGGGCGTTAGATCTGCACCGAGTCGAGCAGCCTCATCAGCAGACACATTAGCTAGTGCTGAATGACTGGCTACCGCTATTGCTATACTCGCTGCAATTACTCCAAATTTTTTTATCATTTTAACGTCCTTAAATTGCATATTTAATATTAAATGAAACAAAGTCTCTGTCGCTTAGCGCATTTGTTGTGCCAATGCCGCCCCAAAACGAATTATACGATGCACTGACTGACCATCTGCTCAGATAATCGAAAGTAAAAGAAAGATTCGCCGATTTCCTATCTTCTAAGAACAAAAATAGTGGGTCAGGTGTTGTTCCATTTACATCATGCGAGAAAGTCCCTCTCACACGTAGATTTATACCTGCAAACACGTTGTTAAAATCAGCAACCGCTAACAGGCGATAACCCCACGCGCCTGCAGTCGAAAACGGATTGGTTTCGGGACCATCCGACAGACCTTGATGCAGTCCTTCTCTTCGGTTATCGGTACCTGGGATTGGCTCAAGACTTGGCGTACGGCTAGTGCCTGGGGCGTTAAGTCTAATTACTTCAGGGTCTGGGAAGTCAACAATATTGACATAACCCGCTTCACCTAACAGGATGAAATTGTCTGTGCCAAACGCTGGACCAAACACATGTGACAAAGTCATTTGCGCCTGCCACGTGTCTGACAATAGAAAGCCTGCTGCGGTTTCACCGGGACCTACGCCACGCCCAATATTATTGAGCTGTGAAATACCGGCAAGATCTGGACGTAAACCGGCATTCGCTAACTGCTCGGGCATCGCGGTATACAAAAGCTCTACATCATCAATTTGCAAAGGCTCGTCTACACGGTATGCAAATTCACCGGCAACTGCGGTTTCACCGACGTTGGTGTTAAAGCTCACGCCGTATAACTTAATATCTTCTGGATAAGCAAAACGAGATTCGGTAAACGCGCCTAACGAAGTAAGGTCGTCACGAGTAATTTGACCTGATGCCAAAATACCGAGGTCTCTTTGAATACTTTCGGGTCTAAAGTCAGAGGTAACACCTGAAACAAGCGGACGCTGAGAATGGTAGTTTATATGATAGAAACCAAATTCAGTTTCATTCAAATTTTCTGCGAACCAACCCAATTTAATACCGTACTGACCAGAATCACTTGCTTCGTCTTGCGCAGCGTCACTCACCCCACGTACCGCAACCTTTGTTGGGTATGCTAAATACAGCTGCGCCGCAGTGGCTGGGTCTATTGCACCTGCGCGCAAACCGTTTCCGATGTCATTTAGTTGGGTAATTAAGGTGTCAGCATCAATATCGGGATTACCGGTAAAGCCTAATTGTACAAGGTTGAATGAACCGCCCTCACCTGCAAAGTCATTACCTGCAAAGTAGCTACCCGATACAGGTAATAAAGAACGTTCATATTCGTACTGGTAATACGCTGACAAACTGATGTTGTCGGTAAATCCGATTGAGCCGTAAACCATCCCCACTGGAATAAACACTTCTGATAGTTCTGCACCCGGGGTTAGGGCTCGAGATACGTCCACTGGATTGGTTGTGTTGATACCGTGTTGGATGAACGTGCTTTCACCCCACGAGACCACTTGGTCGCCCAAGCGCAAGCTAACGGGCATGTCGCCCATAAAAAAGTCAGCATACACAAAGTAATCTAACATACGTGCGTCGCGGCAAAGCTCGTCGCGCGCCTGTGGGTCGTTACAAGGGTCCACGGTTACGCCGGTGATTGGATTTGCCCAATCACGGTCATTATCCATTAACTCAAAGTCATAGAAGTAAAAACCACGGGCAAAAAAACCGAAGTCGCCGTAGCGCACGTCAAGTTCATGTAAACCGATAAATTGCGTCGAGAAAGCCGAACCCGGATCAAAGCTTAAGTTGCCTAGATCACCGTTAGTTGAATAGCCACCGTTTTGAGACAGCGCCCACACGTCAGCACTAGGATAAATGACGTTGGTTGCAGCGTTATAGCCAGACCAATCAAACTGTGGATTATTACTGTTACCAATAAGACTAAAATCGCGGTCTTCGACTCTGATGCTGGTAGCGAGTGTGAAGTTCGAATCAAATGTGACGTCTACGTCACCAAAATTCCAGCTGGCTGCGTTTACGCCACTAGAGGCGGCAGCCAACACAACAGCAACACCTATTGCTATCGTTGACTTCTTATATGCACTAGGCTTATTTATCATGCGTGTACCTTCTCCAAAATAATCGTTAATACGATTAGTGTAAACTTTCATAATCAATTAACAAAATCATTACATCATTTGACTTTATTCGCAAGAACAAATCGTACCAGTTGCTAATTAAAGCCCGTTTTTCGGGCTGATTGAAACAAATTGCCCGTTAATTGTGCAACTTTTGTAAATAAACAATTTTATTGAGTGAATTCACATGCAACTCGAACCTACCGTGAATTCCCGTGGGAACCAAAAATTTTTGCAGGTTCTGCTTTGGCAGTTGGACTTTCTCACCAGTGTGCGCCTGCACGATTACAAAGCGGATTTGTTGTGCATACAAATCCACACATTCTGCATAGGACATTTTGATATCAAAGGTATAGGTCTTCATATCGCAATTAACGCTAAGGTTTAGCCCAGTGTTTTAGACAGTTTCTCAAATAAGTCACGGCTTAATTCTTTTTGGGTAAACAAGCGATTTAATTGAGTCACCATCATGCTGCGGTGTTTATCGTTATAACGATGTATCTGCAGCAATGGTGTAATAATTCGAGCGGCAACCTGAGGGTTGAGTTTGTCGAGTTCAGCTAAATAATTTATAACGAAACGATAACCACTGCCGTCCTCAGCATGAAAACCCTGTGTATTGTAAAACGCAAAGCTGCCAATCAATGATCTGACTTTATTTGGGTTTTTGATAGAGTACTGACCATGGGCTTGCAATAAATCAAGACGCGCAAGAATGTCAGCTCTTGACGCAGTAGCGTGAAGGGCAAACCATTTATCCATAACCACTGCATCGTGACCAAACTCGTCTTCAAATTGCTGCATCAAATTATCAAATACTGCTACATCTGACTGTTGAGCTGCTTTCAACACGGCTAACTTATCGGTCATATTATCAGCGTTAAGATATACCGCAGCAAGGCCAGTCTCTTGTTTGTTTAAAAAACAATACCTTGCATGTAACTTTAAGCATACTGCTTTTAATGCGCGCATTTTCACCTGCGACTGCTCATATGCGTAAATGGGCTTTATTTGCTCACTCAGTACTCGTTTGCACCATAATCCGAGTGTTTGCGCTAATTGCTCATAAAGCCCCTCTTGAGCGTTGAGTAAACGAAGCGGCGCGAGATCTTGATAAGAAACGCTGAGCGTTTCAAAACTAGGTAAGCTCAGCAGCTGAGCACTTACATCGTCAGGCAGTTTGAGCTCTGTTACCACGTCTAAGAGCTTTTTTAACACAGCTTGAGACGCAACTGCTGCATCTGGATCACCGATGTAAGCCATATTAATTAAGCGTGAATAAAGCATTTGGCTGGCATCCCACTTTGCATAGTGACTTTCGGCAAAGCGCATAATGTGCAACAAATCATCCATCTTATACTGATATTCGATTTTAACTGGGGCAGAAAAATCAGCCAGTAATACCGGTACCGCAGAAATTAGTGATTGCTTGAGCTTAATTTGTGCCGTTCTATCATCCAGCACAAATGTACCGCTTTGTTGTTCATCAGCCAAGGACTCATGCCCTTGACTGTCAAGTAAAGACAATTTAATCGGAATGTAGAGCGGATGTTTTTCCGTTTGATCAGCGGTGGCGGCATTTTCTTGACTGAAATTCAACACACCGTCATCGCCTTTTTCGACCTTAACGACAGGCGTACCAGACTGAGAATACCAACGTTTAAAGTGGCCTAGGTCAACGTCGTTAGCATCTTGCATAGCCTGCACAAAATCATCACACGTCACTGCCTGGCCATCATGGCGCTCAAAGTAAAGCTTCATGCCCCGCCCAAATCCAGCCGGCGTAAGCAACGTGTGCATCATACGAATGACCTCAGCGCCTTTGTCATAAACCGTGACTGTGTAGAAATTGTTCATTTCTAGGACTTCTTCAGGACGAATTGGATGGCTCATAGGACTCGCGTCTTCTGCAAACTGGTGCTCACGCATTACCTTGACCTGTTTGATACGGCAACTAAGCTCACTGCTCATATCTGCCGAAAATTTTTGGTCACGAAAGACCGTCAAGCCCTCTTTTAAACTCAATTGAAACCAGTCTCTGCAGGTAACACGATTACCGGTCCAGTTATGAAAGTATTCATGAGCGATAATAGATTCAATATTAAAATAATCTTCGTCAGTAGCCGTATTCGGCTCAGCCAGTACAAATTTTGAATTAAAGACGTTTAAACCTTTGTTTTCCATCGCTCCCATGTTGAAAAAGTCAACGGCAACAATCATGTAAATATCTAAATCATAGGCTAAGTCAAAGGTCTCTTCATCCCAACGCATCGCTTTTTTCAAGGAAGTCATGGCGTGTTCCGCTTGATTCAGCCTGCCCTCATCCACAAAAACCTGAAGCGCTATCTCTCTTCCTTCGCTACTGATAAAACGGTCTTCAAGTAAATCAAAATGACCGGCAACTAGCGCAAACAAATAGCATGGTTTGTAGTGTGGGTCATGCCAAACTACTTTGCGTCTGCCATCTTCGAGTATGCTATCTTCGATTTTATTGCCGTTGCTTAGCAGATAACTCAAACTTGGGTCGTCGCTGATGATGGTTACTGTATAGATAGAAAGTACATCGGGTCGGTCTAAGAAATAGGTTATTTTACGGAAACCTTGAGCCTCACACTGCGTGCAAAACGCCTTGCTCACATAATACAGACCTTCCAATGAAGTATTGTTTTCTGGTGAAATACTGTTTTCAATTTCAACAATGGCGCTGTCTATATCTAGAACGATACTAATGCCGCTGTCGGTAAGCGTAAAGTCACGTTCAGCTAATGCTTTTTCGCCATTTATGTGTAATGAAATAAATTCTAAGGCGATACCGTCTAAGTCTATTTTTGTTGCAGCAGAATCGTTACGCGTAACTTTTAATCGGCTTTTTACGCGCGTTTTTTGAGGGCTCAACTCAAAGCTAAGTTCTACTGAATCGATGCTGTAATTAGAAGGCTGATAATCTTCTCTGCGCTTAGCCGTCATAGTTGTAGACATGGATATTCCTAATATAGTGAAAGTAATAAAGTAGGCGGTGAGGCGGCCAACAAAAGTCTGAGCTCCAATATTAGCCGCATGCCTGTGGTGTTTCAAACGTTTCTATGAGTGGTTACGAATTTCAACTTTGGGCGGTTCTAGTCGAAGGATCTTAATCCCTAAATAAGCATAAATAATTGCGAGTATTGGGTTAATCAAATTGAAGAATGCATAAAAGATATAAGTGAATGGATGCACGCCCAGCACGCTATGCATATAGGCACCGCAAGTATTCCAAGGGATCAAGGGTGAGGTAATGGTACCGCCATCTTCTAAGCTTCTTGATAAGTTTAATTGATGCAGATCGCGCTTTTTAAACTCTTCTTTAAACATGCGCCCTGGCATGACAATGGCCATATATTGATCTGCGGTCACCAAGTTAGTACCTAAGGACGTAAGAATGGTTCTAGTGACCATATCTCCTGCACTGGTAGCGCCTTTAAGCACAGCCGACACAATTGCGGTTAATAAACCGATTCGCTCCAACACCGCACCAAACGACATTGCACAAATTATTAACCAGATGGTATTTAACATACTCGACATCCCGCCTCTAGACAGCAAGGAATTTAAGTTCTCATCTGCCGTAGTAAATACTACGCCGTCAAACATGGCGGTCCACACCACCATTAAACTAGTAACAGTGTCGCTGAAGTTAGTTTCGAGCATACTGCTGACAACATCCTGTTGAAACACTAAGGCCCAAATTCCGCCTAACAAGGCGCCAATCGAAATTGCAGGGAATGCAGGGACTTTATTAATGGCCAAAGCCAATAACACAAACAAAGGCACCAAGTTATACCAAACGATATTAAACTCTTGAGTCATCAAGGTTTGCATGGTTTCAATCCGGCTACTAACTTCACCAATTTCTGTTTGCAAGCCTAAAATAGCAAACAAGATTAGCGCTATCACAAAACTGGGAATGGTCGTCCACAGCATATATTTAATATGTTCAAACAAGTCTGTCCCCGCAATCGCAGGCGCTAAATTGGTGGTTTCAGATAGCGGCGAGAGTTTATCGCCAAAATATGCCCCTGAGATAATCGCTCCAGCGGTAATTGCTAATGATAACTGCATTCCCGTTGCAATGCCGATAAGCGCCACACCAATGGTGGCCGCAGTTGTCCATGAGCTGCCAATACTCATTGCAACCACTGCACAAATGAGCGCAGAGGCGGCATAGAAAAAGGTTGGATTAAGAATCGACAGACCATAATAAATGAGGGTTGGCACAGTGCCTGCGAGCATCCAAGTGCCAATAAGCGAGCCCACCGCAAGTAGGATTAAACAAGCCCCTAATGACATCGAGATACCTTTAACGATACCTTCCTCTATAGATTGCCATGTATGACCATTTTTAAGGCCAATGATCGCAGCTAAGAACATCCCAATTAGCAAGGCTATTTGATTAGGACCATAAGAAGAGGCATCACCAAATAAGATTACCGCACTGCCCATTAAAATAATCAGCGTAACGATCGGGATTAAGGCGTCGAGTAGACTCGGGGCCCTTACTTGCTTTTCATCGGACATAATATATGTGGCCTTAGAGTACTGATCGGTAAAACATAGCGGCAATCACTAGCGGACAAACAAACTTCACATACCATGGCCATATGCGCCAAAATAGTGTTTGCTCAACCTGCTCATTACCCTGTTTGAGTTCGTTTAAAATTTCATTTCGACGCCAAATCCAGCCTGCAAATATGCACAGCACTAAGCCTAGCAATGGTTGACTGTACTCAGTGGTAAGCGAAATCACAAATCCAAACAACAGATTAAAGTTTAAAACAATCACCGTGGCCAAGACAAACACCAGTGCCGTCAGTAAAATTGTGGCTTTTTGACGTCTCATCCCCTTGTTGTCGACTAAAAACGCGACCGGAACTTCCAGCATGGAAATAGAAGACGTTAATGCGGCAATAACCATCAGCGCAAAAAATGCAGAGCCGACAATGGTTCCTACAAATCCCATGGTGGTAAATAGAGAGGGTAAAACCTGGAATATAAGCGTTGGACCTTCAATTAATTTACCGTCTGAAAAGATTTCTACGCCGTTAGTTAAGGCAACGTACATGGCTGGTATAATCAACATTCCCGCTAAAATGGCAACGCCAATGTCCACTAGTGCAACTGATGCGCCTAATTTTGGTAAATTTTCTTCTTTTCTTACGTAAGAACCATACACAAGCATGGTACCGACGCCTAAAGACATGGAGAAAAAGGCCTGCCCCATTGCGTCAATCAGTAAGCCGGGCTCAAATGCACGGCTAATATCCGGAACCAGCAGCGCCTTCCAACCTTCCATTGCGCCGTTTTGCGTGCTGACGTAAATGATTAAGGCAACTATTAATATCAATAAAGTCGGCATCAGACGAACCGACCATCGCTCGATACCATCACTCACCCCGCCCGTTACCACGACGCAGGTAAATACCAAGAAAATCGCCATGAATAGAATATTACGTGGGGTAGAATCGTCGGTAAGCCAAGCAAGGTCAATTGATGCAATACTGAGTATCGCGTCGATAAGATGTGAAATCATCCAGCCCGCCACGATACTGTAAAAGGCAAGGATCAGAATAACGGTAATGGCACCAACGCTGCCGACTATGGTTCCGAACACGTTGCCGGAGATACTGCGCAAAGCATCAATCATATTCGCCCGCTTCGCACGACCAATAATTAACTCTGCCATCAGCACCGGATAGGCTAACAAAAATGCCATGCAAAGATACATGACAACAAAGGCCGCACCACCGTTTTCAGCAACTTTAGTGGGAAAGCCCCATATATTGCCAAGCCCTACAGCAGAGCCTGCGGCTGCCAATATAAACCCAAGCCGAGATGAAAATAATCCTCGTGCAGCCATAACTACCTCTTTTTCTTATTATTATTCTCGGTTTAATCATATAAACCGAGTATTTATGAACCGGTGTTAAATGCGTAGCTACCTGATGCAATCATGTCGAACGTAATATTGGCCGCTTCAGCAAGGAACGGGTCGATATCTTCAATTTGCTCGGGTAAATCGTCCTCTAGGGACTCAATTTTCGGCAAGCCTAAGCGAAGCAAGCGTTCGTTTGTTCTGGCGAGTTGTTTTTCTTCATTTTCTTTCTTTTCAGCAATACGCTCAGCCTCGACCAAGGAAATGTAGTTCTTATCCTTATTTTCGTTGTACTCTTGAATATCTTTGAATATGTACTGAAACTCAGGATCTTTAAGAGTACGTGCAGCATGCTTCGCCGTTAGTACGTCTATGGTACTGCCAGAAGACGGCAACATTGTGTAGTTTGCACGACGAATGCTATCCCAAGGAAGCGCATTTTCTTCTCGGCTTTCGCCCCACTCTGCGGGATCAATCGCTGAAGGATATAAAATATCTGGTTTTACGCCTTTGTGCTGTGTGCTGCCGCCACTAATACGATAGAATTTAGCCATTGTAAATTGCACTGCACCTAATTTATTTTCAAAAAAATCATACACTCTGCCAAGCGTCCGATGTTGCTGCACCGTACCCTTGCCAAATGTCTGCTCACCGATAATAATGGCGCGATTAAAATCCTGCATAGCGGCCGCAAAAATTTCACTTGCAGAAGCACTGAATCTATCCACTAACACCGTTAACGGTCCATCGTAATTCACAATGCCGTCTTTATCACGATTCACTTCAATATGACCACTCTCATGACGGATTTGAACCACCGGTCCTTTGTCGATAAATAAGCCGCTCAATGCAATCGACTCTGGCAACGAACCGCCGCCATTGCCGCGTAAATCCACAATCAAGCCTTCAATTTTTTGCTCTTTAAGCTCATCTAAGAGCTTGATCACATCAACATGCAGGTTATGATAAAACGAGGGTATTTCAATTACGCCGATTCTTTTTCCCGCATTTTCGCCCACGCTAGGTTCAATGATTTTTGACTTTGCTGCACGATCTTCTAATTTAATTTTATCGCGGGTAATTGCCACTTCGATAACGTTTTTAGTGCTCGTGCCGCCCTTCTGCACCTGCAGGCGAACTTGACTGCCCTTGGGACCCTTGATCAGCTCGACCACCTCATCCAAACGCCAGCCCACAACATCAGTAAAGGTTTTTTCGTCTTCTTGAGCGACGCCAATAATTCTATCCTCAGGTTTTATTTGCCCTGACTTGTCTGCTGGACCGCCAGCAACTACACTTTGAATAGTCGTATGATCTTCTTCGATTTGCAGTACCGCTCCAATGCCTTCAAATGACAAGTTCATGTCCATTTGAAAACGCTCAGTGCGCTGTGGAGAGAGATAGCTTGTATGAGCTTCTATGCTGCGAGCGAAAGAGTTCATTACGGCTTGGAAAACGTCTTCACTTTTGGTCTGCGTCAAACGCTTTTCGGCGCGCTCATAGCGTTTTGTCAGCAATTCTGCAGTTTCTTCCCACGTCTTATCTGCTAACTTTAAATTTAAGGCATCATATTTAACACGTTGGCGCCAAAGCTCATTAAGCTCTGACTCGTCTGCGGCCCAAGTTGCATCCTCTCTGTCGTAAAAAAACTTGTCATCTTTCTGCGCAAAATCAAAGGGCTCACTTAATAAAGAAAGCGCATATTTAAAACGTTGTTGACGTCGCTCTAGATTTAGATGATACATATCATAGGCAATTTGAAGGTCGCCAATGCGTATTGCCTCGTCGAATTTATCTTCAAACTCTTTGAAGGACGCAACGTCAGAAGCTAGAAAAAAATGCTTATTACCGTCTAGCGCCTCTAAATAGCGATGAAAAACTTTCTCAGAAAGCGCGTCATCAATATCAATTTTTTTATAGTGAGCCCGAGTAAATAAATCAGAGATACGTTTTGCGGCAATGGAATGCTGTTTCTCTTGCTTTAAGAGGGGAATTTCAAAAGTTTCCGTGGATGCCTCTGCGTGAGCGATGTTCACTGACAGGAAAGCGCATAAGGCTAAAAGACTGGCTTTCGCTTGAAACTTTCTAAACTGTTTTTTCTGCATTAAACATACCTTTTCAAAAAGTGTTATTCCAGCAAGACACGTAATTGTTGTTGCTGCACTTTGACTGTCATTCCAGAGTTAAGTTGCACAAACACGCCATCTTTAGCTACTTCGGTAACCGTAGCTGGCATTGGCTGTTGCCCTACTTTCACTGACACTTTTAATCCTACTTTTAAACCGCTCTGATCAATTGGCGCGACCTTTAGTTTTGGCTGTGCAGGAGCTTTAGGTTTGTGGGAAGTTGCCGCAGCCTTAGGGCGCTTCGCCCGCTCTGGCACGCTAGTGCGAGCCGGCTTAGTTGATGGTTTACGAGCGGGTTTTTGCGCTTCGCGCATTTGCGCTGCTTTTTTCTTGCTTTGTGCAAGTTGTTCCGCGGCATGCTCGGCGTGTTCTGCCTCGACTTTATCGCCATCATTACCCTGCAGGTCAATCCTATGGGAGCCTTCCTTGACTGACGCTAAATATTTCCAACCGCTGGTGTAATGTCTCAATGACATTCTCAACAATCGCTTACTGACGACATCTGTTTCGGCGACATCCGTAGCCAAATCCTGAAAAATACCGATTTTAAGAGGCTTTACTTCACCCTTTAAAACGAAACATTTAGGAAATCTCTCAGCCAGAAACGCCAAGGTTTCTTTCACGTTCGTTAATTTTTGTTGTTCCATCAATTCGTCTTATCTTCAGTGTGTTTGTGCTAGCTAGGCCGGCATTATTTCAATTATTGAACAGATGATCCACCCAATCGACTAAATCGTCAACCTCAATATCCACTAAATACCTATCCTTGTGCCAATATTCCCAGGTATTTGCTAATAATTCTTCTAACTTATCTGTCTCGATATCCTCATCTGCTTTGTCATACACCATATGCAAAGCCATATTCAGTTTCTCACTGGCAAGCTGTGGCTCATCGTGCCAGTCGTCCATATCTTCTGATGTACTTAATATGATGTGAATATCGACTAAATGCTTCATAAACGCCCTTCATAATGGTCGCTTAGAACCATAATCAATTGCTCTAGGCCTTGTTTATCTTCGTCATCAAATCGAGCGAAGACGGGGCTATCTATATCTAACACCCCAAGTAATTTATCGTCGATGATAATTGGCACAACTATTTCCGAATTCGATGCGGCATCGCATGCAATATGCCCAGCAAAATCATGAACATCGTCAACAACTTGTGTTTTACGGCTCGTCGCGGCGGTTCCGCAGACGCCTTTACCCATGGGGATGCGAATGCATGCTACCTGACCTTGAAAAGGACCTAACACCAATTGCTGTTCTTTATACAGATAAAAACCAGCCCAATTAACATCCTCCAGTTGATTAAACACGATTGCGCTAAGGTTGGCCAAGTTCGCGACCAAATCATACTCCCCATCAAGAATCGATTCTGCTTGTTTTTTTATTGTTGTGTATAACTCTGATTTTGCTGTGCTCACTAATGCTATTCACTCTGCATGTTGGTTAAAATTAGTTTTGTGGTCTACTGCTAACCGTATGGACTTCAAACACCACTTCTACTTTCGTAGTGATAGTATTCTCACCCGGCATTGAAGAAAAAGAATCGGCTGATTCCGCCATTAGCATACGCCCTTTGCGCTCAAACATATGCTCTGGAGGTGACGTACCATCGCTCATAAACAATACGTGCCCTACTTCCATGCCCATTGCACTAGCCATCTCATCTGCTTTGTCTTTAGCATCTTTTAGCGCAGCTTGGATCAACGCCCGCTGCAATTTATCTACATTTTGGTTGACTAAGGCAAGTTGACCAATCTGCTGCGGAGACAAAGCCGCCACCTTTTTTATAATGGCATCGAATGCGTCGATATCTGTATGCATAAAATATACTGTGCGCCGATATACAAAACCTTTGTTAATGCGTTGACGTTGATCATTTTCCACCCAAGGATAAACAGTGACGTCCATCGAGCGAATGTTGCTCTCTAGCACATTGTTATCGATCAGTAAGGCAGTGGCTTGCGCAACTTGTTTATCCACCGCATTTTTAATACTGACTAAATCCGCTCCCTTTTCTTCAAAGGTAAAATTCAGATTAAACGCATCAGGGGTTAATTGCTGCTCGGCGTGCCCTGTGACCGCCAATGTTCTAATTGTTTGGGAATCTGCAAACATAGAAACTAGCAATGCGCTTATTACCAACAACGTTTTAAAACCGTATTTGTCCATTTTAATCTCCTGCAAACTCAATGTATCGACAATAGACCAAGGCGCGCCTTAAGTCACTGTCTGAAGCATAATATCTGCTCTAGTTTTTGTGTATTTGCCGATTTAGATATGCTTAAGGATGTCGCTAAATGAATCGACTATGGCGATTGGCTGATGTTTTATAATTTCATTGGGATGATGTACACCGAACGAAACGCCTAACCTTGGCATACCGATGGCTTCAGCCATTTGCATATCATAAACTGTGTCTCCTACCATTAACGCATTTACCGGTTTGATTTTCCAGTGCGCTAGCAGTTGTAATAGCATATCAGGCGACGGCTTTGATTCTGCATCATCGGCGCAGCGTGCGGCATTGAAGTAGTGGCCGCTGTTTGTAACAGCCCATGCTCGCTCTAGTCCGCGCCGCGCTTTACCTGTAGCCACTCCTAGAACATGGCTAGCGCTTAGTGTGTCTAAGGTCTTTATTACACCTGAAAATAAAGGGCTTGGCGTTTGATCTTGACTTAAAAATATTTCTTTGTAATACGCCGCGACCTGCTCAGCATGCTGCATCTCAATCGAAAATAGTCTGGCGATTGCTGGAGACAGACTAATACCGATAATATCTTTGACAGCATCTGTCGAGGGCACCGGCAACTGCGCTTGCACAGCCGCCATCTGCATACATGAAACTATTTTGGCGGCCGAGTCCATAACGGTCCCGTCCCAGTCAAAAATGATATGGCTAAAGCGCATTTTTATTGGTTTCCAGAAGATTTGTTAGCTTGTCATCGTACGGCGCAAAAAATGTAACCTGCTGCTCAGTTTTAGGATGCATAAAGCGTATTTGCGCAGCATGCAAACACAAGCGATTACAACCTAATGCTTTGATGCTCTTATCGAACTCAGCGTCGCCATATTTGCTATCACATGCAATAGCATGGCCGGCATGTAAACAATGCACACGAATTTGATGAGTGCGACCCGTAATGGGTTTTGCTTCAACTAATGTTGAACGAGCAAATGTTGCCAATACCCGATAACGTGTTTCGCTGGGCTTGCCCGCGTCATTAACCTGCACCATTCTTTCGCCGCTTTGCAGCGTATTTTTAAACAATGGTGCTTTTACTTTGCCTCTGTGTTCCGGCCAGGCCCCTATCACTAAGGCATGATATATCTTATCGACTTGATTATTGCGAAGTTGTTCGTGCAGATGACGCAAAGCAGAGCGCTTTTTAGCAATTAATAAACAGCCTGATGTTTCTCTGTCTAGACGATGAACCAGCTCTAAGAATGGGGCATTTGGTCTAAGTACCCGTAAGCCTTCGATAACCCCAAACTTAAGCCCACTGCCGCCATGAACCGCAATGCCTGATGGTTTATTCAAAACGATTAGGCGCTCATCTTCGTAGATAATAGCCTGTTCTAAATACTCAATTCGGCTGCTGTCGATATCTGCTGCTACTGGAGTCTCTAAGCGTATGGGCGGCAAACGTAATTGGTCTTGCGCTTGGAGTTTGTACTCCGGCTTCACCCGTTTTTTATTCACTCTCACTTCACCCTTGCGCAAAATCCGGTAAATTTTGCTCTTAGGAACGCCCTTTAGGACGCGGATCAAGTAGTTATCTATTCGCTGATGTTGCTCATCATCTTCGATGGTAATCAACTGTACTTTTTCAAAGGATTCTGTCATAAGGCCTTGCATTAATTGTAAAATTTCTCGACATTTACATATCTCGAAAAATATTTGTGTGATAGTATCACGACTTGTGCGATTTGGTTGCTTGATTGAAGGGTAAACCGCCCGAGACTAAGTGAAAAGACTTGGCGCGACCATCCGTATGACTCATTAACTAAAAATATAATAATGAGATTATCGCACAATATAAATAGTTTTAAGACGCTCAAATGATGCACGCTAACAACATTGCGATAAAATTAAGCACATTTGGGCCTACATTATAAAGTCAAAAAGACTGACGTAGCAGATAGACAAAGCCCGGAGCGTTTTAATAAGCTCCGAGTAAAATAAGATGAATTAAACATTATCACTCGCACAATTAAACCGTTGTGTACAATTTGATAGCGCTTGAGCACAATCGTGAGATTCTGCAGACAATCTGTTTGCTACTAAGTCTGGATGAATAACAGAGTTAGTAAATATGAAACGTATGTTAATCAACGCAACTCAGCAAGAAGAGTTGCGCGTAGCCTTAGTAGATGGCCAAAAACTCTACGATCTCGATATAGAAAGTCCCGGACACGAACAAAAGAAAGCCAACATTTACAAAGGGACCATTACCCGCGTTGAGCCCAGCCTAGAAGCAGCTTTTGTCGATTATGGCGCTGACCGTCACGGTTTCCTTCCGTTAAAAGAAATTGCTAAAACCTACTTCCCTAAAGGCTATCGATTCGAAGGCCGCCCTAACATCAAAGAAGTGATCAAAGAAGGCACAGAAGTTATTGTGCAAATTGATAAAGAAGAGCGTGGCCAAAAAGGCGCTGCACTTACCACTTTTGTGTCGCTTGCCGGTAGTTACTTAGTGCTCATGCCCAACAACCCTCGTGCTGGCGGCATCTCTCGCAGAATAGAAGGTGACGAACGCACCGATTTAAAATCAGCATTGGGTGAGTTAGAAGTACCAAACGGTATGGGCTTAATCGTGAGAACCGCAGGTGTGGGTAAATCTGCTGCCGAACTTAAGTGGGACTTAGGTGTACTGCTGCACTACTGGGAAAAAATCTCAGATGCTGCGGAGTCACGCTCTGCCCCCTTCCTGATTCATCAAGAAAGTAACGTCATTGTTCGCGCAATACGTGATTATCTGCGCCGCGACATTGGTGAAATACTGATTGACAGCCAGGTGATTTACGAACAGGCATTACAGCACATAGAAGTGGTTCGCCCCGACTTTGTGAGTCGTGTTAAAAGATACGAAGGCAGTGTTCCTTTATTTTCTCATTATCAAATTGAAAGCCAAATTGAATCGGCCTTCCAGCGCGAAGTTCGACTGCCGTCAGGTGGTTCTATTGTCATTGACCCAACTGAAGCTTTAACATCAATTGATATAAACTCAGCGCGCGCCACTAAGGGCGGTGATATCGAAGAAACCGCTTTTAACACTAACCTAGAAGCTGCTGATGAGGTTGCACGTCAACTTCGTCTGCGGGATTTAGGTGGCTTAGTGGTTATCGATTTTATTGACATGACGCCGGTTAAACATCAGCGCGAAGTCGAAAATCGCATGAAAGCTGCGGTTGAAAGCGACAGAGCTCGAATCCAATTAGGCAAGATATCTCGATTTGGGCTATTGGAAATGTCACGTCAACGCCTACGTCCATCTTTAGGTGAGTCGGCGCATCATGTATGCCCTCGCTGTGACGGGCACGGCACCATTCGTGGCAACGAATCATTAGCGTTGTCGGTGCTGCGTATAATCGAAGAAGAATGCATAAAAGATAACACTGGCCAAATCGAAGCCCAGCTTCCTGTTGCCGTTGCTACATATTTGCTCAACGAAAAACGTGCCGCTATTCAGAGTCTTGAACAGCATCACAAATTGCAGCTATTGATTATTCCAAACCCAAATTTGGATACCCCTCGTTATCAAATATTGCGACGCAAGAGCTCAGAGATTGTTAACGACATTAGCTACAATATCGAATTGTTAAAAGAGCCTGAAAGTGCTGCCGATACGCAATCAACACAGCCAGTAAAACGAGAAGCGCCAGCCTTACAGGGCATGAGTGCACCGACACAGGCCCCTGCGGCTGAACCCACCCCTGAGGCCACTTCTGCGCCATCAGAACCAGGTGTTATCTCCAAGATTGGAGCATGGTTTGGCGCTTTGTTTGCAACGGAAGAAGCACCAAAGGTTGAGGCCCCTCGCGAACCGCAGAAGCGTCCTCAAAACCGCAACAATAAACGTCGCCAAGGCGGCAAGCGGAATGAAAGAAGCGGCGAAAGGCCTGAGCGTAATGAACGCACCGAACGCCCAGACAACCGCAGCAAAGCGCGTCCAAAACGCACTGATGCTGACAGAACTGCTAATCAACCGGTCGTTGAAGCGGCTAAACAAGACATCGTAGCGCCTGAAGTTAAGCTTGACGCATCTGCGGCAGTTGAAGAGCAGCCAAAAAGGGAACCTCGTAAAAAAGCGCAGCGCCGATCACGTCGTCCTGCTAGACAAAGCGTCCGCGTCTCTGACGATAATGCGCCAGTGCAAGACGCATCGGCGTTAAATGGAAACAATCTTCCAGCGAATGCAGATGTAACAGATGTGGTAATCGAAAATGAAAAACCAGCATCGCCAAGCTTAGCCACTGCTAATGAAAGTAATGCTGTTGAAGCAAGTTCAGAAAGTGCTCCGCAAATAGAGGCCGTCGATGGCAATATCATCGATGCGAAAGAAGCTGATGGAAATGTCTTAGCGCCGACATCCGTCATCTCTGGTGAGCAAGCAAATGAAGCATCACAAACTGCTGGCGAGTCACAGGCCCCTAGCGAAATTAGCGAGCCGGAAGTTAAAGTTGCGAAACCTCGTGGACGTCCTAGACGCTCGCCGCGCAATACGCGTGCAGCAGCACAAAAAGATAAACCATCTGAGAGTGAACTTGCTGCGACCGCTAGTGGTGAATCTATTCAACCGGAGCTAGCACTCGATACCAATGCAGCGCCAAGCACCTCTGATGTTGCGCCAACAGTCAATGAAACTGCTGATAGCGCTGAGCCTAAAGACGCAGTTGAGTCTGAGCCAGTGCAAGCTGAAATCTCCTTAGACTCAGCAAGTGATGATGTTAGCGAAGTGAAATCTGCAGCACCAGCGCGTGACGATATCGCGCCTGTTGCAGAAAGTGCAGAGGAAGTGCCTGTCTTAGCAAGCGATACTGAGCCGACAGAATCGGCTGAAGTGCCGGTTGAAGATGCTAAAGCAAAGCTTGAGTCAGAGAAGCCAGCAGCTGCGCCAAAAGCTAAAGCCCTCAGCGACGCAAAAGCAGCGCCTATTGAGGCTAAAATACGCGTACCGTCTAAACGTGTGTCTCATCCAATGACCAACCCAGCGTCAGTTGAGATGCCGCCTGAACAGCAGCACAGGGCAATGTCGGCTGAAATGAGAAGCCAAGTGCAAAATGCCGGTACACCAGCAGTTATCTCAAACGTAAAGTCTAAATCAAGTGCTCCTATGGCAACCCCACCAAGTAGTTGAGGATGTGACCTTGGTTCGTGAGATAGTCGTCCAATATAAAAAGCCCTCAATTTGAGGGCTTTTTCATATTTGTAAGATAAGCGGCAAATAGCGGCAGATTGCATTCGCAACGCTACCAGACTAGATCGTCTGGTATTTCGTAGTCAGCATACCAATCGTCATCCCCATCTGCTTGGCTACGATTGTCAACTGCACTGTCGGCAATGTAGATAACCGCCTCAGGCATGCGTGTTTGAATCTTGTCAGCCACTGGCAGGGGCACTAACTCATATTCATTTTCACGATATGAAACTACAGCTAGACGGGCTTGAGTTACATCCTTATATGTGCGTTGACTCACATATAGTCGCTTAACTACATTGTTATGCGTGAAGTTGAGCGCGACATCGCCATTATTTTTAGGCTGCACATTGACCTTTATTAGGTTGATAACCTGTGCTTTTATATCTTTTTGTTGCGTCACTTCTCGGCGCTGCTCAGCAAGCTTTCGGTCTTTTTCTTGCTTTGCCGCTAATGCACGCTCAGCGGCTATTTTAGCCTCATTCTCGATAACCGTTTTTTTGTTTTTTTGCTTTGCTTTTACCTGTTTATGACGGTCTTTTTTTGCCTTTTGAGCTTGCTTTTTATCAGCTAAGCCAGCTTTTAAAAGTTGGTCTTGTAACGAGCCACTCATACTATTTACTTCTTCTTTGCCGGTTTGCGTTTGTCATCCACGACCCACTTACCATTTTGATACCAAGCCGACCAACCTGTTGCTTTTTGCTTGTCGTCTTCCGTCATCACATATTGCTGCTTTGTTTTACGGCTATATCTAACAATGCTCGGGTGTCCATCAGGATCTGCTTTTGGCGCATCTGCTAAGTAATAAAACTTAGGCGAAATTCTGTCTCTAAACCTTGCTAGCTCTTCCACTAACGGCGCTCTTGTTTCTCGTGAGCGCGGAAAAGTTGAGGCTGCTAAGAATATACCGGATGCACCGTCTCTGAGCACAAAGTGGGCGTCTGAATTCACACACTGTAATTCAGGTATAAAGACCGGGTCTTCTTTCGGTGGCGCAGCTTCGCCATTTCTAAGTAACTTACGAGTGTTTTTACACTCTTCATTAGTGCAACCAAAGTATTTGCCGAAGCGGCCATTTTTAAGCTCCATGTTACTTTGGCATTTATCGCACTCAATAATTGGACCATCATAGCCTTTGAGCTTGAAAGTGCCTTTTTCAATTTCATAGCCTGGGCAACTAGGCGTATTACCGCAAACATGCAGTTTGCGCTGCTCATCTACTAAATAACTGTCCATTGCAGTGGCACATACCGGACAACGACGCTTGGCGCGCAATACTTCAGTCTCTAACTCATCTTCGTCAGAAACCTTTACTACTTCATCACCTGGGGTTAGGTTCATCGTTTGCGTACAGCGCTCTTTTGGCGGCAGATTGTAGCCAGAGCAGCCTAAAAACACACCCGAACTAGCAGTGCGAACATTCATATGCTTAGCACACTTAGGACAGTCGATTTCTATTGGTACCGCTAAGTTAGGCTGCATACCACCTTTTTCAGTGGGCATTTCGGCTTTTTCAAGCTGTTCAGAAAATTCACTGTAAAAATTATCTAATACTCGTTTCCATTCTAATTCGCCGTGTGCAATGTCATCTAAACGCTGCTCCATTTTAGCAGTGAAGTCAAAGCTGATAAGGTCGGCAAAATTACTGACCAAACGATCATTGACGATTTCACCCATTTTTTCAGCGTAAAAACGTTTCGCATCTAAACGCACATAGCCACGGTCTTGAATCGTAGAAATAATATTTGCATAGGTAGATGGCCTTCCAACACCGCGTTTTTCAAGCTCTTTTACTAACGAAGCTTCGTTAAATCTTGCTACTGGTTTAGTAAAATGTTGCTTCGGATCGAGCGCTTTTAGATTGAGTATGTCGCCCTGCTGCACGTTCGGCAACTCACCGTCATTGTCGTCTTTACGTTTAACTTGATTGAGCACTTCGGTCCAGCCAGCAAACATCAACACACGGCCTTTTACGGTAAGTTCGTAGTCTGCGGCGGCTACTTTCACTGTGGTCGCATCATATTTTGCATTGGTCATTTGACATGCCACAAACTGGCGCCAAATCAACTCATAGAGTCGCTGTGCGTCTCTTTCCATCTCAGTAAGGCTAGGTGCCTTAACTTTCACGTTAGAGGGGCGTATGGCTTCATGAGCTTCTTGTGCGCCCTCTTTGCTTCCATATCTCAATGCATTTGCTGGTAAATATTTATCGCCAAATTCTTTTTGGATATATTCACGACAGTTTTCTACCGCTTCGCCACTTAAATTAGTTGAATCGGTTCTCATGTAGGTAATGTGACCAGCTTCGTATAAGCGCTGAGCCATGGTCATGGTTTTTTTCACACCAAAACCTAAACGTGTACTGGCAGCTTGCTGTAGGGTCGAGGTAATAAACGGTGCAGAAGGTTTACTCTGAGTGGGTTTTGACTCTCGACTAACCACTTTATACTGGGCTTTCTCAAGTACAGTAACGGCGGCTTCAGCTTGCGCTTTACTCACCGGTTTAAAGGCTTCGCCATTATGCTTTTGTACCATCATACGCAACGCTTCAGACTTAGCAGTGGTCAAGTCAGCGTGTACATCCCAGAACTCTTCTGGAACAAATGCTTTAATTTCTCGCTCTCGTTCGACAACAAGGCGCACAGCAACTGACTGCACACGCCCCGCAGACAGTCCTCTCGCGACTTTTTTCCACAGCAAAGGAGAAAGCATGAATCCGACAACGCGATCTAAAAATCGTCTAGCTTGCTGCGCATTTACGCGCGCGATGTTTAGTTCA
Source organism: Glaciecola sp. SC05 (assembly GCF_041380235.1). Classification (NCBI taxonomy): domain Bacteria; kingdom Pseudomonadati; phylum Pseudomonadota; class Gammaproteobacteria; order Alteromonadales; family Alteromonadaceae; genus Glaciecola; species Glaciecola sp. SC05. Next base: position 259,944 of record NZ_JBGIYY010000002.1, read on the forward strand.
GATGGATGCGCAAACGCCTCTTTTATGGCTGTTTGCGTGATCTCGTTAAATACAACACGCTGGAATTTTTTATCTTTACCCTTTAACAGCTCTTGCAAGTGCCAAGCAATCGCCTCTCCTTCTCTATCCAAATCCGTCGCGAGATAGATAGTGTCTGCATCTTTAGCAAGCTTCTTTAATTCACTGACGACTTTTTCTTTGCCCTGAAGAATTTGATAATGGGCCTGCCAATCTTGCTTAGGATCAACGCCCATGCGATCAACGAGTTTGTCGTAGTCATATTGCTTTAGATATTGTTCTTTCTTTTTATCTGACCAAGTGTTGAGTTCTTTGGCCGGCTTTTTGCCCTCAATCTTTCCCAACGCTTTGGTGGGGAGGTCGCGCACATGGCCTACGCTCGATTTTACGATAAAATCTTTGCCTAGATATTTATTAATCGTTTTGGCTTTTGCTGGAGACTCTACGATAACTAGTGATTTACCCATTAAATAAGAAAACCTTATAATTTATAGATGCTTATCATCTTTATTGTGCATCTGTTCTGACGGTGTGTGTTCGTATTCCTTTTTTAACATATATCTACAAAGTGAATAGAAAACAAGCTGTTATATATAATTATCTACATTGAACACCGTGAAGTCATTGTTTTTATTAATGTTTTCTTGGCTTCACTATTGGCAAATAAAAAATACTCCGTATAATCTTGCCTAAATTCTACGCTCTAGATACTTACTGCATACGCACTTAATACCCAAACTAGAGCAAATACATGCGCGAACAATTTGCGCCTCGGAGAGTACGTGATGAAAACAGTAGAAGCAAATTTTGATGGGTTAGTTGGTCCGACCCATAACTATGCGGGTCTCTCATATGGCAATATTGCGTCTAAATCAAACGCCAATGCATTCAGCAATCCTAAACAAGCCGCACTTCAAGGTTTAGATAAAATGAAAGCACTGTCTGACATGGGCATGATGCAAGGTATATTGGCACCTCAGGAACGTCCTGATATTTATGCCTTAAGACGCTTGGGCTTCACAGGGAGTGATGACGCTGTCATGCAGTCGGCCTATAAACAGGCTCCGCACATTTATTTAGCATGTTGCTCAGCTTCTAGCATGTGGACGGCAAACGCGGCGACAGTCTCTCCAAGCGCAGACACAGGCGACCAGCGCGTGCATTTCACACCGGCCAACTTGACAAATAAATTTCATCGGTCATTGGAGCCTGAAATCACTGGTAATATCCTTAAAGCCATTTTCAATGATCAGAATCACTTTGCTCATCATCTTCACTTACCTGATAACGACCATTTTGGGGACGAAGGTGCGGCCAATCATACGCGTCTATGCGCTGATTATGCCGAAGCGGGTGTAGAGTTATTTGTATATGGCAAACATGCATTTGATGACAGTCAGCCAAAACCGACTAGGTATCCCGCGCGGCAAACCATTGAAGCGAGTCAAGCTGTCGCTCGACTGCATCAGCTAGCCGCCAATAAAACAGTGTTTGCTCAACAAAACCCTGAAGTAATAGATGCAGGAGTATTTCATAACGACGTAATTGCTGTGGGAAATCGCAATGTCTTGTTTTATCACCAAGACGCTTTTTTAAATACAGAGCTGCTTAAGCAACAAATTCGCTCAGGTTTAGGTGATGTAGACTTTTATTTTGTTGAAGTTCCCAGCGCGCGCGTTAGCGTCCAAGAAGCGATTAAAACTTATCTATTCAACACTCAACTAATTACCCTGCCAGACGGCGCTATGGTGATTATTGCCCCCATGGAATGCAAACAGAGTGATGCGGTGAATGATTATTTACAATATCTAGTATCTACCAACAATCCGATCACCGCGGTGCACTTTTTTGATGTTAAACAAAGTATGCAAAATGGCGGCGGTCCAGCATGTTTAAGATTAAGAGTCGTACTTAATGAGGCAGAGCAAAAAGTGGTTAATCCTGAAACCATTATGAATGATGCAAAGTTTGCGCAACTGCAAGGATGGGTGAATAAACACTACCGAGATCGCTTAGACCTGGCCGACATGATGGATCCCCAGCTACTAATAGAATCTAGAACTGCATTAGACGAACTTACTCAACTTTTGGCCTTGGGTTCGGTGTACCCGTTTCAACGAAATTAGATACACAAGCTTACTTTTTATATGTAGCTAACATAAAAAACCCGCCAATGAGCGGGTTTTTATTGAACCTTGAACAAAGTTTAAAGCGTGTTAGAACAATCCGTCGAGCTACCAAATGGATTGGCAGGCGGTGGCGATGTTTCTTCCGTTAAATCATCACTTGCAACGCCCAGTTGATAAAGCTGCTGCTCCGAGGATTCGGTTCCAGATGACTGGCCTGACAAACTGATCACATTGGCAACCCATGGTCCAAATTGACGAGCATAGCGAAGGTCAAAAGAAGCCTGCCCATTTTCATCAGTGCGTGCAACGCCATTTCTAAAGTTAATACTTACCACGTTACCTGGGGTTAACTGACCATCGTTGTTAAAATCTTCGCCCGCATCTAGTCTGCCGTTACCGTTGGTATCTTCGTTAGCGCATACTGCCTGAATTACTGCTTGATATACCCTAGCATCCTGATTCCAGACCCAAAATCCTTTTGTGTAGGCTGGTCCGATAGGTGGAGTAGACGTTGCAGTCAGCGCCGCATTAGCGATAGGACGGCCTGCTGCATCAGTTACAAAGACTGCAAACTCTTTTCGATATGTCGCAGAGTCCGGGGCTTCAATTTCATTGCCCGTTCCGATCGAAATATCAAATGCTCTATCACCCACCGTCAAGCTTGTAATTGAGGTAACACCATCACTCTCTGCTTCTATCGTAACACCATCAATTGAACTGACCGCATTTGAGCTGTAAACCGTTGACGCTATGCCGTTACTATCGGTAATAGCAGTATTTGGTGAAATGCTGCCGCCAGTCGAATCGGCAAACAAACGGAAGTTAACCGCTTTGCCTTTGACTAGGTTACCATCAGCGTCTCGTACTACTGCGGTAATCGTAGCCGTCTGTCCTTCTGGCCCAATTATATCTGGGGTTGCATCAACAAACACACTGTTTACAGTGGTTGCCACAAACTCTAAGGTTGCTCGCGCAGTCACTTCTGCACCGCTACCGTCAGCGCCCACCGCTGAAATAGATGCCGGTCCAGCAAATGCTGAGCGGATATCCACGTTAGCAAAACCTTGAGCATCAGTGACTGCAGTGTTTACCGCATTGCCACCTACGCTGATACTGCCCCGTGAAGTTGTTACTGTTACCGTGCCGTTTACAAAAGGTTGGTTATTTCTAAACCAGCGCAAACGAAGTGGCTGCTCTTGATTTAGCGCCAAACCTTCGCTCGGAAGCGCATCAAAGCTGAAGTCATCTTGTTGGACATTAAGCGAAAAGCTTGAAGAAGTATTTAAAGCGGTCGCAGTAATTGTTGACACGCCTGATTCGGTTGCCGTGAAATTAACGCTAATTTGTCCATTTGCGTTAGTTACTGGTGCGGTGTTGTCTAAACTTCCTTTATCGGCAACAAGGTTTATTGCCTGTCCACCGATCCCATTTCCGTCGGAATCTGATAAAACCAAGGTGATAGGCGCGGAATCGTTCAAAATAATCGAGGACGCTCCATTGATATTCACTTCAGTGCCAACCACGTTAATCACAATAGATTCGTTCAATGCACCCGAACTCGAGCTAATCGTAATTGTTCTATTTTCTGGATTATTACTGGTTGTTAATAAAGCCCGTGCCGTACCGTCATCTCCCGATACACTGTTAACCACCGTAATAGATGCGTTTTGATCGGCAGAAAATGAAATTGGGATACCCGCGAGCAGTATATTTTGTGCGCTTTTAACAACCGCAATTAGCTCTATCTGCTCTGACCCACTAGACGCTAATTGCGTTGAACTCGCAAATAAATCCAATGTCGCTGGTACTTGTTGCTGTACGCCCGAAGATTCAAAACCAAGACTCAAACTGGGTCCTTCAAAGACACTCGCAGTTACTGCTCCACTGCCTGACAGTGTGCTGACAAATAAATTAATTTGTGCAACACCGTTTGCATTGGTAAGCGCCGTACCTGCATCATTGCTGAAGGTGGCAAGACCAGCCTGATTAAAAACAAAAGACACCAATTCACCCACTACGGCCGTACCATCTGGATTTTCCAGTGTGACCGAAAAGGTTAATGGAGCGCCTTCTGCAACCAACGTTGCGGCAACACCAGCGCTATCGGTTAATGACCCTGTCATTGTGACAACAGGGCCTGCAGGCGTTGTTGGATCAGGAGTGATGGGTGCTCCGGGGGTATCTTCACGTTGTAAAGAACCACCGCCACCACAAGCGGCGATAAGCCATGTGAGGGTTACTAGCCAAAATATGCGTGTTACCTGTTTCATGTTGCTACCTTGTCTTTAATAGTTGACCGTGCTGCGGTTAAGCGACGCTGACATTTGAAAATAAAAATCGGTTTAGCTTTTGCTTCAGAATTGCTAGTCTCTACTACCTGAGACCCACAACCAGAGCTGTAAAACGTCTTCTTATGTCGCAGGACAAACAAAAAACGCATTTAACCTTAAAAATTGTTATCGGCATGATTACCGGAATCGTTATAGGTGCTTTACTACAAATCTCATTTGATGATAGCGGAGATCGCGTAATCAATGTATTTGGAATGGCTTTTTCTACGTATGGTTTTTTTGTCGATGGTATATTTAACATCGGTGGAACGATTTTTATAAACAGCCTGAAAATGCTGGTAGTGCCGCTGGTATTCGTGTCTTTGGTATGCGGAGTCAGCAGTTTATCTGATCCTTCAAAGCTAGGTCGACTTGGATCAAAGTCTGTTGGTTTATACGTTATGACCACCTTTATAGCTGTCACCTTTGCACTAATCATGGCACTCTTAATAAAACCAGGCGAAGGCTTTGTGATTGAAACTGAAGCCATCTTTGTGCCAACTCAAGAGCATGGCTTTGCCCAAGTTATTATCGATATGTTTCCATCTAATCCAATCAATGCAATGGCCGAAGGCAACATGCTACAAATCATTGTGTTTGCGGTGCTTGTCGGGATCGCGATGGCAAAATGCGGTGAGACCGGCGTGAAAGTCCAAAAAGCCTTTGAAATGATTAATGATGTGATCATGAAAATCGTGTTAATCATCATGGAATTAGCGCCCTATGGCGTGTTCTTCTTGATGGCGAGTTTAGCGGCTACTACCGAGTTAAGTGCCTTCAGCAATATATTGGCTTACTTCTTTTTAGTATTTTTCTTACTGATTGCCCACGCCCTGATTGTGTACCCCACTATGCTGATAGTGCTAGCACGTTTAAACCCCTTAACCCTGTTACTAAAAATGAAAGATACCGCGATTTTCGCTTTTAGTTCGTCTAGCAGTAGCGCAACGCTGCCAATCACCTTGGCCACTGCACAAAAGAAACTGGGTGTCGACCGAAGCGTCGCTTCGTTCACCATACCACTGGGCGCAACCATTAATATGGACGGTACCGCCATCATGCAAGGAGTCGCCACCGTGTTCATTGCCCAAGTGTATGGCGTCGATCTTTCTATTGCCGATTTATTAATGGTTGTGCTTACCGCTACGCTTGCATCAATTGGCACCGCCGGCGTGCCTGGCGTAGGCTTGATCATGCTGGCAATGGTTCTTCAACAAGTAAATTTGCCGGTTGAAGGGATAGCCCTAATCATCGGTATAGACCGATTGTTAGATATGACGCGAACCGTCGTAAATGTTACCGGTGATTGCACGGTAGCTACCATTGTGGCGAAGTCTGAAGGTGTGTTAAATGAAGCTATATACAATACAGACCCTTTTTCAGATGAAATGATAGAAGCATCCAAAGTAGAGATGCACAGAACCTAGCAGCGGTCTCATTTAGACAGCTCAGCGAGAACCGCTTATTGAGCCCTTATCATGTGCGCTTCGGCGATTAGCATTTAGCCTTGGCTCTGCGCGAGTTGAATATCTACATTGACTGTTTGCACGTTGCATATAAATCGATAGGCAGAGATGCCGTTGATGGATTGCGTGTTATAGCCAGGGTAACTTGCGGTAATGGTATAGGTACCGGCTCTCTCATCAGCCCCTCTGAAGCGGTTATTACTGCAAGATTCAAGTTGTTCAGTATAATCACCGTCTTCAAGCGTCACAGTGGCGTCACATACATTTGCATCGGGGTTTCCAGCCAATGACAAATTCACGGAAATGGCTGGAATCACTACCGCAAGGCATATAGACTGCGAACCTAAACGCATATCAGACACTGTATGCAGTGCCTCATCATCTGCAACACTGCGGCTTACATCTACTCTAATCAAGGTCGGGTAACCAAACTCAGGGTGATAAGCTATTTCGTAATCTTCTGCCATCGCAATGGCTTGTTCTGCTATGACGAATAAATTCGCTACCGTCGCTTGGTCAAAGATAAAATGATCGGGAGATTTAAAGTCGTCTTGACCGTTGCTCACCTGACGCAGCGCGGTTTGTACGCGCTCTTGCTCAACATACACTCGATATGAGCCAGAGTCTGGACTAAACGCAGAGTGTTGATTATCCATTTCATATCTAGATTCATTCAAGGCCTCCCATTTTGCGCGATTTTCAAATAAGGTATCGATATCGTTAGTATCGCTGTCGTTGCATGCAGACAAAAAGCCCACACTGAGTGCCGCTAAACACAAGAGGCCAAAAGTTTATGATTCTATTTTCACCGAATACATACCGTTTTCCTATTCAAAATATGCGCTTAAATGGAAATGTTTAACTAGCACTAACAAGCCCTTACCAACATAAGATTATGTCCGCTTATTCACTTTTAGCAAGATGAATTTTGATCCAAAATGTTACTTTGACGTTTCTCTGTGCAATGATAATAGATGAATAAAACGTTTCAGTTTAAGGTGATTCGTTACTCAAAGCCTTTGCCATATCAAAGCTTGCACTATCTTGTTCAAATGCCTCTAGGAGGCTTGTGCCGGGCAACATAAAGTAAGCACCCAAAGACTGACCCTGTCCTTGCGGCTGTGCAGTTATGCTAGACATCGATAGGTCTGGTATCCCGTCACCATCCAAATCGGCGGTAAACACAAGGCCGCCTAATTGCGCTCCCACTGTAAAGCCTAATAACTTTCGTCCGAGCGAACTGGGCAAGTTGTTAACCGCGAAAGACAATGATGGTGAGCTTAGCGAAGTTATCGCAGTGTCTGGCAACAAGAACAATGCGCCCGCTTCGTTTCGCCCTAGTGGACTATCTCCAGCAAGACCAATCAGCAGTTCATCCCCTAAACCACCAGTAAAAGATGCCATTGTCTTAGCGCTAATTTTTGTGCCCACTGTTTGTGAAAAACTTTGTTCTTCGACAAAGATCATTACCCCTTGTGAAGCCAAGCTAAACACCAAAGAGGGATCTTCCCCAGTCGCCAGTGCATTTGCAATAGTCGCGCCGTAAATAATAGACGCAACTTGAGTGCTGCCATTAATACCCTGATGGGCTAAAACGAGTTCCGGTAATCCGTCGCCGTCGATATCTCCAGAGGCTGATATTCCTATAATGCTGGTATTTTGTCCCAGCATCTCAACCACGTTTGGGGCCACCAAAGGCGATAGAAGATCCAAAGTGTTGCTGATTGCCTTAGCATCACCAATGACTTGACTGGCAACAATATATACACCCGCTTCTAAAGACGGCGATAAGCCTTCACCACTGATTGCTAATTCAGGATAACCATCCCCATCCAAGTCTCCTATTGCAGTTACATGATAGCCAATTTGCTGTATTACGGGGCCGGAGCCAGCATTACTGATGCTTTGAATCAACAATACGGTATTAGCACTAGCTGTGCCTAGGTTTACATCTTCAGTCCCCCTGTTAAGAGCTGACCCAAAAATCACTCTAGCCTGATTTTTAAACGGCGAGCCAACGACTAGGTCTGAGCGGCCGTCTCCATCAAAATCTCCAGCTCCCACTGAGAGTTGCAAATTTTCAAACCTTGACAGGCCGCTCAAAGTCAAACCGTCTGAAGGAGCTAAAGAAGATAGGTTTAGTTCGCCCCTTGCAGCATTACCAAGACGATCTCCCCAAATAACTGCGGCAATTGGACCATCTTCAATATCCGAAACTGAGTTCGCACTTCGTTCTTCAACAAAGCCTATTAACAAGTCTATTACGCCATCACCGTCAACATCACCGGCATTGCGAGCTATAAGACGACTTCTTCGCTGATTTTGCTCAATATTATCGCCGACAAATCGAATGGCTTGATTCGCAGTGAGTTGGTCAATGCGCATATCACCAACACCATCGCTCATGTCATCTCGAATTGTTTTGCCCCAAACCAACCATGCATTTTCATTGCTTTGAGAATCAACCGAAGCACTGATCCAAAACTCTTCTAATCCATCTTGATCAATATCACCCACTGATTCAATGTATGCCCCTAATTGATTGACAGTATCAGCACCAGAATAGCGAATGCCACTAGTCACACGTGCAACTATGTCAATTAAGTTGACCTGCACCGCACCGCCGCCAACATTCAAACCATCACTCGCCTCAATTTGAACAGTGATGGGATCAGTCGTGCCTTCTACCTCAGCGTCAAACCCCACTACCACACTCAACACTCCAGTTTGCGGGTCTAGCGCAAATGCATCAAGTAAACGCTGTGAATTAACGGTTTCGCCAAGTTTTTCAACACCCACGATACGATAATTTGACACTTCGCTTCCTTCAGGATCGGTGGCATTTACTGTGATGACTGGGCCGGTTGTATTTTCATTCAAAGACAAAACCGATGAGCTGGTAAAAACCGGAGCCTCATCGATGTTGGTTATTGTTACTCGAACCGTTGCCGATACACGGTTAACGCCGTCTGAAAGGGTAACGTTTTGCTCGTACACATTGTCACTGTTTACATCTTGAGGTGATTCGAAGTCAAACGCGCTGCCTGCAGTAATCGCCATTACCAGTCCAGTATTGGGGTTAACGCTAAATAAAGCCCCGTCACCCCCAGCATCATCACTAATAGTGAGGCTCGAGCTATCGGGATCCGAGACCGTAAGCGTAAAACTCACGCTTTCGTTTTCAGCGAAGGTAAATGATGTCGGACTGGTAAATCGAGGAGGAGAGTTTTGTGAAGCGGCTGGCGTATCGCCGCCTCCACCCCCGCCACATGCAGAAATAGTGAATATTACCAGTATTGCACTAACTAATCGGGTGGTGTTGCTTTGCATAAGGGTGCTCCAGAGGCGATGTTGAGCCGATAATATTCCATATATTTACACTATTCAATAGAACTTATACAAGCTTATATTAGCCTTTTAAGCGCTCTGCGAAGACTGCCCTTATTATGTTTGGTCATTATAATGTTTGGCACTAATGCAAATGTGCCGAAGGCAGCACATTGGCGGCTTTGGTAGCAGGGTACAGTGTTGCCAGCACGCTAATGATAATGGCAATAGAATACGTTAACAGCACATCGGACAGGGATAACTGAGACGGTATACTGCTAGTAAAATATACACCAGCATCAAGCAGTTGAAATCCAAGTACCATCTCTAAAACGGCGATGACTTCAGATAGGTAGGCGGCCAGTAAACACCCCACTATACTGCCAATCGTCGCGCCAAATAGACCACTGTACAATCCCTTTGCAATAAATATTTTTTGGATTTGGCTGTCGCTTGTTCCCATGGTTTTTAATATGGCGATTTCGCGACTCTTTTCTTTCACTGACATCACCAGCGATGACACAATATTAAAACTCGCCACACTTATTACCAAAATAAGCACAATATAAATGACTGCTCGCACAAGCTTTATGTCTTGGTACAAATGCCCATGAGTACGCGTCCAATCTGACATATACACGGCTTGATCAAAGTTAAAGCCGTATTGACGAACGACCTCGAAGGCATCAAATGGGTCAAACATATGCATTTCAATGTGCGTAACATGATTGTCTAAACTGAGCATTTTGGTCAATGTTGCAGTACTCGTTATGCCTATAAAACTATCGAGTTCACCACCAATGCTCACCTCACCTACCACCGTAAGCCAAGTGGCTACTGAAGTTTGAAACGACAGATCTTCGGTTACCTTTGGCAGCAATACCTGCACACTGTCGCCTACTTTTAACGAAAGAGTCTGCATAATATCTGCACCTAAAACGATGCCCATAGGTTCAGTTTCCAAAACCCCATAGTCGAAGTGGCTAGAGAACTTTTCTTGAAAGTAATCTCGCTCTATGCCAAGCAGTTCAACCGATTTGATTTGCTTGCCCTTTTGCAGCAAGCCCGATGCTTTATTTAAAGCAAACACATATTGAATTTTGGGATCGTCCTGCATCGCCTGAATAAAACCTAGAGACGGCTGTAAACCATCTGCAGAAGCACTGAATAATTCGGCATGAGGAACAACGTTTAACAGGTTCTCACGCAGCTCACGTTCAAATCCGTTCATGACTGAAAGCAGCAAAATTAATGCCGCGCAGCCCAGGCCCACACCGAAGGTAGAAGACTTAGAAACAAAAGCGATATAGGCGTCTTGCTGCTTAGATTGCACGAATCGATGTGCTACAAAACGAATAAAGGGAGTAAAAATCACCTTTATTGGGCCTCTAACTGACCGTTTTTCAAAAACAGCGTTCGATCCAGTTTTTCGGCAAGGCTTTGATCGTGGGTAACGATAATGAAAGCGGTATTGGACCTCTGATTGATTGTTCGGATCAGGTCAAATATTTGTGCAGAGTTTGTGGCATCAAGGTTTCCAGTAGGTTCATCTGCCATAATGACCGCAGGTGAATTAACCAATGCGCGAGCAATCGCCACTCTCTGGCGTTCGCCGCCTGATAGCTGAGAGGGTTGATGTGTTAATCGATGTGATAAACCAACTTTGTCTAATTCAGACGCCGCCATGGCTAATGCTTGCTTTTTGTTCATATTGCCAATCAACAAAGGCATGGCAACATTTTCTTGTGCCGAAAACTCGGGAAGCAAATGATGAAACTGATAAACAAAGCCGAGATTTTGATTTCGAAATATTGCCTGCTTTTTGGCATTCATCTGATTTAGCTTTTGGTCTCTAAAAAAGATGTCACCGCTATCTGGTGCATCGAGGGTAGCTAAAATATGCAGCAAAGTACTTTTACCGGAACCCGAGCTGCCTAAAATAGCGAGTGTTTCGCCCTCGTTTACGGCAATACTAACATCGGACAATATCTTCACTTCTGATTCGGCATCATTATACGATTTAGAAACAGACTCGCAGCGAAGTAAGGGGAAGGACATAAGCACTCAAACTAAGAATATCATGCTCATAGTTTACACGTAAGCGTATGAATGCCCAATTAAAATATACAGAGGATTGATGCTTAAGAAATGGCGGAGTGGACGGGACTCGAACCCGCGACCCCCGGCGTGACAGGCCGGTATTCTAACCAACTGAACTACCACTCCACATGGTAGGTTAAACAAGGATTGGCGGAGTGGACGGGACTCGAACCCGCGACCCCCGGCGTGACAGGCCGGTATTCTAACCAACTGAACTACCACTCCGCATACCTATGCTTAACTTTAAACTGTGTAAAAATGGCGGAGTGGACGGGACTCGAACCCGCGACCCCCGGCGTGACAGGCCGGTATTCTAACCAACTGAACTACCACTCCGCATACCTATGCTTAACTTTAAACTGTGTAAAAATGGCGGAGTGGACGGGACTCGAACCCGCGACCCCCGGCGTGACAGGCCGGTATTCTAACCAACTGAACTACCACTCCGCATATGCACACTGCACTAAAGTCCCAAACTTGACGTTCTCGACCTTAAGCGCGGCGCAGATAATACGGTGCGGGTAGTCGATAGTCAACTGCTTTTTTAACATCTTAGATATGCCTGCTTATTAATCAAACAGGCACCTTCGAGAAGGGTAATCGTTTAGGTAGTGCTTGGCTCTGTCGACTTAGTCTTTTTAAATTTTATGTTTTTCAGAAAGCTTATAAATTTTAACAAAACATGAGAGTCAGGACGTCTTCGCATATCCGCGATAGCGAGAATGATAAGCCCGCCAAGCAGCAGTAAGGTAAAATTAATACCTAACACCATCATTATTACACTGTTGTCTTTAGGAGCAGCTACCGGCAGCGTTGGCAGTTGCGATTTCGTAATCTCTACCTCAGGCTCTGGTACCACTTCAATCACCGGAGCTCGGGTTATAAATGCATACTCGGGTACATCTAAGACCACATCTCGGCCATCGATGGTTTTGGCATAGGCAGTTAAGGTCACTCGGTATATTCCAAAGCCTGAATTCATAATCGTGAACTCACGCACATGGGAGCCTAAGTCAGTTGATGAAAATCGCTCTGTCTCGCCTTCAGGTGAACGGACGGTTCCTTCAATCAATAAACTGTTGTTGTCAATATAGTCCGGGTCTGCATCAACGATGATTCTATGAAAATCGTCCTCACCTTGGTCTTCAATATGCTCAATGCGAATTGGGTTTGGCAGCAACAGCAATACGTCTGCGGTCTGTTCACGACTAAATAGCGGTGTTCTCACGCTAAACACTGGTTGCCATTCACCATTTGTAATATTGAGATCGAACTCACCGGTAAATGTGCCGTCGCCGGGCATCTCATCTAGGCCAATGCCGTTGTCTTCAAATCGCGCTATATTTTTTGCACCTAAACCAAAGTTTTCATGATCAGGATGATTAGTGCTAATAAAGTCGATAGAAAGCGTTACAACGTCTCTAAACTCTTTGAAATTGACCTTAGTTCCAGCATTTCGTAGAAATGCGGTATGTTTAATGGTCTCACCCGAGAACACAGGCGTCGGAATCGATTCAGCCTCTAAGATAAGGTCGGCAATGACCATTACTCTGCTGTTGGGCAATATTTGTCCTAAGGCCTGCCAAGGGCCAGGCATCGGTTTGATTAATTCAATCATGTCGTAGGTATCTGACTCAAACCAGCTGTAGCTATCGTCTACTGAGTCGTTTTCTAAAAACAATTTACTGCCATTGGGTTTCACTAACACGACAGGAGTGGTGCCGAACTCTCTAAAAAACACCAGAATGACGCGATCAACCCCCGCATCAATGCGAAAGCGATTATCTAATAAAGTAATGTTGTTTTGATAGGTTTCACCAATTGGGAGGATTTTATCGGCGACAGACATCGCCGTAGGCACTGGCACATTTAGTTCTTCTGCCTTGAGCGCACTGACTACGACCACGCACAAAAACACGGCCCAAAACCAAGTTAAGGACCTAAGAAGTTTTCTATTGCGGCGGTTTACGCCAGATAACCTGCTCTGATTTCTTTTCAATGCCGTCTAAATATAATTGGTGCTTTGCTAATTCATCGGCACTTGCCCTGATAACCTTTAAGGCTGGTTTATCTTTTATGCGGATAATGCCTGTTTCGCCATGATCATTTGCACTTTCATCACTATGCCCTAAGCCAAGTGCACCCTGCCCGCCGGTCATGAATAAATATACATCGGCTAAAATTTCGCTATCGAGCAAAGCACCATGGAAGGTTCGGTGCCCATTATCGACATGATAGGCCTTACACAGCGCATCTAGATTGTTTTTCTTGCCTGGACGAATTTTTCTCGCCAGCGCTAAGGTGTCCAAAACGGTGCAAATATCATTGGTTACCGGTAGATTACGACCTACCAGTTTAAACTCATGATCCATAAAACCAACGTCAAATGGCGCGTTATGGATAACCAGTTCAGCACCGCGTATAAAGTCTATAAACGCATCTGCCACATCCACAAATTTCGGCTTATCTTCCAAAAATTCATTGGTTATACCGTGCACATTGATTGCTTCTTGCTCGATTTCTCGCTGAGGATTAATGTATACATGAAAGGTATTGCCGGTTAGTTTTCGGTCAATCATTTCTACGCAGCCAATTTCAATGATGCGGTGTCCATCTAGCGGATTGATGCCAGTGGTTTCGGTATCGAGTACAATTTGTCGCATTAACTTTTCCTTTTTGTGTTGGGGTCAGTATACTTCGCCTCACTCGCGCTGAACACAGCTTGCTCAAGGAAATATTCGATAACATGAAAAAAGTGACGCTTTACACTGATGGCTCTTGTTTAGGCAACCCCGGTCCTGGGGGGTATGGTGCACTATTGATCTTTGGCGATCATAGAAAAACGCTTTCTGGTGGATTCAAACACACCACCAATAATCGGATGGAGCTGCTGGCCCCCATTGAAGCACTAAATGCCCTGAGCCAAGCCTGTGAGGTGAACATTTATACCGACAGTCAGTATGTCAAAAATGGCATCAATCAATGGATCAATAATTGGAAGCGGAACAACTGGTTAACCTCTGCTAAAAAGCCAGTAAAAAACGTAGACCTATGGAAACGCTTAGACGAAGCTTGCACTCGCCATAAACTTCAGTGGCATTGGGTCAAAGGGCATTCTGGACAACCAGAAAATGAGTTAGTAGACGACTTAGCAAGAGAAGCCGCTCAGTCTAACGAACTAGTCGATGATGAAGGCTTTGAAGAGGCGGTATTATGAATCCATCAGTCACTCTAAAAATAACCCGCGAAAAGTCTCTTATGAGGCGCCACCCATGGGTATTTGAAGGGGCTATTGAGAGCGTAAGCGGTCAGCCCAGAAGCGGCGCAACCGTCGATATATTTGATGACAAAGGCAATTGGATAGCTAAAGGTGCCTATTCGCCAGAGTCGCAAATTCGCGTCCGCGTATGGAGCTTTGATGAAAACGAAGTGATTGATGACGGCTTTTTTAAACGCCGCATACAATATGCCTTCGATACTCGCCAAGCATGGATGAGCCATAGTGCCAACGCGATGAGTACTAACGCCTATCGCTTGGTTGCCTCCGAGTCTGATGGACTGCCAGGTGTCACCATCGACAAATATCATAATGTATTAGTAATGCAATTGCTCAGCACTGGCGCCGAGCGACATAAGCGTAAAATTGTCAACGCCCTCAAAGCGATGTTTCCCGATCACATTATCCATGAGCGAAGCGATGTTGAAGTACGCAAAAAAGAAGGCCTGCTGCCGTTAGTGCAAACCCACGTCGGCGAATTACCTCACAGTGTGTTAATTGAAGAAAACGGCTTTCGCTTAGAAGTCGACTTGATATCTGGCCACAAGACCGGTTTTTACCTTGATCAACGTAAAAACCGACAGATTGCGGGGGCACTCAGCCAAAATAAGCGAGTATTAAACTGTTTTAGCTACACCGGTACGTTTTCGGTATACGCGCTGCAGGGCGGAGCAACTGAAGTCATTAACGTAGATGTTTCGCAAAGTGCCTTAGATACCTCGCAAAAGAACCTCGCCCTCAACTTTACCAAAACGCAGTGCGCAAAAGTTAAACATGTAAAACAAGACGTATTTGAACTACTGAGAACCTATCAAGAACAAGGTGAAAAGTTTGATTTGATCGTCATGGACCCACCCAAGTTTGTCGAAAACAAAAATCATTTGGTAAGAGCCTCTAGAGGATATAAGGACATCAACCGCATTGCCTGTGAGTTACTCAATACAAACGGCATACTGTTAACCTTCAGTTGTTCTGGTTTAGTCAGTCAAGACTTGTTCAATAAAATTATTGCGGATGCGGCACTAGATGCCAACACGCAGTTGGGTTATTTGCAAAAGCTCGAGCAAGATGGCGACCATATTATCGCCAGTAGTTTTCCAGAGGGAGCCTATTTGAAAGGTCTGGTATGCATTAAGCGTGCATAAAAAAGAGCGACTCTCAGCTCTTTTTATTTCATTTCGCTAATTTCAACGCCTACAAGGCAGGTGTTTTCAGCTTCAGAGTCGCAACGGACCACTTTCGCTTTGGCTTCAAGAGAAGGGATTTGGTCGTTATTGGAGTCAATGGTGATGTCTAATAAGGTGCCTAAATCGATACTGGACTGTTCAATTTCTAGCGACATTCCGGTTGCACTAATATCTCGGCACACAGCCGCCATTGGCGCAGCTGAAGGATTGTCTAAGAGCGACACTTCGCAAGGCGAATTCACCATCATTCGATAAAAATTTCGCTTGTCGTCATAGCCCAACATAATACTACCTCTTAATTCAAAAATGTTGACGCAATGTTATAAGGAGTTGTCCATTGGCTGTCAACCGTTTATTCGCCATATCCGGCGATTTAGTATTCAGCAATCTTATGTTGAATACGCTTGAGCGAAATGGGGAACTTTGTGCCCAACTGTTGTGCAAACAGGGAGATCCTCAACTCTTCAATCATCCAGCGGACTTCGTCTAAGTCAGATAGATTCTGATGCTTGTTTTTAAAGTCATTTTTTAATGCATCAAAAGCCCCTTGGGCCTTGTCGACTTCCAGTTGATTGAGTCGATCACGATTGGCATCAACTTTAAGTTTCTCGGCTCGATTTAACAATCCTTTAAGGTATCTATTCCAGTCAAGCAACCTTTCTTCACCTAGGTCGAACACAAAGCCTTTGTATACCAATTGATTTAAGTGCTGCTGCACATGCTTGATGTTATTAATCAGATTTAAAGGAATGTTACCCTTAGTATGTTTGGCAATCTGATTGGCCACCGCTAAACCACTTTCCACCTGATTTGCAATCTGCAGTGCTCGGTCATTTATTTCACCACGAACAATCTCGCAAATGCCCTTAAAATCTGCTGGAGTTCTTATGCTATCGGGCTTTGAGTGCGCATTAACCAGACTGTCGATGCTGGCAATGATAATATCGTCGATGAGGGGCTTAATTTGCCCAAATGGATTAAAATATAAGCTCAGCTTTGCTTTATTAGGCAGTTTGTCTTGTAAGAATTTCACGGGAGACGGGACGTTCAGTTTAATCAGTTCGTACACACCGCGTCTATGAGCAAGCTGCGCATCTGTTAGGTTGTCAATCAGAGCAACTTTAATTTTTTGCTTGTCAAACACCAACGCCGGAAAGGCTTTTACTTCATAACCAGCCTGCTTTTGCGTGAACTGTTTCGGCAATTCACCAAAATCCCATTGCGTGACGTTTTCTTTCTCTAATTCGGGCGTAGCCACCTTCTCAATGGTTTGTTTGAGGGCTTTTTTAAGGGACAGCTTTAGCTCGTTAAGCGATTTACCTGTCGCTACGCTTTTCTGTTTTTCGTCAAGCACTACAAAATTAAAGCGTAGGTGAGAAGGTAAACTAGTGATGTCAAAGTCATCCGCATTTACTCTCACACCAGACATTTTGAACAACTTGCTCGATAGCGCATCCACGATTGCCTTGGGCGCCCCGCTGTCTTGGGTCATTTGCATGTCTTCTAACGCCGCTTTGGCATAGTCGGGAGCGGGCACGAAGTTGCGCCTCAAACGTTTGGGTAGTGTTTTTATTAAGTGCGTCACCAATTCAAGGCGCATACCGGGCACCAACCAGTCAAACCCAAAGTCTTTCAACTGATTTAATAGACCGAGAGGCACATGAATAGCAACACCATCTAGCGCTTGGTTGGGTTCAAAATGATAGCTTATGGGCAGATGCAAATTGCCTTGATGCCATTTATCGGGAAAATCAGCCGCTGAAATTTCAGATGGGTCGCGCTTTAATAGATCCTCGTAACTAAACTCTAATAATGTAGAGCTAGCCTTACTGGCTTTTTGCCACCATTTTTTAAAACTCGCTTCGTTGTTAATGTCACTGGGGATGTGTTCATCATAAAACTGACACAGTGTTTCTTCGTCAATCAAGATATCTCGACGGCGAGCCTTTTGCTCTAATAATTCCACCTCTGCCACTTGCCTTTGATTATGCTTTAAAAAAGCGTAGTTAAGGTTAGTTTGACCTTGTACCAAGGCTTCTCGAATAAACAGCTCACGGCAAACGAAGGGGTCGACTAAGCTGTAGTTAACAACCCGCCGAGTGACTATGGGCAAACCAAATAAATTAATGGTCAGGTAGGCCATCGTTGCGCCGCGCTTCTTGCTCCAATGTGGCTCTGCGTAATTGTGTTTGGCAACGTGCTGACTAATCGGCTCCAGCCATTCCACGTCAATTTTAGCGACTTGGCGTGCAAATAAACGGGATGTTTCAACTAGTTCCGCAGCCATAATCCATTTTGGCTGTGTTTTGGCCACGTTTGAGCCTGGAAAGATCATAAATTGAGAGTTTCTGCTGCCTAAGTACTGTCGATTTTTATCTTTAAGGCCTAGTTGCGACAGCAAACCTACTGCAAGTGCGGTATGAATCGCTTGGTAGTCTGCACCTTGCGAGTTAATACGTAAATTCACTGCCACCAAAGACTGCTTAATTTGGCTGACAATATCCTGCCATTCTCGCATGCGCTGAAAATGAATAAAGTATTGCTTACACCATTTACGCAACTGGCTATTGCTTAAGGTTCTTTGCTGGGTTTTAAAGGCTTCCCATAAATTCAATAAACTGATGAAGTCAGAGTCTTTGTCAGCAAATTCTGCGTGCGCTAGATCTGCTTGCTGTTGTTTTTCTTGTGGTCGCTCTCTAGGATCTTGTACAGACATCCCCGAAGTGATCACAATAACTTCATATACAGCGTCCATTTGACCGGCATGAATGATCATTCTTGAGTATCTGGGATCAAGGGGCAAAGGTGCCATTTGCCTGCCAATATCAGTTAGGCGTAACCGCCCTGAACGCCTATCGACGGCTAGTAACTCTTCTAACAGTTTGATACCGTCATTAATGTTTTTATCGTCGGGTGCTTGTACAAATGGAAAGTTATTAATCTCGCCTAAGCCTAGCGCAAGCATCTGAATAATAACACTCGATAGATGCGTTCGAACAATCTCAGGATCGGTAAATTCTGGGCGCGATAAATAATCTTGTTCGGTATAAAGACGAATACAGATACCGTCGGAAACGCGACCACAGCGACCCGCTCGTTGATTCGCAGAAGCCTGAGATACCGGTTCAATGGGAAGACGCTGTATTTTACTGCGCTGGGAATATCTTGAAATACGCGCTACACCAGTATCAACCACGTATTTTATACCCGGAACCGTTAACGATGTTTCTGCGACATTGGTGGCCAATACGATGCGCCGCCCACTGTGTGACGAAAAAATACGGTTTTGTTCTGAAGCCGATAATCGTGCATAAAGCGGGACAATTTCCGTATTTCGGTACTGGCGCTTGGATAACTGATCTTGGGCGTCTCGAATATCCCTTTCGCCGCTCAAAAATATCAGTATGTCGCCATTAGGCTCACGCATCAACTCGTCAACAGCATCAACCATCATTTGTGTTGTATCGCCTTCTTCCTTGTCGCTACCGCCATAATCTACAGGGTCTTTATATCGTATTTCGACCGGATAAGTGCGTCCACTGACTTCAATAATGGGCGCGTCATTAAAGTGCTCAGAAAAGCGCTGAGGGTCGATAGTTGCTGAGGTGATGATAAGCTTTAAGTCAGGCCGTTTCGGTAACAATTGTTTCAAATAACCCAGCAAAAAATCGATGTTTAAACTACGCTCGTGAGCTTCATCTATAATGATCGTATCGTATTGATTTAAAAACCGGTCTTGCTGGATCTCAGCCAGTAAAATACCGTCAGTCATGAGCTTAACTAAGCTGGTATCACCTACATGATCGCTAAAACGCACTTTAAAGCCAACCGCTTGACCAATTTCAGTATTGAGTTCTTCAGCAATTCTTGTCGCGACGCTGCGCGCCGCTAATCGCCTTGGCTGTGTATGTCCAATAAAGCCAGATACACCCCGCCCTAACTCTAAGCACATCTTTGGTATCTGGGTGGTTTTACCTGAGCCTGTTTCACCGGCGATAATCACCACTTGATGCGCCTCAATAAGGGCCTTTATGTCATCTTTTTTTTGCGCTACCGGTAAATCAGGGTAATCAATCGAGGGGACTGCAAGCAGACGCTTTTCGCGTTCGGCCTGTGAGCCCGCAATATCCGTCATGAGCTTTTCCAGAGCCGCTTGTTTGCTGGACTCGTCTTTTATCCGAGCGATATCCTTGGCTTTTCTTTTAAAGCGATGTTTGTGCTTTTGGAGACAGCGACTTAGTGCTTTTTCTAAATTTAATGACATCTTATTACGTGAGCCTACCTGAACAAAGGCATACCTAAAGTTAAGTAAAAACAAAGGCCTGCTAATATGCAGGCGATTTACTTTTTATAATGAGCGTAGGATGGGCATGCGCCCTTTTTAAATCAAGCCTTAGTTGTCAAACTGAGCAAAATACTCACTAATCCTTGTAAATAAGCACCGTCTTATTGCCATCTATATCAATACTTCCACGATACATCCCTTCGGTATTAAAGGGCATGGCTATATTGCCTTTAGCGTCGATGGCTATAATTCCACCAGTTCCGCCTGCTGGCAACAATACATCGTGAATAACGGTATTTGCCGCTTGCTCTAAGCTAATCTTTTGATACTTCATGCGGGCACAAATATCTGCCGCCACGTTGTATCGAATAAAATACTCGCCATGACCGGTTGCTGAAACCGCACACGACGTATTATCAGCATAGGTTCCAGAGCCAATAATCGGAGAGTCGCCTACACGTCCATAGCGTTTTGCAGTCATACCACCGGTAGAAGTGCCCGCAGAAATATTGCCATTTGCGTCTAACACTACCACGCCGACTGTACCAAATTTAAAATCGTTAAATTCGGCGTTTTCTAAATAAGCCTGAGTGTCGACAGCTTCGCTTTCGCTGATGCGCTGTTTTGCGCGTTGCAAAGCCTCAAATCGTCTCGGCGTATTAAACGTGGTGTTTTCAGTCTTTTCGACACCGTGCTCAAGGGCAAACTGCTCAGCACCTTTGCCTGACAGCATAACATGCACAGATTGCTCCATAACTAAACGTGCCGCCACAATCGGGTTTTTGATATTTGTTACACTGGCGACTGCGCCTGCTTGCAAATTATCGCCGCGCATGATTGAGGCGTCTAACTCATGCTGTCCGTCAAAGGTATATACCGCTCCTATGCCTGCATTAAACAAAGGAGAATCCTCTAAATACTTAATTGCGGCAACAATTGCATCGAGACCATCTTTACCCTGTGCCAACTGCTCGTAACCCAAATCAAGCGCCGTATTGATGGCGAGTTTGTACTCAGCTTCTTGCTCATCGCTTAAATTGGCTTTTGTGATGGTTCCGGCACCGCCATGTATCGCGATAGCGACCGGACTTTTGGTCGATGCATGATTGTGAGCATGCAATAAAAACGGAAGCGCGCAAAGCGCTGCGGTAATTAACAAGTGCTTTAGGGGCTTGAACTTTGTGGCTCTAAGCGTTTTTTGGCACAAATTTGAGGCGTTTTTTAAAGCCATAATATCTACCCTTAAGTTAGGTCATAATGAAAACCTAACATTAAGGGTAAATGATAAAAATGTCTAATCTCTTACACGCAGATCAGCATTATCTTCGCGCAGCAATAGCTTGCCACTTACTTAATTCAAGTTGCGGCGCTACCGCTGACAACACATGATGTTTAAATGCCTCAAAATTTGCATATTCAAAAGACTCGTTATCCGCTAATTCGTTAAAAACCAAACGCAATTTTCGCATCGAAAAAAACGGCACAATGAACGGTCCACTATGCCCAAATCCCTGGGCTTGGGGTTGATAAGCCTGCAATAAAGCGGCCTCACCAAAATTCACTTCTTTCATGTCTTTCTCCATTTGATTACACTTCCAACACTTTGAGTTTAATGTTTTAAAGCCGCGCTTTAATAGTACATCTAGTTATTAACATCCATTTTTATATAACTCTTTTACTGTTGCTTTTTTGCAACACCTTTAAGTGTTTTACTAGTAGCCATGTGTCAATCTTTTGACAAACCCACAGAGACTTAAATAAGTCTAACCAGCCAACCAAATCATCCATAATGGAATAAAGCGTTAAAACAGGGAGTTATCTCTAAGTCTATTTATATCTAACTGTTTTCATTGCTTTATTACCTACCTACACTTTGATGCAATCACCGTTTGCATCAGCACTAATCATACAATTAAGCGTTGCGAGGCTTGCTATGCCCATATACACTTGCGCCATCACTTTGATTTCACTCCAAAAAGGAAATTATGGTCGACAGTATCTTATGGCACGATTACGAAACTTGGGGAGTGAACCCGCGAGCCGACTTTCCTGTGCAGTTTGCAGCTATACGCACCGATTTGTCGCTTAATCCAATTGGTAAACCGATAAATTACTTTTGCCAAATACCCAATGACTACCTGCCGCACCCTCAGGCATGTTTAGTGACCGGTATTACCCCCCAACAAAGTTTACGAGATGGTTATCTTGAATGCGAGTTTGCGGCAAAAGTTTTGGCTCATATGCAAGAGCCAAAGACCTGCACCGCCGGTTACAACAGCATAAAGTTTGATGAAGAAGTCACTCGCAACCTACTCTACCGAAACTTTCACCCGGTATACGAGCGTGAATATGAGCACGGTAATTCACGTTGGGATGTCATTGATTTAGTCAGAGCAGCATATGCATTGCGTCCCGACGGCATACAGTGGCCATATTACGATGACGGTAAACCGTGCTTTAAGCTCGAAAAACTCAGCGAAGCGAATGGTTTAGAGCATAAGTCTGCACATGATGCACTTTCAGATGTCTCCGCCACCATCGGCATCGCTAAGTTAATAAAAGAAAAACAACCAAAACTGTATGACTTCTATTGGCAGTTACGAGATAAACAAAACGTGCTGCAAGAAATCGACCTTGTTTCACACAAGCCTTTTTTGCATGTTTCAGGTTACATCAATAGTACTCAGGGCTGCTGCAGTTGGTTTATGCCAGTCTGCGTCCATCCTACTAACCGTAATGCCATCATTGCAATAAACTTAGAAAAGGATATATCGGTATTATCGGAGTATTCCATACAGCAACTGCAGTCCAATGACATGGTAACCCAACTATATCAAGAGCGGCGCATCCCACTGATGCAAATAGCCATCAACAAGGTACCATTTGTTGCGCCGGCTAAAATGCTAACTGAAGAGAATGCGCAACGCCTTGGCATTAACCGCCAGCAGTGCCTCGCAAACTACCAAACCTTGCAACAAATGGCCGATTTACAAATCAAATGCGAGCTGCTCTTTGAGCGCGAGTTTAATCGTGATCTTAAAATTGATATAGATGCTCAGCTTTATACTAGAGAATTCCCTAGCGCCGCCGATAAGCAAGTGATGAACAAGATACGAAACAGCAAGCCTGAAGCATTGAGCAGTTTATATCATCAAATGCTCAACCCTCTCTATCGGGCGCAGCTATTTAGATATATGGGCAGAAATTTTCCAAATTTGATGGATCAGAAAGATTTAGAGAAGTGGGTAGCGCACCGCAAGGAGCGCTTTGTCGAGGGTAGTGATCCAGCTTACCTTTCTCTAGCAGGGTTTCAGCAGCAAATAGAAGCCTTAGCACAACAGTATGGTGAAGATAACAAAAAGTTATCTATTTTGAAGCAGCTTGAGCGCTACGCAAGCGAATTGTAAATTAGCAAAAAGGTAACCTAACAAACGACATGAGCGGTATTACATTCAGTATTAATTCGGTTACTAACGACCTTGTTGCGAGCATTGATCCTCTCTTGTTTGAAGACCTTTGCAGCGAAGCGTCTTTTGCTGCTTTAATTTCAAAGACCGATTATAAAGATTGTGAACTCGATAAAGTTGCTATCAAAGCATTGGCTATTTTGCTTGAACAAGCAAAAAGCACAGGCGTCTCTGACAAAGTAGTTGGCCCAATCGGCAAAGTAGTAGAAGAAAATACCGAAGATACGATTACAATTTCACTGGCACCCGACCACATGTCGGCAAGTATGTCAGTGGTATCAAATGCAAGCGGTAAACAACCCTCGTATCAAGAAGTAAAAGACATGTTGGCCTATAAAGGTGTCACTCGTGGGATCAGTAAAAAACGAGTTCAAAACCTGCTCAACCATGCCATAGAAAGTGAGCCTGGAAAAGAATTCAATGAAATAATTGCGATAGGTTTACCCGCCCGCGATGGTAAGGCGTCTAAAATTAGACCGCTAGTACCCAACGCACTTGACCGTATTTTACGTCCACAAGAAAAGGGCGGTGATAAAGTCGATATGCGTAATTTAGGGGACGTACTCTGCGTTAGTCCAGATCAAGCGGTGGCAAAAAGAATTCCGCCTACTAACGGACGCCTTGGCTATACTGTGAGCAACAAGCCCTTACAAGCAAAAAAAGGCGCATGGGTCGATATTAAGCTTGGCCAAAACACAAAAATATCCGACGCTGACGAAAATCTGATTTTATCGGCATTAGCAGGTCAGCCCAAGTTTGAAAACGATTTGATGTCGATTGACGACACTTACGTTTCAAAGGGTGTGAATGTTGGTACAGGCAATATAATCTATGAAGGTGCTGTGATTGTTAATGGCGATGTCACAGAAAATATGCAAATAATTGCCAAGGGCGACGTCACCATTAATGGCTTTGTAGAATCGGCATTTATTCAAGCTGGCGGAGACATCATTATCACCCAGGGCGCAACGGGCAAAATGAATGAAGAAGACTGCCAGTTAATTGCTAAAGGAAATATCTTCATTCAGCATGGCCAAGGATTACACGTTCAAGTTGATAAAAACTTCAATGTTAAAAGACAGCTTGCATACTCCAACGTGACTTGCAAAGGGCAACTGTTTATCGGAGACCCTGAGAACCCGAGCGGCAATTTGTTTGCCAGTAAAATTAATGCCTACAACAGTATCAGGGCCGGTAGCGTGGGCGCAATATCAGGCAGTGTGCTAGAAGTGGATTTTTCTGAGGGCTATAATCACCTCATTCATAATTTAGAATCTGTACACGACCTGCTAAAAGCATTGACGTCAGTAAATGTCGATCATGAGATCAAATTAAGTAAAATCAACGCAAAAAAATACCCACCTCATCTGCGTAAAAAACTTAAAAAATTGGATGCTTGCATCGGTAAAGAGCGGCATTTAATTAACTGGCTGAGAAAAATGCAGGGTGACCTTGAGCTAGCGAAAAAAGACTATGAAAGTAATGCTCGTATCATTGCCAACAAAGAATTATTTCCTGGCGTACTTGTGAAACTTAACAAGCGGATATATCGTGCTCAAAAAGAAACCATGAAGTCTCGCATACTGCTGGTTGACGGAGCTTGGGAATATCAACCCATTATTTAGAAGGCCCCTGCAATTCCCACAATAGTAATCCCGCCGCCTACACCACACCTATCATTAGGGCACTGCTGCAGCGGAACCATAGTTGTGGTCTAGTTACATTTGAGCAACCATTGCCATTTGTAATGTTACTTATAATCTCTCTACCGCCAGCGCCGTCGCTTCACCACCGCCTATACATAGCGCCGCTAAGCCTTTACTCAAGCCTTTTTGCTCTAAAGCATGTAACAAGGTCACCACAATGCGCGCGCCTGAAGCACCTATTGGATGACCAAGTGCACACGCACCACCGTTAACGTTTACTTTGGTGCTGTCTAGGCCCAGTTTATTGACGCCCAACATAGTCACCATGGCAAAGGCCTCATTGATTTCGAATAGATCTACATCGTCTGTTGTCCACCCTGCTTTGCTCAAAACTTTCTCAATAGCGCCAATTGGTGCTACTGTGAACGCCTCTGGCTTCATGGCATGCGTCGCGTGAGCGACAATTCTCGCCAAGGGTTTCAAGCCCAGCTCATTTGCTCTTTCTTCAGACATCACCAAAAGAGCCGCAGCACCATCGGAGATAGAACTCGAATTTGCAGCAGTGACGGTGCCATCCTTTTTGAATGCGGGACGTAACGTTGGAATTTTGTCGACTCTGGCATTACCAGGCCCCTCATCGGTATCAACTGTAACATCACCTTTACGCGTATTTACCGTAAGCGGCGTGATCTCATTTTTAAACGCACCGGATGCTATTGCCGCCTGCGCTTTGCTCAAAGAGCTAACCGCAAACTCGTCCATCTGTTCACGAGTGATGCCTTCAGCATCGGCAGTATCTTGTGCAAAACAGCCCATAGCTTTGCCATCGTAAGCATTCTCGAGACCATCAAGCATCATATGATCGAAGGTTTGTCCATGCCCCATACGGTAGCCTGCGCGAGCCTTGCTTAACAAATAAGGGGCTCCTGACATATTTTCCATGCCCCCGGCAACCACCGCATGCGCACTGCCGGCTTTGATAAGGTCGTGAGCGAGCATGATCGCTTTCATTCCAGAGCCGCATACTTTATTGATTGTGCTTGCACCAACGCTCATTGGTAAGCCCGCTCCAAGACTCGCCTGACGCGCAGGCGCCTGACCAAGACCGGCTGGCAACACACAGCCCATAATCACTTCGTCGATGCTTTCTACAGCAACGTCAGCAATTGCCGCTTTGATAGCAGCAGCACCTAATGAGGGTGATGAGACTTCACTCAAGGCACCCATAAACCCGCCCATTGGCGTGCGCTTTGCTGCAACAATCACTACTGATCCACTCATATTCAGTTTCCTGTTTGTTAAATGATAAATATTTTCACATTACGTTTACGTTAACTTGACTTTACGTAAACGTAAAGTGCATTATTCATGTTAATCGAAATTTGCAGATTAATTTGAAAATTACGCTATGTCAGACAACACCACTTATACCATTGGCGAATTGTCGAAAGACTTCGACATAACACCGCGCTCCATTCGATTTTATGAAGAGCAAGGATTACTTGAACCCCTTCGCCAAGGCCAGTCGCGTATTTATCATACCAAAGATAAAGTGCGCTTAAAGTTGATCTTGCGCGGCAAGCGTTTGGGGTTTTCATTAGCCGAAATTAGCAAATTATTCGAACTGTACGATACTAATCCTAATTCTGCAGCGCAACTACAAACTATGCTGCAGCTTACCGAACAAAAACGCGCGGTGCTTGAACAGCAGTTAAACGACATTCAAATGCTAATGAATGAGTTAAATGATGTTGAAGCGCGCTGTAAAGAAGAACTTAACGACTTAACAAGAGGTGTTGCATGATTAACGCGTCGTATCCTACGCTTAACTTCGGTCTTGGTGATGACATTGATATGCTCAGAGACCATGTTTATAACTTTGCCCAAAACGAAATAGCCCCGCTCGCTGAAAAGTCAGATGAAGCTAACAGTTTTCCGAATCAACTGTGGCCTAAATTGGGCGATATGGGATTGCTAGGGGTGACGGTTAGTGAAGAGTTTGGTGGATCAGATATGGGCTATCTTGCGCATACTGTAGCGATGGAAGAAATCAGCCGGGCCAGCGCCGGCATCGGTCTGAGCTACGGCGCGCATTCTAACCTTTGCGTTAACCAACTGCATAAAAACGGCAGTCAGGCGCAAAAAGAAAAATATTTGCCGAAGTTAGTATCGGGTGAACACATTGGCGCCTTGGCAATGAGCGAACCGAATGCTGGCTCAGATGTGGTGAGCATGAAACTACGCGCTGATAAGAAAGGCGATAAGTACATCTTAAATGGCAACAAAATGTGGATCACCAATGGTCCAGACGCGCACACATTTATTATTTACGCGAAAACAGATGTGACTGCAGGCTCAAAGGGTATTACCGCTTTTATCGTTGAAAAAAACACTCCGGGCTTTACGCAGGCTCAAAAGCTCGACAAGCTGGGCATGCGCTCGTCTAATACCTGTGAACTGGTGTTTGTCGATGCTGAGGTTCCTGCTGAAAATATCTTGGGTAATGAAGGCGGTGGCGTAAAGGTTTTGATGAGCGGTTTAGATTACGAACGCTTAGTACTATCTGGAGGCCCTTTAGGCATTATGCAGGCATGCATGGACGCGGTTGTTCCTTATATTCATGACCGCACACAGTTTGGCAAATCCATCGGCGAATTCCAGTTAGTGCAGGGTAAAGTGGCCGATATGTACACCCAAATGAATGCAGCACGTGCCTATGTTTACGCAGTTGCTCGCTCGTGTGATCGGGGAGAAACTACGCGTAAAGATGCCGCCGGTGCAATATTGTACTCAGCTGAGCTAGCCACAAAGATGGCGCTAGACGCGATTCAGTTGCTAGGCGGCAATGGCTATATCAATGAATATCCGACCGGACGTCTATTGCGCGACGCTAAACTCTATGAGATTGGTGCAGGCACCTCAGAAATACGACGTATGCTGATAGGTCGTGAACTGTTCAACGAATCGGCATAACCCGCTTAGTTGACCCAAAAATAAGTTGCTAGTTGCAACAAATGTTATATCAACCGATGCGCCATTCATGCTAAAGATGATATGGCGCATTAGCATATAAACTAACAGACCATGGAGTCTTTGTGCCGGTAATTAAAACATTAATTAATCCCAACAGCGAAGCATTTACGCAGAACAAAGCGCACATGCAGGCGCAAGTTGACGACCTGTATCAGGTCGTTCAAACACTCATGCTTGGCGGTGGTGAAAGTAGCCGTGAACGTCATACATCAAGAGGCAAGTTACTGCCAAGAGATCGCATTGAGACACTGCTTGACCCTAACACTGCTTTTCTCGAAATCGGACAACTGGCTGCCTATCAAGTTTATGATGATTATGTGCCTTGCGCCGGCGTTATTGCAGGGATTGGTCAGGTCTCTGGCATAAGCTGTATGATTGTAGCAAATGACGCTACCGTAAAAGGCGGTACGTATTATCCGTTAACAGTAAAAAAGCATCTTCGTGCGCAAACCATTGCCGCTGAAAACCACCTACCCTGTATCTATCTAGTAGATTCGGGTGGTGCTAACTTACCCCGCCAAGATGAGGTATTTCCTGATAAAGAGCATTTTGGGCGCATCTTTTTTAATCAAGCTAATATGTCTGCTCAAAACATTCCACAAATTGCCGTGGTCATGGGTTCATGTACTGCCGGTGGCGCATACGTGCCAGCCATGGCAGACGAGTCAATTATTGTCAAAGAGCAAGGCACTATCTTTTTAGGTGGCCCTCCCCTAGTGCAGGCCGCTACCGGTGAAATTGTCACGGCCGAAGAGCTAGGCGGTGGCGATGTGCATTGCCGAACGTCTGGCGTAGTCGATCATCTTGCCAAAGATGATGCTCACGCGCTGCAAATCGCGAAAGACGCGATCGCACGCCTAAACCGCCCGTCTGTCCAAGCCGTAGTTCGCAAAGCCAGCAAAGCGCCGCTTTACGATGAAGATGAAATATATGGCATCATTCCAAAAGATACCAAACAGCCATACGATGTGCGCGAAGTCATTGCCAGAGTAGTAGACGGCAGTGAGTTTGACGAGTTCAAAAAACTCTATGGCGAAACATTAGTCTGTGGATTTGCCCATATCGACGGCTATCCGGTGGGGATTTTAGCTAACAATGGCATCCTTTTTTCAGAGTCTGCACAAAAAGGCGCGCACTTCATAGAGTTATGCTGTCAGCGTAAAATTCCCCTCGTCTTCTTACAAAACATTACTGGCTTTATGGTAGGCAAGCAATATGAGGCTGGTGGTATTGCAAAACATGGCGCAAAAATGGTCACCGCGGTGGCCTGTGCGAAAGTGCCGAAGATCACTTTATTAATTGGTGGCAGCTTTGGTGCCGGCAACTATGGTATGTGTGGACGTGCTTACGACCCACGTTTTTTGTTTATGTGGCCTAACGCCAGAATCTCAGTAATGGGCGGCGAACAAGCCGCAGGTGTGCTCGCACAGGTCAAGAAATCGCAGACTGAGCGTGCGGGCGAGACATTCACTGAAGCACAAGCCCAGGCGATTAAACAACCTGTGATTGATACCTACGAAAAGCAGGGTCATCCATATTTTGCTTCAGCACGCTTATGGGATGACGGAGTCATCGATCCGGCAGATACGCGTAAAGTATTAGCCTTAGCACTCGCAGCGTCCTTAAATAAACCCATCGAAGACACGCAGTTTGGCGTGTTTAGAATGTAATCAGGGTATCATTATGCAAAACATAGAATTAGAAATTGACGTAAAAGGCGTGGCCCGTGTGACATTAAATAGGCCTGATATTCATAACGCCTTTGATGAGCATGTGATCCAATCGCTCATTGATGTATTCGAACAAGTCGACAGCGATAACCGCGTTCGCGTGATGATCTTACAAGCTCGAGGCAAATCATTCAGCGCCGGGGCAGATTTAAACTGGATGCAAAAAATGGCCAGCTATGCCTATGAAGAAAATAAGCGCGACGCTGACCAGTTAGCAAAAATGCTGAATAAACTTTATACCCTTAGCAAGCCTACCATAGCTAGAGTGCAAGGCGCTGCTTTTGGCGGTGCAGTAGGTTTAGTAGCATGTTGTGATATTGCGGTTGGCTCCAAATTAAGCAAGTTCTGCTTAAGCGAAGTTAAACTCGGGTTAATTCCCGCCACAATATCGCCTTATGTGATTGGCGCAGTGGGTTTACGTGAAGCAAAGCGTCTGTTTATGACAGCAGAAGTGATCTCCTCTCAGCGAGCTAGACGCTTAGGCTTGATTAACGAAGCGGTTAGCGAGGAAGACCTAGACATTACCATTGATGAAATTATAAATAACATACTCAAAAATGGCCCCTTAGCCGTAAGCCAATCTAAAGCCTTGGCTACCGTTGTAGCGGGACGGCCTATCGACACCGACTTAATTGATTTTACAAGTGACGTCATTGCCAAAATACGCGTATCTAAAGAGGGGCAAGAAGGCCTAAGCGCTTTTTTAGATAAACGCAAAGCCAATTGGATAGCGCAAGATGATAAATAAAATTCTTATCGCCAATAGAGGCGAAATTGCATGCAGAGTGATGCGCACTGCGAAACGCTTAGGTATCTCTACAGTGGCTGTATATTCTGAGGTTGACGCCAACGCACAACATGTATTGATGGCTGATGAAGCGGTTTTAATTGGTCCTGCTGCCGCTAGTGAAAGCTATTTAAAAGCAGAGCTTATTTTAGACGTCGCACTCAATTTAAATGTTGATGCAATCCATCCTGGATATGGGTTTTTATCTGAGAATGCGGGGTTCTCTGAGGCATGTGCTAAAAACGATATCGTGTTTATCGGGCCAGGACCTGATGCCATTCGTGCAATGGGTTCAAAATCAGCCGCCAAATCTATCATGGAAAAAGCCGATGTACCTCTGGTACCCGGCTATCATGGCGACAATCAAGATGCCGATTTTTTGCATCAAGAAGCTAAGAAAATGGGCTATCCAGTATTGCTTAAAGCGGCTGCAGGTGGTGGCGGCAAGGGCATGCGCCAAGTGTGGAAGGACAGCGATTTTCATAGCGCTTTAGAAGCGGCCAAACGTGAATCACAGTCTAGCTTTGGCGATCAGCACATGCTTATCGAGAAATATTTAACTGAACCGCGGCATGTTGAAATACAGGTCTTTTGTGATAATCATGGGAATGGTGTGTATTTGTTTGAACGCGACTGCAGTGTGCAAAGGCGCCATCAAAAAATCATTGAAGAAGCACCTGCCCCGAATATGTCTGCTGACATTCGTCAGCAAATGGGCGATGCCGCATTAAAGGCAGCCAAAGCGATTGGTTATTCAGGCGCGGGAACCGTAGAGTTTTTACTCGATAGTGATGGTAGTTTTTACTTCATGGAAATGAATACCCGCCTGCAGGTTGAACATCCTGTTACTGAAATGATCACCGGTGAAGACTTAGTCGAATGGCAAATTCATGTTGCTAACGACCTTCCCCTTCCCAAAACTCAAGCGCAATTGACACTTACCGGCCATGCTTTTGAGGCGCGGATCTATGCAGAAGATCCCGATAACGACTTTCTGCCACAAACCGGTTTACTGCGTTACTTAAAACCGCCTGTTGGCCCAGACATTCGCGTAGACACCGGCGTTGAGCAAGGCGACGAGGTTTCTATTTATTACGATCCAATGATTGCGAAATTGATTGTGCACGGCAAAGACCGTCAACAAGCGCTAGCAAAGTTGACATCAGCTTTGCATGATTATCATATAGTGGGAGTCAACACCAATATCGATTATTTGCTGCGCGTGGCACAAAGCGATGCATTCATACTCGCAGATTTGACCACCGACTTTGTAGAGCGTCACAGTGATGCCTTAGAAAGCGATAAAGAAACACTCGAACCCCATCTGCAGGCATTAACAGCTTTTGTCATTTTACAAGCGCAAGCCCAGCGTGGCATCGGCGCATTTTCAGACTTTTCAGGATTCAGGCTGAATCATCGTGAACAAAAAAGTATTCACTTCACAGCTGCTGAGCATACTTATGACATTGCCGCAACTCGAGTGGACCAAAACACTTGGTCTATGCACGTCGAGGATGATGCACTGCTGGTCACCGGACTAATCAATGCAAAAATAGACGCTTACGGGCTTACTCAAATTCATACAAGTATTCAGGTAGGCATTTTGCAGATGCAAATCACCGCAGTACTATTGGGTAATCAATTGAGTATTTACACCGCTCACAAGCAGATAAAAGTGATTCTTCCAGTAGCCGAATTTGATGACGAAGACCACGGCAGCTCCGCAGGCGGAATTGTTGCCCCTATGAACGGCACATTAGTCAATATGCTTACCAAGCCCGGCGATATCGTTAGTAAAGGTGACACCATCGCAATTGTTGAGGCAATGAAAATGGAACATGCACTAAAAGCACCATTTAACGCTAAAGTAGTTGAGTGTTATTTTGCTGCAGGTGACCGTGTAGATGGCGGTGCGATATTGCTAGATCTAGAAAAGCTAGAGGAATAAAGGAGCACTTGTTTATGAGCCTAGTTTTAGATGTGCCAAATTCAGTCAGCATCGTTGAGGTTGGCCCAAGAGATGGTCTACAAAATGAAAAAACACCGCTAACGGTTGAAGATAAAGTCACTTTAGTCAATGCACTCTCAGATACCGGCCTTCAGCGAATAGAGGCCGGCAGTTTTGTGTCGCCAAAGTGGGTACCGCAGATGGCTAACTCAAGTCAGGTACTTGCAAGCATCAGGCGTAAAGACGGCGTAATATACAGTGCCCTTACTCCCAACCTGCGTGGCTTTGAAGACGCTGTTGCCGCAGGAGCCAACGAAGTAGCCGTGTTTGGGGCGGCTTCTGAATCGTTTTCGCAGAAGAACATTAACTGCAGCATTGAGCAAAGCATCGAGCGTTTTACACCGGTAATAGAGGCCGCAAAACTGGCTGGGATGCCGGTGCGAGGCTACGTATCGTGCGTGTTAGGTTGCCCATATGAAGGTGCGATTTCGCCACAGGCGGTTTTAGAGGTGAGCAAAACATTGCTCTCGCTTGGCTGTTACGAAGTGTCTCTGGGCGATACGATTGGTGTTGGCACTCCCAAAAAAACCTCTCAATTATTGTCACTTTTACTCAGTCAGTTACCAATGAATAATCTAGCATTACACATGCACGATACCTATGGGCAGGCTTTGGCTAATGTGTTGATTGGCCTGCAGCACGGCATCTCAAACTTTGACGCATCGGTAGCAGGTTTAGGTGGATGTCCCTATGCAAAAGGTGCTTCAGGTAACTTAGCGACTGAAGATTTACTGTATATGTTGTCAAACATGGACATCGAAACGGGTGTTGACCTGAGTAAGCTTATCAAGGTTGGGCATAACATTAGCGTTAAGCTAGACCGTCAAAATGGCGCTAAGGCCGGTATTGCCTTATCTAGTTAATACCAATACGCCTTTACAATAGCAAAGCAAGAGCCAGCTTATGCAAAGTTTAATCGCTTTATTTTTCTGCAGTTAAAAACAAACTGCCTATTAGGCCTAAACATAAGGCAGCTGACATAAGCAGTAAACTAAGCTCGCTCGAATACGCATTTATAAGCGCGTATAACCCGCCCAAGGCAATAATGCTCAAACCAACAAGTGTGTTAGATGTCGCAATGAATTCAGTACGATGCTGCTGCTCAGCGATATCAACACTATATATTTTACGGCCGGTTCTTACGCCCTGATGGCCAACACTTAATACAAAAAATAAAACAATAATAAACCAAGCGTTATTGCTAATATCAGGATAGCTAGTTGGCAACAGCAATAATGCGCATGCAGCGCAAATCGCTACGATGCTGCCTGCTCGCATGCAGTTTAATGCGCTTACATCTGATACCCATCCCCAAATATAGGAAGACACAAAATTTGCGAAGCTTTGCGCAATAATCAAATAAGCTAAGATGTTCAGCATATCGCCTTGATAGCTCAACACAAATATAGGCGCAAGCAACGCGGTATGAGCAAACAAGGACCTTACCGCTACAAATTTTGCGAGCGGCATATCAAAATACAGCCCCTTGGAAACTGGGCTCTGTTGGGTATCTACATAGGTTTTTAATGGCCGCATTAACCACATACACATAAGCTTAGTGGTCAGCGCAATTGCCGCGACGATTATGAGTTTATCGCTAGGCACGTGTTGTGAGCCAAACAGCGCAACGAGTGCCACCGCAATACTAATTGCGCTTGAAACAGTAGATGCACTGCCCAGAAGCTTGCCACGACTGCCTTTTTCTATATGCTGCCCTTGAATATCTTTAGTAGTTAAGGAGGAAAGTGCTCGAGAAAAGCTCATTAACAGTAAGGCTAATAAGACTCCATATCCGGCTATTGCGCCTTCAAAGCTTAAACCGATTATCATCATCACAACACCGGCAATAAATTGGACCAGCATGCTTATCTGCCAAGCAATATCTCTTCGTGCAGTACGGCGAAGTAAGTACGCAAACAGCATTTGCGGTAGCAACGAACCCGACTCTCTTATCGGCACTAGTAATTGCGCCATCCATGCAGGCGCACCTGCACTAGAAAGTAACGTAGGCAGCGTAGTCTTTGCCGACAGCAAGGTATCGCTAAGCTTGTTTCCTACCAATATGAGCCCTAATCGGGAGCTTTTTTTCATTTGGACACTGTCAAAATGCTTCTATTAAAGTACATTGATTCGCGTTAGGATCTCCGAAATTAGAATGATGTAGCGTTAGCCTTATTTGTAACGCACACAGCGCAAAAAGGATCGATATGATCGAATTTACCGATTATATGGCAGACCCCACCATTGAAAAGGGCGTAATCAGTATTGGTTTAATTATCGCTGTAGGGCTTATTAAATCCGTACTTCGCTCAGTGATACTCAAACGTAGTAGAAAGAAAAAATCTGGGTATCGTTCTAAAGTAAATACCATGCGTAATACCCTAAACATCAGTTTAGTGTTTATCTTAATCGTACTGTGGGCAAGTGAGATTCAATCGTTCGCGTTTTCGATTGCAGCGTTTATGTTCGCCATTGTGTTTGCTACCAAAGAGTATTTGCAATGCTACTTAGGTTATTTTTATTACGTGAGCGCGCGCCCATTTCGAATAGGCGACTGGATTCAAATTAACGAAGGGGTTGGTGAAGTGATTGCCGCTGACTGGACTAAAATCACTTTGCTTGAGGTCGACCAGCATACCAACAGCTATACCGGCAAACATTTATTCATTCCTAATCACCAAATTTTACTTAAACCCGTGCGCAATCTTAACTTTTTAAGACGATATACCCTCAGTAGCTTTACCATTACCTGTGAGCCGACTATCGATGTATTCCCTATTGTAGAAACGCTTAAAGCCGACGCCTTGGATTATTGCAGGGAATTTATCGACGTAGCCGAACGCTACAAAGGAGTAATCGAAAAACGTTTAGACGTTGAGTTTATTCCTGTAGAGCCACACTTTTCTGTTAATACCAATCAGTTCGCTAAAATTTGTATCTCAGTGGATTTATTTTGTCCCATCGAACAAAGTATTTCACTGAGACAAAAAATTACTCAGCAGTTTTTTAAGCTTTGGCACCAAGAAGTCAGTCATACACCATCATTAGAACGCCGCAGAGTCGAAAGTGTAAGCAACGAGTAGTTTCAGCGCGCTCATTGCATTACTTGCTTATGCCAAACTTTCCCGATAAATCGAATTATCATGTTACTTTTTTAATCATTTAAGGGTAATCTTATTACTTACGCTATTTGAAACATGTCATATTAAATAGACAAAGGAAATATTATGTCTCGTATCAGTAATCGTTATATCAGTAATTTAACCCGCGATACCTATGCACTAGTGCTTGCAGGCGGCAGAGGCTCGCGTTTATTCGAGTTAACAGAATGGAGAGCGAAGCCGGCTTTATATTTTGGCGGCAAATTCCGAATTATTGATTTTCCTTTATCTAACTGCGTCAATTCAGGTATCCGTAACGTCGGCGTCTTAACTCAATATAAATCACACTCATTGATCAGACATTTGGTTCGCGGTTGGGGGCACTTTAAGAAAGAATTAGGCGAGTCGATTGAGGTGCTACCCGCATCACAGCGCTTTTCAGAAGATTGGTATCAGGGTACTGCCGATGCGGTATATCAAAACATCGATATCATTCGCGATGAATTACCTAAATATGTCATGATTTTATCGGGCGACCATATCTATCAAATGGATTACGGCCCAATGCTCGCGCAACATGTTGAATCTGGCGCACAGATGACGGTGAGCTGCATATCCGTGCCGATTGAACAAGCTCGCAACGCGTTTGGCGTTATTTCGGTCGACGATCAAAATAAAGTCTGTGATTTTATCGAAAAACCCGAAAATCCAACGCCTTTGGCAAATGAACCTTCACACTGCTTAGCCTCTATGGGTAACTATGTGTTTGATACTGAGTTTTTATTTGAACAACTTGAGAAAGATGGTGCTAACCCCGACTCAGATCATGATTTTGGCAAGGATATTATTCCGAGTATTATCGATAATTACAAAGTGTTTGCTTTCGATTTTCGAAAAAGTGCTAAAAATGATTCTTATTGGCGTGACGTGGGAACCCTTGATAGCTATTGGGAGGCCAACATGGAATTGGTTGCACCCATCCCCGAGCTAAACCTATACGACAAAAACTGGCCAATTTGGACCTACCAAGAACAACTGCCGCCGGCTAAATTTGTTTGGGAACAAGAAGACCGACGCGGAGAGGCTTTGAATTCAGTCGTATCTGGCGGCTGTATTATCTCGGGGGCTACCTTACGCCGCTCAATTTGCTTCTCAAACGTGCGTGTAAAATCCTATAGTGTGATGGAAGAAACCGTTGCTTTGCCTGGGGTTGAAGTAGGTCAAAAATGTCATATCCGTAAGGCTATCCTTGATCGCGGTTGCCACATTCCAGACAACATGGAAATCGGTATAGACCATGATAAAGACCGCGCACGCGGGTTTAGAGTTTCTGAAGGCGGCGTAGTATTGGTCACCAGAGAAATGCTCAACGCTCTGGAAGACTCAACAAGCTAGCTTAGAGTTGCCACTTATTGATGGTAGTTGAAATCGCTTCAGCTACCATTTTAGGATGCTCTAGCGGAAACATATGCCCGCCAAGCGGCAGTTCCAAATGTTCCATAGTCGGATTATTTCTTAAGAAAGGCCTTCTTAATCGCGGCACGCACACGTCGGTAAAACGAGACGTAATGAGCGTTGCTGGGCACTTCAACTTTCCATAGTAATCCGAAAGATTGTGCGGGATAGTTAAAAATATATTGGCTTCAATATCACGATCAAATAACAGGTGGCGTTGGTCTCCTCGCAGTGCCGTTACGCTTTTGATGTAGTCTTCAACACAGCGTTTATCCATATCTTTGAATAGCCCTCTCGACGAAAAGTATTTAACCAGGTCTTCATCTTTATGCCAACGCTGCTTTCGCACTTGCGTTATTCTCGCGGGCGTTAGCTTATAAATAAGTCGATTACTTTTTGCAAAACGAAAAATATGTCGAGCGAGCCCAGCAGCAACCGGCGGGTCAAGCATAATTAAGCCATTAAATAAGTCAGGTCGTTTACAGCAGGCAATATACGAAATCACACCACCAAATGAGTGCCCTATTGCAAGCACCTTGCCGCTTCCTTGCTGTTCCACATAATCGATGAGTTCATCGGCCTGATTACCCCAATTATCATTAAGTGGGAATTTAGGATTGTGCGCAAATTTATCCAGCGCGAACAACGATAGCTCCGATTCTAAATACTTAAAAAGTACCTGATAGCTTCCGGCAGGAAAACCGTTGGCATGGGCAAAATGTGCTGTTAGCTTAGTTGTGCTGGAGCACTCAATTAGAGTCGTTGCTTGTTGATCTCTCATTCAGATTGACTCTCATTATTTAAATATTCGGAAGGTGAACAACCATACCAGCGCTTAAATGCGCGGCGAAAATTTGCGGTATCTGAATACCCCAATAGCATTGCGGCCTTGCTCACAGGATAGCCATAGGCCAGCAAATATTCTCTGGCTTTTTTCGCCTGAAATTGTTCTACAATCTCTTTAAAATTGGTGCCTTCTTTAGCCAATTCTCGGTGCAGCGTTCGAGGACTCATGAACAATTTGTCAGCAATCGCTTGCAGTGAGGGAAATTCAGATTCATTTGCGATAATACATTGACGAACGCGGCCTGAAACACTCATGTGTTGACTAAATTTAAGCTTTTCAGCTTCACAAAGCTGCCTAGCCTGCTCAAAGCTCATTGGGTCAACATCTTTGAGAGCAAAATCTGCCCACTTTAAGTCAAACGCCAAGCCGCTAAAGCCGTGATTGTACTCGATACTTGAAGTGGCGAAGAGCTGATATTTTTTATGATATGTGGGTTTATCATAATCAAAAAAAAGTCGATTGATACTAATCTCAGGATGACGCTGCTTTAGGGCTAAAAACAAATTAAACATCGCGAGACTTACCGCTTCAATAACAAAACGATGCATTGCTCCGCTCCAATGCGAGTCATTTGCCAAGACAATAATTTCATTACCTTCTTCAAAGGTGGTTATTTCAATAAACGGCACTCGGGTAATCAGGTATTCCTGAACAAAATCAATAATTTCACGGAGGCTTCGACCATTTAAGATCCCCAAACCAAAGGCACCATGATGAGCGATATGCAGACGCTGACCAACTAGTAGACCAAGGTGTTGTATTTCGGTTTGCGTCAATACATCGTGGATCAAGCCGTCAAATTGCTCTGTGCTGATATTTGAACCCGGCTGCATTAACTTTTGTTTACTTAAATTGTATCTTGCTAACCACTGCTCAAGAGGAACAGCGTGCTCATTAAGCACATTAAACAAGTGTCCAAAATAAAAGCCCGGGAGCTTATTTACCGCCATGAAACGCTCGATGACATTTAAAATAGAGGTGCAGGGTAAGTCAATTAGATAGAATTGGCAACAAATGACCCCTCATTGTCAATTTTAGCTATCACGTAATATTTACGCCAATGGCATTGTGAACTCATCAAAACAAGGAGTTGATGTGATGTTTCATTATTTAAAGTTTTTTCACTATTTTCTAACCATATTAATTGGCTGCGTTTTTATGCTTTTCGGCGGTCATTTTATTTGGCTAGGGTTTTTACTGTTTATAGGTATTTATGTTTTAGGCGATGCTTTTTTAGGTGATGACTTGTCTACTCCAGAGTTAAAAAATACAGTTTTTTTGGATGTGATGCTTTACAGTGCATTGCCCCTATCGGTAGTCATGTTGACCATCGCAATGTGGTTAGTTACCCCCTACGACTGGTCATTTATGGCAAGTATTTCAAAGATCCTTGGCTATGACTTAGTCGCGGCTAAACAGTCCACGACGCTTTGGCAATTGCTGATCAGTGCGGTGTTTTGCGGGCTTTTACTAACAGGCGCCGCCACCGTAGTAGGTCATGAGCTAGTGCACCGCTTGCGCAGTAAAGTTGCGGTATGCACCGGGCGCTGGCTGATGGCCCTGAGTTTTGACGCTAACTTTTCAATTGAGCATGTGTTTCATCATCACGCTAAAGTCGCCACTGAAGAAGATTCAGTGACTGCCCCGCGTGGCAGAAATGTATACTCCCACGTAGCTCGAGCGATCATAGGCACAAACTTGTCTGCTTGGAAAATTGAACGCAAGCGCCTTGCACGCAAGCACCAATCAATCTTTAGTGTTCACAATCAGTTTCTTCGCGGTGTAGTAATGACCCTCGTTTGGCTGGTATTGGCCGCAGCTGTAGCGAGCTGGCAGGGAGCACTTTTGTTTATCGCAATTGGCCTTAGCGCAAAGATCATACTCGAAATCGTTAACTACTTAGAGCACTATGGTTTAGTGCGTGACCCAAAGCAACCGGTTAAACCAAAGCATTCTTGGAATTCAAACCGCAAGGTGAGCTGTTGGTCGATGTTCAATCTGCCCCGTCATAGTCACCATCATGCTCAGGGTGCCGTTCCCTTTGAAAAATTGCAGCCCATGGAGGAAGCACCCTTGATGATCAGTGGTTACCTTTCAACTATTGGTTTGACCTTGATACCACCACTTTGGTTTAAACTAATGGAGCCAAAGCTAGCGCATTGGGATGCTCACTTTGCCAATGAAAACGAGCGGGAAATATTAAGGCGGCAAGCTCAGCAAAGGCCCGACGACTTCATTCGTTCGCTCATATACTAAGCCTGTTACCAATTCATCCAAACATTAACCCAAGCAGAGCTAAGCCTCTGCTTGGGCCTTTTCAGCTATATCCCAGTCTTTTCTGATAGTAGTCGACGCCCAATAAAACGTGATGATCGATAGCACATATGGCACCGTCAGCAGGGTCATTGAGAAACGCAACGCCTCACCAGAGCCCATTGACTCTGTGTACTCGTTGCTGATAATCCCAACA
The DNA here is from genome assembly GCF_041380235.1 of Glaciecola sp. SC05. Classification (NCBI taxonomy): domain Bacteria; kingdom Pseudomonadati; phylum Pseudomonadota; class Gammaproteobacteria; order Alteromonadales; family Alteromonadaceae; genus Glaciecola; species Glaciecola sp. SC05. Next base: position 300,607 of record NZ_JBGIYY010000002.1, read on the forward strand.
AAGGTCGGGCCGCCACCTAAGGCAATAATGTTTAATACAAAAAAGAACAGCGCGGTCGACATTGCTCTAGCATTCACCGGCGCAAGGGTTTGCGCAATTGCAAAGCATGGCCCTAGATACATACCACTACCAAATAGCAATACGGTCATAAACGCCATCGACATATAAGGACTGCCAACGTGAAGAGACATCACAAAACAAGGCACGCCAACAATCATTGCAATGGTAGGTAACCAAGCATAACCGCGACGATCTATTTTACCCCATCGGTCAGCTATTACGCCGCCTATCCAAACGCCACCAGCATAAGCCGTACCATTGATGATACCAAAGGTAATCAGCAGAGTTTGGATGCCCATATCAGGATGAATACGCACGTAGAAGTCGATGATCCAAGCAGATATAGCGTAGTTGCCAAAAGAACCGAATGAGATACCAAGACACATGCCCCACCAGGTAGGAATGCGCAATAAAGTACTAATAGCGGTAAGCAGCTTCATTTGTGCAGGGCCTGATTTAACCACGGTCCGCGCGGGCTCTTTAATGGTCAGTTTCATTATTATTGCCAGCACAATGCCCGGTATACCTACCGCAATCATAACGATTCGCCAGTTTGTTTCGCCACCTGACGAAAAGAACGCTGCAGCAAAGTAAGCCGCCATGATGCCAAAAGGAATGCCTAATGAATAAATAGCCAGTGCTTTTGCGCGTTCACTGGGTGAAAACAGGTCTGATATCATCGAATGCGATGGCGGGCTGCCGCCGGCCTCACCAATGCCGACACCCACTCGCGCAATAGCCAGTTGGGTAAAGTTAGCGGCATAACCAGATATTGCCGTAAAACCACTCCATACGGTCAAGCTGATAGCGACGATATTTACCCTGCTATAGCGGTCGGCTAACCAGGCAATGGGTATTCCAACAATCGTATATAACAATGCGAAAGCAAAGCCCTTAAGCAAACCTAGCTGAAAATCATCTAAACCTAAATCGGCTTTGATAAATGGAGATAAAATACCAATAATTTGTCGGTCGACGAAATTAAATGCGTAAACTAAAGTGAGAATAAACAGCACATAGTTTCGGTATCCGTTGGAAGGTCGTTCTTCTATTTTTGTTGTTGCGACGCTCTCTGACATTTATCACTCTCCCTTGAGTTGTACCTCACGATATACGAAAACATGAATAATGTTCTAATTTTTGTAAATTATTTGTAAACATTGATCCTACCTATACATCCAAATAAGGTTGAACTACTTGAGTTATAAGCTCGTAAGCATATATTAACAACTACTCCGACCACTAAAAATTAGGCGAAATATGAGTTTTGATTCGTTAATGGCAATCGCTAGTGCCCAAAGACAGCAACCCGATGCACCGATCACTATCCCCAAAGACTGGTCTCAAGGGCGCACAGTGTTCGGTGGTTTGTCTGCTGCAATGCTATATGCCGCAGCTAAACCCTATGTTGATGAGGACCGACTCATACGCTCGATGTCTACTAATTTTGTGGGGCCACTATTGTTTGATATGCCATTCACGATCCATGTGGAGATTGTGCGCGAAGGCAAAAACGTCTCGCAAATATTGACTAGAGCAATTCAAGACGGCAAAAACTGTGTGCTTTCACAACTATGCTTTGCTAAAGCTCGAAGTTCTAAAACCTTTGTTGAAAACAATGACCAACATAATATGGACCTGCCAGAAAAAGCTAAATTCATTCCTAATATCCCCAAAGTAACGCCTAAGTTTTTACGACACTTTGATCTTTCGATTGAATCTGGCGGCTTACCTTTTACTGGTAAAAAAGAAAGTAATTATTACGGCTGGATGCGCTTTAAAAAGCCAACAGAGAGCATGAATGAAGGACATATCATCGCGATGGTTGATGCTTGGCCGCCTACCCTAATTCAACAGCTCAGATGGCCTGCCCCTGCTAGCACTGTCAGTTGGAATATGGAATTCATTTACCCGCATCGTGCATTGACGCCAACCGACTGGTTTGCTTATAAAGAAGATACTCGCCAAGCGGCTGATGGATATGGCCATACTGAAGCGACTATTTGGGATGCGCACGGCAAAGTTATCGCGCTATCTCGACAAACAACTGCGGTCTTTGATTAACAAAAAAGCCGAAATGTATAGTCTCGGCTGCATTGATTGAAGATGTGATATTGAGGTAGGTTGTCGCGATTTTGCTTCTTGACTAAGCGGCTTGACTAACACTTTTACTAAACAGTTTTAAGGTTTCGTCGCATTCTTTTCTTACTGTATCAAATAAGCCGACTAGCTGCTCTGCGTGCAAATCTAGGCATTGATATAAAAAGCTCGGCACATGCTTGTCTATTCGATAATAGTCTGGGTAGGCCATTACTAAAGACAGTTCGTACGCTAACTGCATGATTTGTGATTCCATGGTCACCGACGGACCATCATCATGATGCTGCATGGCTACCGTTGATACAATCGAATCGGGTAACATCCATCGCTGCAGCAATGAAGCTGAAATTTCTGCGTAACTAAAGCCCAATACATCTTGCTGGCTTTGCTTTGGCTTGACCGTTGCGCCAAAACGGTTACAGTCTCGAACGGTGTTTGGGTTAACTCGTAATACCGCCAGCTCACCCACATTGTGCAGTAGACCACTGGTAACGACCCTATGAATATCTCGCTCACCACACAGCTTAGCAATATGTTTTCCCATAAACGCGCAGACTAAGCTTTGTTTCCAATAATCGTCGACGTTGATGTAGCGTGCTTGATCTTTGCCTAAAGCATTTGCCACGCTAAACACTAAGGCATAGTCGTAGACTGCTCTCACACCTATTACCTGAATCGCTTTCTCTACGCTTTCGATTTTGCGAGAAAAGCGATAAATCGAACTGTTCGACAATTTTAGTATTTGAGCCGCGAGGCCTGGGTCAAGCATTACCGTACTCGCGATATCCTGGACATTAGCTTTGCCTGAATCTGACATTCGCTTGATCATCGATGCAGTCTCAGGTATTGCGTATAGTTCGGCAGCTTTTTGAGAGTATTCAATTGCGTTCATAAAAGGCCTGTCTGCTCCGTTATCTACAATACTAAGTTTGTTTGTCATATCTTTTGCTCTTGCTCAAATTGCAATAAGGCATCCTTAAATTCACTTGCGCTTAAGCGATTGCCTGCCTGCGCTTGATGAACTACAGATACCATCCATTTATTTGCCGGTGCAGTCATGTCTAATACTTTCGCCTGACTCACCACTTTTCCATTGATAAAATCAATCTCGGTTTGTTTATTTTGATCGAGGTCCCACCACATAGAGGTCTTGACTTTAGGATCAACCGCAAGCATTTTTTGCGCAACCAACTTAAATAGCCTGTCTGGTAGCTTTAATACTTTTGGTATCCATGTATTCGGCAAATTTGCAATTTTCGGTAGCTTTATTTTCTGTTTGTCGGTGATAGCCAGCAATTCCTCCATCAGTTTTGCGATAAATTTTCGGTATACCGCCGTTTCTAACATTTCTTTTACCGGAATATCTGCCATAGCATTGACAGCATTGCCCAGATTCAACTGCAGTTTTGCCCACTGCAAAGCGCTCATGTGGTAGCTAATATTCACAGGTAAAATGTCTGTATTGAGTTGTCGAGCTAACCATTTAGTGGCGCTATCGAGAGCCGGGATGACTTCTAAGATTAAATCTCCTTGAGAGCCACGATGAAATACACCGTGTTCATCATTTACCACGTTAAAGGGCACCATCGCTCGGATAACGTGATTGTGGACAAAAGCTTTTGCGATACTTTGGTGGGTACTGACGCCATTTTGGCAACAAATAATAATGGTGTTTTTGTCGACCAAAGGCCGCAGATCGTCTATTACGTCATTGAGCACAGTGCATTTAACCGTTAGCCAAATAACATCTGCGATTACTGACTCGCCTATATCTTCAATGGTTAAACATTGCGGCGTTGGAGACACTTTTACGCGATTGCCGGTGTAGTCTGAAATCACAAAATTGGTCTGGATTTGCTGCATAAAGCGTCGTCGACCAACAAGCGTTACGTCTTGCTTAGCCTGAACCAACGCACCCCCGATATAGCACCCTACTAGCCCGGCACCAAAAACAAGGTGATGGGCATGCTTATTTGTACTTACCTGTGATATCTTTGCGGTCAATATGGCCTCCAAAAGGGGTCAAACAAAACAACGGTAAACCTTACACTCTGTTCTATGACACAAGTGAGCGATATGCAAGTGAATGATAAAAATAACCACACAATACTTTTTATCGGATTTGTATGGCCTGAGATCACGTCTACCGCTGCCAGCCAAAATATCATAAGCTACTTAAAGGTATTCGTTGCTGCTGGATTTAACGTTCATTTTGCAAGCGCAGCGCAGTTGTCACCACTATCAACAGATATCAGCGCACTGAATGTCAGTACCCATCAAATTCTATTAAATAGCGACTGCTTTGACGATTTAGTGACTGCACTAGAACCCAATGTTGTTGTATTTGACCGTTTTTTAAGTGAAGAGCAATTTGGATGGCGCGTCATTAAGTCAGCGCCAAAGGCCTTAAGAATACTAGATTGTGAAGATTTACATTTTTTAAGGCATGCAAGGCATCAACTATACAAAAGCACTGGATATCAACCCTTAAACGCTGAATACCTTATTCCTGATGCCACAGCAAAGCCCAAACACAGCGCGATATTCTACAGCGACACTACCAGCAGAGAAATGGCCTGTATTTATCGCTGCGATTTAGTACTGACGCTTTCTGCGTTTGAGAAAGACCTATTAATATCTCGGTTTAATGTACCTGAAACAAATGTCCTGCATCTACCGTATTTGCTTGAAACTGAAGACCCTGTTGTTAGCATTCCAAAGCAAGAGGTCCGCAAAGACTTTATTAGTATCGGAAATTTTCGCCATGCTCCAAATATCGACGCGGTCAATGTCCTAGTGCAACATATTTGGCCTGCTATTTTTAGAGCATTACCTGACACAAACTGCCATATCTATGGTTCATATCTACCACCCAAAATTAAGGCGCTGCATAATCCTAAAAAAGGACTGCATGTACATGGCCACATACCCGATCATTTTGCGGTATTAAAACAGGCAAAAGTACTGCTCGCTCCAATCCAATTTGGGGCAGGTGTAAAAGGCAAAATCGTCGACGCACTCAGATGCGGTTTACCCAGCGTTACTACCCCCATCGGTACTGAAGGCATTGAATTCAGTGACTGGCCTGGTCTACAGGCCACTGATCGCGATGCTTTCATTCAAGGAGCCATAGACAGCTACTTGGCCAGTCCTGACACACTCCTGCAAATGCAACGCAACATGCGACAAATCTTAAAGGAAAACTTTGACACCGAGACCAATCGTCAGCGTTTAATAACTGCTGTTGAGACCGGTATCGCCAATGTTGGGGTAAATCGAGCGGCTAACTTTTTGCAGCAATTAGTGAGTTATCATAGCTTACAAACCCATCAATACATGAGCCAATGGATAGCAGCAAAAAATGCGCGCCAGCAAGATAATTAAAAAATTAATTGTCTATGTTACGTTTTAGCGAATGTTTGCCATCATTTTATGACGGGTCGTAGAGCACTCTCATTTTCATCACGACTGACCTGACGCCATCTTTTCTTCCAGTGCTAAAATAATCAGATAATCCTAGGCTGTTCAAATATTCAAGATAATCGAAGCGTGCTGCGTGTTGTTTGCTTTGAGATTCAAGCAGGTGATTGTGCTTTAACAGCAAGACTGCAAGTATGCCGCGGATAACCTTACTGTCTGAATATGACCTAAGCTCCCCAGAATGCTCTGCTTTATGTAACCAGACGTTTGCTTCACAGCCCTGCACAGCGTTACTAGGGACTCTATTGCTTGGCTCTAGTAATGGAAGCGCTTTACTGAGCAATAATAGCTGTCTGTGCTTTTCAGACCAGTTCTTGGCATGTTTGATGTTTACTTCCCAGTGATAATCCGAAGTGAGCTTATGTTCTTTGTTTGTTTGGCGAGTATGATTTGACAGCGCAACTTGTTCAATGTCAGTTAAATGAGTTTGTCTCAAGGCATTCTGTAAAGCCTCTATAAAGCGATTGATATCATTATAGTCGTTGTAACATCCGATTGAGATCCGCAGACAGGCGTCTATGCCTAGCGCGTTGAAAAGCGGCATGGCGCAATGTTGGCCAAATCTTAATGCGATTCCCTGCGAGTATAGCTGCATCGCAATACTGTGGTTGTCTTTTGTCGCGCAACAAAAACTCAGCAACCCAATACTGCTTTGTTGATTTCCTAGTATGGTGAGCTCTGGAAACTTAGCGAGTTCATTAAGCATGTATTGATATAGTTCATGCTCATGGCTTTGAATGCCCTTAAAGTTACGGTTAAGAAATCGACAGGCTTCTTGCAAACCCAATGCGCCGCTTATATTAGGCGTACCGGCTTCAAATTTTAGCGGGGGTGGCTGAGTTGAATAATCAGTAAAGCTAACATTTGTAACCATTTCGCCACCCAGTTTACTTGGGTCTAAAGCCTCTAGCAGATGACGCTTCCCCCAACAAATACCGATACCCGTGGGGGCATACATTTTATGACCACTGAACACGTAAAAATCGCAGCCTAGGCTTTGCACGTCAACAGGCAAATGGGCAAGCGCTTGCGTGCCGTCGATCACGCTAATCGCCCGCATAGTCGTAGCATGCTCGCAAAGTGTTTGAATCGGATAAATATTGCCCAGCACGTTCGACACATGAGCGCAGGCAAATATGGCAACATCATCTGTAAAAGCATTCAGCCAACTTTGCAATGTGCTTTTCGAAAATACGCCATTTACTTCCAGTGGCAATACTTTAATTACAAGGTTTAGTCGTTTTGCGAGGGCTTGCCAAGGTAGTATGTTCGCGTGATGTTCACTCTCACTTAGTAAGATCGTATTGCCGCGCAGCATATTCGGATGCAGGCCTTGAGCGATCATATTTACACTTTCAGTTGCGCCGCTGGTAAACACTACTTCATCACTACTATTGGCATGGATAAATTGTGCAATTTCACTTCGGGCATCTTCAAATTCTGTAGTTGCCTGAGTCGCTAAGGCATAACCACCACGATGCACACTGGCATTTTTCAAGCGCGAAAAGTCATCTACGCGCTGACTCACCGCATCTAGTTTTTGTGTGGTAGCTGCACTATCGAGATATACAGCGCAGTGCGCTTGCTTAAAAAAGCTAAATTGCGTTCTGTATGACATGTTTATTCAAATGTAAGTTATGAGGCCGTCGACAAGTAGAAAGTATACCCTTTCTGCTCACATCATCACATTAGTTGACAAGCTAAAGCACAAATTTGTGTGAATAATTACCATGAGTAAAACACGATTTGCTACACTACTGACTTTTCTAGTAGCTGTTGACATTATGTTCAAGCAAATAAATATTCCGCGTCTATTTGAATTGAAAACCTTATAGACATGCGGTGTTGGCAAAACAGTTACTCATTTACAAGGATTACAGCTTGACCGAATTACAGATCCTCAGTCTGTGCATTTACCTAGGCATTCTAGGCTTTATTGTTAGCAAAACAGATTTCAAACAGTTGTTAAAAGACCGCCCTTTTCAGCACAAGCTGTTTGGTGCTATCACCTGTGTATTCGTACTTTGGTTATTTAGAGTCAGTATTTATGATGGCTTAGTGATGCACTTCCTTTGGCTCACTGCACTGACCTTGGTGTTGGGCCTGCGCTGGTCAGTTATCGCTGCAAGCGTTGTTTTATTAGGCAGCACCATTATTGGACAAGACACATGGTCTATGTTCGGCGTAAATGGCTTGCTAGGCCTTCTGCTGCCTATTGGCGTTACGTATTTAATATACATGATCTCGTTTCATCGAATCTCTCGCCACATGTTTGTCTATATATTTTTGTGTGCGTTTTTCCCAGGCGCTATTAGTATGGCCTTAAAAATGCTGAGCATGAGCGGCTACTTCTACCTCGATGGTTTTTACGCTTGGAATGTAATTGAATACAATTATGCTCAAATGACGCTACTAATGGTGTTCCCTGAAGCCTTTTTTAACGGCATGACCATAACCTGTTTAATTGTGTACAAGCCTGATCTGGTTTATACCTTTGAAGACAAGTTCTACATTGACGGAAAGTAATGCAAAAATTACAGCTTATAAGCAAGGTCATTAATCAGCGCGGTTTGGCAGTGTGAATTACCTTGCACACATTCAGCTTGCCCACGCTAGTCAAACTAGTCTGCTTGGTAATTTTTTAGGTGACTTTGTTAAAGGAAGTAATCTAAGGCATTTAGATGAGCATATTTATCGTGGCGTATCTTTACACCGTTCAATTGATAGTTTTACCGACAGTCACCCTATCGTTAGAGGCTTGCGTGAGCACTTTCCATCTCATTTACGCCGAATGTCGGGTGTCATGCTCGACGTCTATTTTGATCATCTCTTGTGTTGTCATTGGGGCTTATACTCAAAACAACATCTTCATTCAGTGACCGATGAGTTTTACGCAGAATTAGAGCAGTCTTCGTTGACCATCCCTGGGCGCTATGATGCAGTTAAAGAGGGATTGTTACAGCACCGTTGGCTAGGGGACTATCAGCAATCTACAGCCTGTCTGAGGGCATTTATCAATATCGAAAAACGACTGCGCCATAGGGTGATTTTTGCGCAGCAAGGCTATCAGTTTGTAGTAGAGCATCATGCACACATCGAAGAGGCATTTTTTGGCTTTTATCCACAGCTTTTGACCTTGGTGAAAAGCCAAAACCGGGGCTAGAAGACCGGCACAGTATTTTTAAAGACCGAACAGTAAGCGGCTAAAATCAATCAAAACTCGCTAAATGGGCTTTTAGTCGACAGCTACACGCTAGTTGTCATCAACAAGAATATCAAAAATATCCGCTAATTCAGTTTTACCAGCACGAATTTCATCTTTGCTTAAGCCCGATAGTTCATGTGGGAACACCAACCAATCGGTGCTTTCATGGATAAAATAATCAGGGATCAGCGCCGTTTTATTATTTGTTGGTTTATACCAAGGCGTCGCGATCCTGATATCTTTTGGGGCATTTAAACGCATTAATGCCTGTACCTGTTCAATCAGCGCAGCTACTGAGCGGCCTGAATCAAAAACGTCGTCTACAATCAAAAGTTTATCGTTGGCATTGGCGTTTTCAATGAGATAGTGTAACCCGTGAACCTTAATTTCTTTAGCCTGCTGATTAATACCGTAATATGAAGATGTACGAACCGCAATGTGGTCAGTTGGCGCATTTTTAAATTCAAAAAATTCTTGAACCGCAATGCCAATAGGCGCTCCGCCACGCCAGATACCAACAATGAAATCGGGGCGAAAACCATCTTTATAGGCAAGCGCTGCCACCCTAAATGAGTCACGTAGTAAGTCTGCACTGCTGATATATACTTTATTCACGAGTTTATTGTTACCTATATTAAGTGATTTACTTCACTGACATTTTTAAGCGCATAGCGATTGAATGTATCAAGTTTGACGCCTTTTTTTCTGGCAAGTATATCGTTTATTCACTGCGCAAGCTATTTGCAGGATGGATAGAGGCAGCTTTGAATGCAGGATAGAGCGAGACTATCGCACATAGCAGCATGCTGCACGCTGCTATAAACGCGATTTGCTGCCACTGAATATCTATCGGTAAGCCCTGCCCGTTTTCCCCAAATGCCAAACCGGTGTCAAACCAGCCTAAAATAGTATTCAGTTGCCAAGCACACAGCAATCCTAACAACACGCCACTAATCGCGCCCTTAAGACCGTTAAATATACCGTTAAACAAAAATATTTTCATAATGTCTGCGCGCAGTAGACCCTGTGTTTGCAATATTGCGATATCTGAGCGCTTCTCTGCCACCACCATAACTAGGGCTGAAATCACATTAAACGCCGCCACAGCGATGACCAACATGAGCATTAGTACCATCATGTTTTTTTCCATTTTGACGGCATCAAATAGTGCTCCTTGTCGCTCACGCCAGGTGCGAAATTGAAAGCCATTTTGAGCCAAATAGTCTGCTACGGGCGCAAATGCAAAGGCATCTTTGAGATATAATCGGGTATCTGCAATGTCACTGGTTTTTTGCCGATGCAGTCGCGCCGCATCATCGATATGCATTAAAATTACCTTATCATCCATCTCAGAATTTACACTGAACAGGCCTGCCACTGTGACTAAACGCTGACTGGGAACCCTTCCCAAGGGGGTATATACGCTAGACTCTGTGGATATTACGCGTAACCTTTGGCCGGTTCGGACATTGAGCTGTGCTGCCAAAATTTGACTAATGATGACATTAAAGCTACCCGGTCTTAATGCTAAGTAATCACCCTGTATCATTCGTTCTGCAATGATTGAATAAGACTGCGCCGATGGGGCATCGATACCCTGTAAAATTAAGCCTTTCAATTGGCTGCGAGATTGCACTATAACTTCACGCTCAACATAGGCTACTCGAGCGTGTATTTGTTGACCAATTTCGTCGCTTAGCGCAATTGGAGGTGGCTGCTCAACAATGACGTGGGGCAAAATGCCTAAAATACGATTCTTAAGCTGCCCTTCTAATCCATTCATGACCGAAAGCACTATAATTAAAGCGGCAATACCCAACATAATGCCAACCACTGAAAAGCGATTGATAAATGCAACAAAGCTTCGGTTAGCGGCTGAACGTGAGTAGCGCCATGCAATAAAATGAGAAACAGACATAAATAATGATAAAATCCTTGAATTGCGCTAAGTTTACTATCAATTACGATGCTTTGTGTGAGAAAATTTCGGCGCAAAAGTGAATAATAAATAACAAACTGAGAACGAACTTGAATAACCTAACCGAAAAGCTTGATCAGTTTAATGAATTTTTTCTAATCGCTCATCCGCTTAAAGTCAATTTGCAAGAGGCTACCGAAGCAGATGCCACTCAGTCTCTGGCACAGTTTGAGCAATCGATGCCCTATGCCTTTAGAATTTCATCGCAAATGTCTGAAATAGAGTCAAAAGCCCTACGCCCTTTCAGAAGCATGGGTGAAAAATTTGATGACTTGGTCGAGTATCTGCAGCTTCAAGCGAAGAAAATGGATTTGATGATGTCGTACATTTTGCAGCAGCAGGATGAGGCTGAATATCGTCAAACCGCGACTAAATTTGGTGGCGGTGGCGTGATTATAAAGCTTAAGCACGAGGTTAACTTGGGCGCATATGCCACCATTAAGCTATTTTTAGAAAACGAAGCGGCGGCTATTTACTGCATTGCCCAAGCCGTTCAATGCGAAGCACTTGAAGACGGTTTTAACGTAAGTTATGCCTACACGCGCATTCGTGAAGAAGACCAAGAACTGTTAGTGCGCGCCAGCCTGCATCTGCAAACTGCGCAATTGCGTAAAAACCAAACTGAGTGATAGCTTCGACTTTACGATCTGAAATAACGCCGAGTTAACTTAAATCCTAAACAAAACAATGACTCTTAGTCGCTGGCAGTCAGTGACAGAGCAACTCTTTTGTTAATGCTGTACGAGAGCCTATTGATACATGTCTTTATTTGAACCGCGCTTAGCGATTAAGAAAAACACGTCTAATATTATTGACCATATTCGCTGGTCGCAACTCACTGGCGCCAGCAAAAGCCTAGCGCTTGCAAAGGCTGCGGCTTCTCATGACGGCCCCCTAGTGGTGATCACGCAAGATACGTCTCACGCATTAATGCTCGAAAAAGAAATACGCTTTTTTAGCGGCAAAACTCATGTTGATGTGCATTTGTTCCCTGATTGGGAAACACTGCCTTATGATGCCTTTTCACCGCATCAAGATATTGTTTCAAAACGTTTAGAGACCCTCTACTTACTCAGTAAAAAGCAAGCCGGTGTGTTTTTAATACCGATTAACACCTTTCTGCAGCGTCAAGCGCCTGTGGAATATGTTGGACAGCACCTGCTTTATCTAAACAAAGGGCAAAAGCTCGACCCGGCAGAATTTAGACGCACACTAGAAAAAGCCGGATATTTGCATGTTAGTCAGGTGATGTCACACAGCGAGTTTTGTGTTCGTGGCAGTATTATCGATCTTTATCCTATGGGTAGCGACCACCCCTTTCGCATTGATTTGTTCGATGACGAAATAGATTCTATTCGCGACTTTGATCCCTCTTCACAGCGAAGCTTAGACAGCATTGACGAAATACGTATGCTTCCGGCTAGAGAATTTCCAACCGATAAAGAAGCCATAAGCTTATTTCGCAATCAATATCTCGACATGTTCCCAAATGCCAACAATGCCGACCATGAGTCGGTGTTCTATCAGGTATGTCGAGGCACTATGCCTGGCGGCGTAGAGTATTATCTGCCACTGTTTTTTGAACAAACCGCGACCATATTTGACTATCTCCATGAAGACAGTCTGTTCGTGTTCGATGAAGCCCTACAAAGCGCTTCTGACAAATTTTGGCGAGACTTGCATAACCGTCACGAGCAATACCAATTTAACCTTGCGCGCCCGCTACTTGCTCCCGAAAAACTTTATCAGCCAACCGGTGAGATGCTCAGCGTCCTTAAAACTTGGCCGAGCATGCAGTTTTCGAGTAAAACCGGCAGCCCAAGTAAAGGATTTGCTAACTTTAAGTGTGAGCCAATAGACAATATTGGTATCGACATGACGGCCACTAATCCGTATACGGCAATCCAAGCTGAAGTCAAAAAAGCACAGTCGTCAAAAACGCCCGTGCTGTTTGTGGCTGAATCTACTGGGCACAAAGAGGCGCTGCTCGATATTCTGGCCAAAGCGAAAATTCGGCCCGAAGCACATGCTAAGTTTGCACAAACTGAGTTAAATAAAAGCCCTATTTCGATAGTAATTGGCTCTGTTGAAGACAGTTTTATATGCAAAGATAAAGCCTCACCACTGCTGGTGGTTACCGAAAAGCAACTGCTTGGCCATAAAGTTGCGCGTCGTAAACAGAGCAAGCGCTCTGCGCAGGTAGACGAAAGCGCCATCATCAGAAATTTAGCCGAGCTCTCTGAAGGTTCTCCGGTGGTGCATTTTGAGCACGGTGTAGGCAGGTTCATTGGCTTACAAACCTTAGATGCAGGCGGTATCACCACAGAATATTTGTGCATTGCGTACGCAAAACAAGCAAAATTATACGTTCCGGTTTCTTCCTTACACCTTATTAGCCGATATAGCGGCGGCGATGCTGATCATGCTCCACTGCATAATTTAGGCAACGATACGTGGACTAAAGCGAAGAAAAAGGCCGCCGAGCGCGTTAGAGACGTCGCCGCACAGTTACTGGATATTTACGCGAAACGCGCCGCAAAACCTGGCTTTGCTTACCCAATTGATTGGCAAGAATATCGTACATTTTCTGACAGTTTTCCTTATACTGAGACCGACGATCAGGCACGCGCCATAAACGCTGTGCTGCAAGATATGGGCTCGCCAAACGCCATGGACCGCTTAGTGTGCGGCGATGTGGGCTTTGGTAAAACCGAGGTTGCTATGCGTGCGGCGTATATAGCCGCAGCAAATGGTAAACAGGTGGCAATTTTAGTGCCGACTACTTTACTCGCGCAGCAGCATTATGAGAACTTTAAAAACCGATTTTCACAGTTTCCATTCACTATTGAGGTGATGTCGCGCTTTGTCAGCGCAAAAGAGCAAAAACTCACCGCTGAGCGCATTTCTCTGGGGCAAGCCGATATCATAGTGGGCACCCATAAACTATTGCAAGACGACATACAGTTTAAAGATTTAGGCCTAGTGATTATTGACGAAGAACATCGCTTTGGTGTGCGTCAAAAAGAGAAGTTTAAAGCCCTGCGAGCCGACGTCGATATTTTAACTTTGACCGCTACGCCGATCCCCAGAACACTTAATATGGCGCTTAGCGGCATGCGCGATTTGTCCATTATCGCTACGCCTCCAGCAAAAAGATTGGCGGTAAAAACCTTTGTGCTCAAGCGTCACGACGATATTATTCGCGAGGCAATTATGCGCGAAATTTTACGCGGTGGTCAGGTGTATTTCTTACACAACGAAGTTAAGACCATCGAAAAAACCGCTCGCGAAATTGAAGACATTGTTCCAGAAGCGCGTATTGCCATTGGTCACGGGCAAATGCGCGAGCGCGAGTTAGAAAGCGTGATGAACGACTTTTATCATCAGCGCTATAACGTTTTAGTATGCTCGACGATTATCGAAACAGGTATAGATGTGGCCACTGCAAATACCATCATTATGGATCGCGCCGATCACTTAGGCTTAGCACAGCTGCACCAATTGCGTGGCCGCGTTGGACGCTCCCATCACCAGGCCTATGCTTATTTGCTAACGCCTCATCCCAAACGCATGACCAAGGACTCTGTTAAACGCTTAGAAGCCATTGCGTCACTAGAAGACCTTGGCGCAGGTTTTGCGCTCGCTACGCATGACTTAGAAATAAGAGGCGCCGGTGAATTACTGGGTGATGACCAATCTGGGCAAATTAATGCGATTGGCTTCTCGTTGTATATGGAAATGCTTGAAAAGGCAGTAGAAGCCCTTAAAGAAGGCAGAGAGCCTAGTTTGAGCGATGCATTAGGACGACAAACCGAAATTGAGCTTCGGATCGCGGCGTTGATCCCCGATGATTACATTGGCGATGTGAACGTTCGTCTGTCGCTTTATAAAAAGCTCGCCAGTTGCAAAAACCAAGACGATATAGACGAATATCAAATCGAATTAATTGACCGTTTTGGCTTATTACCTGAGCCCACAAAGAATCTAGTTGCCATCGCGATGATGAAATTGATTGCAAATCAAATAGGGATTAGCAAAATTGAATTCACCGAAATTGGCGGCTCATTTGAATTTACTCAAGACACAAAAATTGATCCCGGTTACTTAATTCAATTGATTCAAACTAAACCGACTCAATATCGCTTTGATGGCCCGCAAAAACTGCGTGTAATCAAAAAAACTTCCGCTAACAAGGAACGTATAGAATTGGTACACTCAATGCTGGAAAGATTGTTAAAGGAATGTCATGGCTGAGTTTTCTACTAGGCACCTGCTAAAGTCATCAATATTGTTTGTGACTGTCGCACTATCGTGTGTGCCTTCAACGTTTGCGCAAGAAAGTGATTCGGACTGGTGGTTCGATATCGAGTTTATCGCTTTTAAGCGGGATTTGCTGCCTGGTCACCCTGAAGATTTCGCACAAACCGACTACGTCTTTTCTGACGACTCGCCCTTTGATCTATTTACGATAGACTTATTCAAACGCACAAATCCAACGTTTCGCTTGGCAAATGCCCTGCCCGACTGCGACCCAAACAAGCGCAGCGTCACCCTAGCAGACTTAACAATAAGCTCATTTGATGTTGAGGGCTTACTACAAGAATTTGAGCGCGACAGGCAAGCGCTAACAGAAACCTTAAGCGGTCAGGATACATCTGTAGATAATGTGCTGTTTGATATCTCACATCTACAGTTTGTTGAACAGCAACAATATTGGCTGACGCAAGAACCTCCGCACTTGCCGGTCCTGACCTGCACTAGCGAACTGGCGTATGATGATTTTGATCAAGTGCCCCAGCAATTCTTCGCAAATTCACCCTATCTCATCGGGCATCACAGTGTCTTGGCAAATGAACAATTGCCTCTCAGTGAGTATGCAAAACGAGTATTTGCTCAACGAGACATCACCCCGATTATTTACACCGCTTGGCGTCAACCTGTAATATTCGGCGAAGACAATGCATCGTTTTATCGTATTTTTGCCGGCAAACGCTTGGACCCTTCAGCCAAGGTAAAGGACGATACACTCGAAAATACCGAAGCCGACGCGGTGCTTAAAACTCCGATTGACGACACCAGCACAGAAGATTTGCCAGAAACAGCACGAATGGCCTTTGTGCTAAAGCAGTTAAACTTAATCGAAAGTGCGCTCAAATCTGAACAAGACGTCACTTGGGAAGTCCCAGATGATGCAGCAGATAAAGAGCAAACAGATACGGCCGAAATTACCGCGCAATGGGAATTAGATGGCCTATTTAAAGTCTACTTAGATTATGTGAATCGCGTACCTTATTTACATGTCGATAGCGAATTTAAACACGCTCGTCTTGACTTAGATGCCAGCGGCACACCCATCCTCAACAGCTACCCCTCAAAGCAGCGTAGACGCATTATTAGTAAGCAAATACACTACTTTGACCACCCTGCCTTTGGCATTACAGTGCGTCTTGAACGCTATCAGCCACCTGTTGATAGTGCGCAAAACGTGGGCAATCAACAAAATTAGTCCTCATTCGAGGCTCAAGGTAAATGATGAAAATATACACAAAACAAGGTGATAGTGGCCAAACTCAAGTTTACGCCAAAGAAGTACTCAGACTGGATAAAGATGACGCACTGCTAGAGTGCTACGGCACATTAGACGAGCTAAATGCATGGATTGGGGTGATTCAGGCAAAATTAAAAACATCAACACCCGCAAATTTTGTGGCTTTACAAGGGTTTAGCAGTGAACTGCAGAATATCCAGCAGCACTTATTTGCGATTGGTTTTGCAATATCCGATCAGGCTAAACTTTCAGACGATATGATAAACGCATTGGAGCTATCTATTGACGCCATGCAAATGGAAGTCATGCCACAAACTAAATTCATCCTACCGGGTGGGCATCCAGTTGCAGCCGATGTGCATGTAGCCCGAACCGTAGCACGGCGCGCTGAGCGACGTTTAGTAAGCCTATCGAAAGTACACGACGTGCACCCATTGGCTTTATCATTTGTGAACAGGCTATCAGATTATTTATTTGTATTTTCGAGACTAGTCAATCATATCACTGAACATCCTGACATCGAGGTCTAATCTAAAAGTGGCGTTTTTATGCGCTAGTCATCTTTTGTTACAAATTATCCAAAAGGCTTCAAACAGTCACTACAACCTTGCATTATGGGCCTTTCAAAGACCTTAGCAGAAAGTGGAAGTCTGTGAACCATTCACGTCGTCTTTCATTTGTTTTTTGTAGACTTTAGACTAAGCCTGACAGTCTGGAAGGTTTTTTACGTAGTCAGTTTAGTACGCAGTTGGCGCGATACGTAGACGGCTCAATTCTAAAATTGAAACATCCAGCACGCATCTCAATATCAAGACACAAGGAAACACAATATGCCTTTAAAGCGAGCCTCACTAGCCGCAATCCTCTGCGCTGCAAGTTTTGTCTTCATTACCGCTCAAGCCGACTCTGCCATTCAACAAACAAAAGGCGATTTTCAAGATAAGTTTCGTCAACTCGAGGAGGTACTGCCAACACCCAATGTGTACCGCAATGCTGCTGGTGAGCCTGGCCATATGTATTGGCAACAAAAAGTCGACTACGTCATTGATGTTAAACTTGATGAAGATAAACGCCGCTTAAGTGCTTCACAAAAGATTGGCTATACCAATAACTCTCCCGACACACTAAAGTATTTATGGATTCAGTTAGACCAAAATAAATTTCGTGACGACTCAATGTCGGCGCTAACCACTACCTTTGGTGGCATTGGCAACCGTGGGCCAGCCACACAAGGAGCGAACGCAGACAGCCCTGCGCGCTTGAGTTTAGGCGCTTTACGACGCCAACAATTTGTTGACGATACCGAGCTTGGTTATGATTTACAGAAGGTTGCAGATGGCAAAGGCAATGCACTGAAATATACGGTCGTTGGCACCTTGATGCGAGTCGATTTATCTGCACCTCTAAAACCAAAATCTACCACTGAACTGAACATTGATTTTGCCTTTAACATTGTGGAAGAAGATGCGGTTTCAGCTCGCGCAGGCTACGAGCACTTTGCAGACGATGCTCGCGAAGGCGGCAACGATATATTTCTACTGGCTCAGTGGTTTCCGCGCTTGGCCGCTTACACCGATTATGAAGCTTGGACCAACAAAGAGTTTATTGGCCGTGGCGAGTTTACCCTAGAATTTGGTGACTATGATGTCAGTATTACCGTGCCAGCCGACCATATCGTCTCGTCGACCGGCGAATTAGCTAACCCCAGAGATGTGCTCACAAGCGAGCAACGCAAGCGTTTAAAACAAGCTGAAACAGCAGAACGCCCAGTATTTATCGTTACCCCAGATGAGGCCTTAGAAAACGAAAAAGAAGGTAGCTCAGATACTAAAACTTGGCGTTTTAAAGCGGACAAAGTGAGAGACTTCGCATGGGCGAGTTCACGCAAATTTATGTGGGATGCTAAAGGTTATAATCAAGGTGGTGACGAACAGCCACTAGTGATGGCAATGTCATTTTATCCAAAAGAAGGTGGTGACTTGTGGAAGAAATACAGCACCGAGTCTGTGATCCATACCATGGAAGTTTATAGCCGCTTCTCTTTTGACTACCCTTATCCAGTTGCTCAATCAGTGAATGGCCCAGTGGGCGGAATGGAATACCCCATGATCACCTTCAATGGCCCGCGCACCAAGCTACAAGATGATGGTGAGCGCACCTACTCTTTAGCTGAAAAACGCTTTTTAATCGGTGTAGTTATTCATGAAGTGGGGCATATCTACTTCCCCATGATTGTAAACTCTGATGAACGCCAGTGGACATGGATGGATGAAGGACTTAACAGCTTCTTAGACGGCGTTGCGGGTCGTGAATGGGATCCAACCATTCCATGGGGAGTTGAACCACGAGATATTACAGACTACATGAAGTCGAGCACACAAGTTCCGATTATGACTCAGTCTGATTCAGTATTACGCTTAGGGCCTAATGCTTACACCAAACCAGCAGCAGCGCTTAATATTCTGCGCGAGACCATTCTCGGCCGTGATCTATTCGATTTTGCGTTTAAAGAGTACGCGCAACGTTGGAAATACAAACGCCCTACCCCAGCTGATTTTTTCCGCACAATGGAAGAAGCCTCAGGGGTGGACTTAGATTGGTTTTGGCGCGGGTGGTTTTACTCAACCGATCACGTCGATATTTCATTAGATAGTGTCTACGCCTTGCGTTTAGATACTGAAGATCCAGATATCGATTTTTCGCGCCAACGCGAAGCTGAAATGGATAAACCATTGTCTCTTACCGATGAACGAAATAAAGCAGAAGGTATCGAGTTATGGGTAGACCGTAACAAAGACATACGTGATTTCTATGATGACAACGACCAATTTACCGTCACCAATAAAGAACGAAACAAATATCAGTCATTTTTGAAAAACCTAGACCCATGGGAAAAACGTGTATTTGAACGCGCAGTAAAAGAAGATAAAAATTACTACGTACTCGACTTCTCAAATAAAGGTGGTTTAGTCATGCCCATTATTCTTGAGCTAAGCTTTGAAGATGGCAGCACGGATAATATGTATATTCCAGCTGAAATTTGGCGTCGTACTCCCAAGGCCGTGTCTAAATTAATTATCACGGAAAAAGATAAGGTACTTACATCTGTGACCGTGGATCCTCGCTGGGAAACAGCCGACGTCGATGTTGAGAACAATCATTACCCTCGTCGTATTATTCCATCGCGTATAGAAGCATATAAGTCTGAGCGCAGCGAGTCTGGAGTGCGACGTGACCTTATGCAAGACATAAAAACTGAGCTTAAGTCTGACGGCGAAGCAGAAGAAAACGAGAGTGAGCAAGAATAGGATCTAGTATGAAAATGCCTAGGCTAGTTCAATCCATTAGCGCAACACAGGCGACATTTTTGTCGTCTGTATTTGCCCCCATGTCCAAGCAGATTGCAGCGCTGAAATTATTCGGCACTTTGTTAATAAGCAGTTTTTTTCTTGTCAGTGTGAGTATGAGCGTTTTGACCAGCACTGGAGTGCATGCGCACCAGCAAAAGATGGCTATCACCACTGTATATTTTAACGCTCGCACAAATAATATTGAAGTTATGCACCGATTCGACTTGCACGACGCCGAGCATGCCGTTAAAGAGATTTTTGATGGCAACGCCGATATTATTCAAAGTGAGAAAACACAGTCAGATTTTGCGAACTATGTTACTCAACGCTTTGCAATATACAGTGCAGACAAAACAGAGCTAGCGCTTACCTTAGTGGGAACCGAGCTTGAAGGTAAACACTTTTGGGTATACCAAGAAACACCTGCCCCCGAAAACTTAAGTGGCATGTATATTCAACACAATGCATTGAGAGACATCTGGCACACACAAACTAACACTATCAATATTGAAGGTATGGGAGATATTAAAACACTCACCTTTACCGACAATACAGAGTTGTTAAGTGTGAGTTTTAAGTAATGAGCACGCTGCTAAATGGCAGCATGATTTTGAACATAAAAAATATTAGAAAACCTGCACGCTAGCGTGGATAAATCGCTGCGTCACCTTTTGCCGGTGGGCTATCAATAATAAATTCACGCATAATATAAAGTCGTAGAAAGCGCACAATAAGTTGCATAATTTAGCAAAAGAATTTGAGCATCGGTCAAATGGTTTTAAACAAGATAAGTCGCTATTTGGGGAAAAGTAGTTGCAATGTGTGCTTCGGGTTTATATTGGGAGGCCCCTTCCTTCGACGGCTTTACGAAGGGGGGCGGGGTTAATAAGTGGGGAGTCAGGTGGCAATGGGTCGATGGGTTGTCTTGGGGTTACTTAGACCAAATCAAAACGGTCGGCATTCATGACTTTTACCCAGGCTTTTATAAAATCTTCTACAAATCTCACTTTACTATCGTCTTGTGCATACATTTCTGCATAAGAACGCAAGATAGAGTTGGAGCCAAAGACTAAATCCACTCTGGAGGCTGTCCATTTAGTGTCGCCGCTGCTGCGCTCCACAATGTTATATGAATTGCGTCCCGTGGGCTCCCAGCTATAGCGCATGTCGGTTAAGTTGACAAAAAAGTCGTTAGTTAACACGCCTACTTTGTCGGTAAATACACCGTGTGCAGAGTCGCCATAGTTAGTGCCTAATACGCGCATTCCACCAACTAACACTGTCATTTCAGGCGCGGTTAGGCCAAGCAACTGTGTTTTATCCAACATTAGCTCTTCTGGTTGAACGCTAAAGTGCTGCTTAAGATAGTTGCGATAAGCATCATGCACCGGCTCTAATACATCAAAAGATGCGGCATCGGTTTGTTCGTCACTAGCATCACCTCTACCTGGGGTAAATGGCACTTTAACCTGCACGCCTGCTGCCTTTGCTGCCTGTTCAATGGCCGCGCTGCCGCCCAGTACAATTAAATCAGCAATACTAACTTCTTTGTTAAAGTCTGATTTTAGCTGCGCTAGCACGCTCAGAACTTTTTGTAAGCGCTCAGGCTCATTGCCCTGCCAGTCTCTCTGTGGTGCTAAACGAATGCGTGCACCGTTGGCTCCACCCCTAAAATCTGAACCGCGAAAAGTACGTGCACTATCCCAAGCCGTGCTAATTAATTCAGACTTAGAAAGGCCACTTGCTAATATATTGGCTTTTAGTGCCTCAATGTCATTATCGTTTAAGGTACTACTTGAAGCCGGTACTGGGTCTTGCCATATCAATTCTTCACTAGGTGCATCAGCGCCTAAATATCGGCTTTTTGGCCCCAAATCACGATGCGTTAATTTAAACCAAGCGCGGGCAAACACTTCAGAGAAATACGCTGGGTCTTTATAAAAACGTTCCGAAATTTTGCGATACTCAGGGTCCATCTTCATTGCCATATCAGCGTCGGTCATAATTGGATTGAGTCGAATACTAGGGTCTTCAACATCCACCGGCTTATCTTCTTCTTTAATGTCGATGGGCTCCCATTGCCAAGCGCCTGCCGGGCTCTTTTTCAATTCCCAATCATAAGTAAATAGCAAATAAAAATAGCCGTTATCCCACTGCGTTGGATTAGTTGTCCATGCACCTTCAATACCGCTAGTGACGGTATCACGACCCATGCCTCTGCTCTTGTGATTATTCCAACCTAAGCCTTGCTCTTGCAGATCTGCAGCCTCCGGCTCCGGCCCTAAGTTTTCGGCTCGACCATTACCATGACATTTGCCAACCGTGTGTCCGCCAGCGGTTAAGGCAACGGTCTCTTCATCATTCATTGCCATGCGGGCAAATGTCACGCGCACATCGTGAGCGGTTTTAAGCGGGTCGGGCTTGCCATCAACCCCTTCTGGATTGACATAAATTAAACCCATCATTACCGCTGCTAAGGGGTTTTCTAGATCTCGCTCACCTGAATAGCGACTTTTTTCATTATCAGAAGGTGCTAACCATTCTTGCTCTGAGCCCCAATAGATATCTATTTCAGGGTGCCAAATATCTGCGCGACCGCCTGCAAATCCAAAGGTCTTTAAGCCCATTGACTCATACGCCATATTGCCGGCTAAGATGATTAAATCTGCCCAAGAGAGCTTGTTGCCGTATTTTTGTTTGATAGGCCATAGTAAGCGCCTTGCTTTGTCTAAATTTGCGTTGTCAGGCCAGCTGTTAATAGGTGCAAAACGCTGATTACCCGTGCCAGCGCCACCGCGGCCATCGGCGATACGATAGGTACCGGCGCTATGCCAAGCCATGCGGATCATCAAGGCGCCATAATGCCCCCAATCAGCAGGCCACCAGTCTTGACTGGTGATCATTAGTGTTTTGAGGTCGGCTTTTACCGCTTCAAGGTCGAGTGTTTTGAAGGCTTCGGCATAGTTAAAGTCTTTGCCTAGTGGGTTCGATTTGCTGTCGTGCTGGTGCAATATGTCAAGATTAAGTGATTTTGGCCACCACGTTTTTTCAGTAAAAGTGGCAGAGGTAGCACCGCCGTGCATGACTGGACAGGTAGCGCCTTGGGTATTTTGCTCGGTATTCATAAAAAAGATTCCTTATATATTTCTTAGACTTCTAACTGACAATGAAGCAAAGGTGATAATCTATTTACGATAATAGAGCTTAATGGGCGAAACGGACAGCGAGTTTTAGCGATGCAATTAATCGTTTTTTAAGATTAGAGAAGAAAATTTTAAACGTATTTTTGTTATAATGTTGAGCAATTAAGGAGAAGTGCAATAAAGCACTCCACCATAGATATAAATCGATTAATCTTTACTCGGACTAAAATCCGCAGCACTCACAGGGCTGTTTTCAACAAAAAAACGTTTGAGCGCTTGGGCATCGGTTTCTTCGGTCATCACAAAACCCATGCGCTCAGTTAAAGCTGGGTAGCCGTCGCCGCCAGTGGCATTGAAGCTATTTATACTCATACGATAGCTTTGATTTTTATCAATGGCTTTACCATCAATATACACTTTAGCGAGTGCGCCATTTTCACGTTCAAAGCGCAATTTATGATATTGCAGATAGGCGCCTGAATCGGCTGAGAAGGCGGTGATCACGTCTAAGTATTCCCACAGGTCTTGACCCTGCCAATCCATATAGGCCAAGGTATTTTTGAAAGGGTGGACTTGTAAAATATCTTTGTAGCTTACGTCTCCTGCGGCAATGCTATCGCGCACACCGCCGCCACTAATGACACCAAAATCGGCTCCGACCACGTTCATTTGCGCTTGAATGATCACTCGCGCCAAGTTGGTTTGTTGATAACGTACTTTGTTGCGATCGCCCTCTAGTTTTGCATCTACAAAGCCTAAAGTGCCTTCAATTTGTGCCGCTCCTTTAGCTTGAAAAGGCGCTAAAAACGCTTTGAGCTCTGGGTCAGGTGTTATATAGGTGCTTGCTAACTCAGTTGTTAGTGTACCGTCAGATTGTGGCTTATCAATGTATAAATTAACGGGTAACAGCTGATAATCCAACAGCGTTAATTGACCGTCTGCAAACTTAAACTCGGCTTTACCCACATACTTTCCCCATTCGTGAGCCTGCATTATCCACGTCCCATTTTGTTGGTCGGGAGTACAGGGCATACCGGCGGTAAATTTGTCATCATTGACGTTTTCATCGGCCATGCAAACAGGCTCTTGGGAGTGCCCGCCTATGATCATATCTAGCGTGTTGTTCGGTAATGAGCGCGCAAGGGTAACATCCCCTGGCGCATTGCTACCGTGTGTGGCATCCACATAATGACCCATGTGCGTAACGGCAATGGTCAGGTCAGGTTGATACTGCTGCTCGAGTCTTTGCGTTAATGAAGCCGTGATCTGCACGGGCTCTTTAAACACTAAACCGTCAATGTATTGCGGGTTGCCTATTTTCGCTGTGTCGGTGGTGGTGAGGCCAATTACAGCTATAGTTAAGCCTTGCTGCTCAAATATCGCATATTCTTGAAAGACATTTTTACCGCTGTCTTTAAAGAAAATGTTGGCAGATAAAAATGGAAAATTTGACCACGACTGCTGTAAATCTAACACGCTTAAGGGATTATCAAATTCATGATTACCAAGAGCCATGGCGTCGTATTCAATTAATGACATGCCCTTAAAGTCGGGCTCTGCATATTGCAAATCAGACTCTGGCACACCGGTGTTTATGTCACCGCCCGATAACAAAAGAACCGCATGGCCCTGCGCTCTTGCTTGATTGCGTAGCTCATCAACAAGCGTTTTGCGCGCCGCCATGCCATATTCGCCTTTTTCGTTATGCCAAAAGCGTCCGTGATTATCGTTGGTGTGTAAAATGGTTACATAGCGAACCTGTGGCTGCGCATCGACTTCGCTTGATGTCTCAATACTACTGCATGCGATTATGCTAAAAAGGCTGGCGAATAAGATAATGGGAACGAAGAAGCGCGGATTGGGGCTCATATATAAAAGTTCATACATACAGGAATTACAATGATTATATACAAAAACTGGCGCTAGTTCAGCGTAAAAAGATGTTAAGCCTGACTATATGAGCTAATGATTTCCTCACAAGGGCAGTATTGGAAATTGCTCTTCATCTGTAGGCTGAGGGAGCTATAGTTGATTCAATATGACCTGCTTTGTTTATAATATCTGTCGAAGTGGCGCAGTGAACGATAGCCATGACTCTCCTTATTTGATTTGGGTTTCTTGCTCGCAGCAGGCGAAGTGGCATGGGTTAGCGTAACACGCTAATATGCGTAACCAAACGCAATCTCTAGCAGTCAAGATGAAAGTAGCAAAGCACAGAAACTTCATTGTCATTATTGTCTGAATAAGTGCCATTAATGACAAAAACCAATCTGATGTCGTTTATCGCTTACTGAAAATATATAATAAATACAATTATTTAGCTTTTAAACGTTTTGGTACGGATATTGAAGTAGACAAATAATAAGATGTCCTATTTTTATGTATGAGGATAAGACTTAGGAGAATGAGATGAATCCGCAAACAGAACAAATAGATACTTTTAACTTCACGCAATTCTTTGCCAACATTTTGGTGCTTGTAGGCCTTGCATTGTTGCCTTATGTGGTAAACGTTTTGTTCTTAATTTTTTAATAAGTGCTTAGATTAATAGAGGAATTCAATATGTTATCAATGATATTTAGCGATCCGGTTGTGTGGGGTTCACTGTTGGGCATTTTAATAATGATAATTATGGCAGGATATTATACCTATCTATTTATACACAATAGCGCTGAACAAACTTCAGAAAAGTAATAGCATAGCCGTGATCTCTACCCATAAATGTGTTTAGACGCTTATGCTATAGCGAAGATGTTGTAAACATTTACTAAGATATGGGCTCGTCAAAATGGGTGATGTGACGATTCTCATACTCCCTTCAATTGTAACAATTGAAGGGAGTATGAGAATCGCGATGTTGTTCGCCACCTTACAATGTTTATAGCATTTAGCACCTAGTCAATTCACCTGCTTAGTGGGTGGCATATAATAAACCCAAACCAAACACAAAAAAACCAAAACGCTTTAAGGTCTCACTTAACTTTTCAGCTCTTTTTATTTCAGGTATTAAATCAGCTCCTGCGATATACAAAAAATTACCGGCTCCTAACGCCACCAATAATACTAAATTAATTGTGTCACCAAGGAAATATGCTATCAAGGCACCTAAAGGAAAAGTCAGCGCGGAGCAAAAATTTAGTAACAGCGCTCGATATTTGCTATATCCAGAGTGCACTAAAGCGCCAAAATCTCCCATTTCTTGTGGCACTTCGTGCAAAGCCGCAGCCAACCATGCGGCAATACCTGCTTTGATATCTATTACAAATATGGCGCCAATGGCTAATCCACCAATCAGATTATGCGCGCCGTCAGCCACCAACAGCAAAGGCCCCATTGGCCGCACATGCTCTGAAGGCAGCCGATGACAATGATGCCACTCCATCAGCTGATCTAATGCGAAAAAAGCCGTAAATCCAATAACTACCCAAAGCAACACCGAAAAGTCAGGCACATTTGAAGCAAGGGCTTTGGGCAACATATGAAAAAATGCTCCCCCCATGAGTGCACCCGCCGCAAAAGCCACTAGCGGCTGTAATAAACTCTTCAGTAGCTTCTCAGGTAAAAGCGCAAATAATCCGCCGATAAAAGCAATAGAGCTCATCAACAAACCAAACACTAAAATAACAAAAAAAGTGCTATCCACTCGTCAAGCCTCAGTTAAAAGTCATCTGTAGGGTCAACCTTATATCCATTCCGGGGTTGAGTGCATAGGCTTTATAAGTATTGAGAAAATCTCTGTAAGGCTCATCAAACATGTTTAGAACAGCAAGGTTAACGCGAAGCTCTTGTTGATCATTTAGTGGGATAAAACCTCCTGCCGATATGTTAGCAAGCCAATAACTGTCCGTTGAAGCACTACCAAAATTAGGATTTCGGTCAAACTGTTGGAATGGCTCACCTAAAGCGGCGTCTTTTGCATCAGCATATTTACCTTCAAATCGGACATACGGCTCACTTAGCCCTAACAAGCTATTGGGCTGCCATGTTAACTCTCCTAATACCTCGTTAGCTGGCGTTAGAGGCAAGTCTTCACCCGTCAGAGTATTTTCGGTAGCAATCATATCGGCAATCAATCTAACTGACCAATAGTCATTTAACGAATATTCCCCTTCGAACTCGATGCCTTGTAATCTAGCATCGGTTTGTTCATTGCGAAATATAGGCAATCCATTAGTTGCTTGCTCAAAGGTATCTTCAAGGTAAATAAAGTCATCTATTTGATTGTGATATATCGTAACAGAGGCGCTGGCGTTAGGTTTACGCCACCGAATAGCGAAATCTGTATTGATTGACTCCTCTGGCGCTAAATCTGAGTTGCCTAGTTGTACAGCGGCAACACCGCCGTGAATGCCCTGCGCAAACAGCTCAAACAGCGTTGGTGCTCTAAACCCGCTCCCAATGTTAGCCGCTAGCGTCCATTGCCTATTCAGCTGATAAGATCCCCCAACAGAGCCGCTTAATACGTCATAGTTGTTGCTAACGCGCCCGGTAAATGTAGCAGGTGCAGCTGTTTTTTGAGCGTCACCGGTAACTTCAATATAGTCATAACGCATACCTGCTTGTAATAATAAATTGCCAAAACGGCGTTCTTCAAAGGCAAAAATGCCCAACGACTCTTGCTCACCGCCTGGCGATAAAACCTCTAAGCCACGAGACACTTGCTCGCGAGTTTTCACTTCAAAGCCAATTGTGCCGCCATCAAATACCAACCAATCATCATGGCGAGCATCTATGCGAAAAGCGTATTGGTCAAATTCAAGCTCCACGGTTCCATCAAAGCCATCGCTGAGAGTATTTCCTACCGAGCTTGCCTGCCTACTATTATTTTGCCAAGAAAGTGTTGGCTTTATTAACCATTTAGTGTCGTTAATGCTGATGCCGTGCTCAACAGACAACTGCACTTCATCATTTTGTAACCATACCCCTAAGCCCTTGCCAGCAGGAGGATTAGGTTGTAGATAATTTTGTTCATTATCCCATCTGTTGTAGCGCAAGCTGACTTTGGTATCCTCTTCAAACAACCAAGCCACTGCCACTTGTCCGTTGACTTGATTAAAGTCAGTGAATGGAAGCTCCCCCGTAAATGCTGGATCCGAAGCTATGCCAGTTTCAAACGCAGTAGGTTCATCTGGTGTGCTTATCTCTTGCCCTTCTCGGGCAGTAAACCCTGCCGCAATTCCCCAATTCTCACCAAAGCTACTTCCTTTGAAGCTCATGCCTCCTTGTTCATTATTACTTGCGTAGTCCAACCTCAAATCCATCTCGGTATCTATGTGTTGGTTGTAACTAAACCCTACATCTAAGCCAATAACATCTATCACGCCACCTATAGCATCGGAGCCGTACATTAAACTAGAAGCCCCTCGTACAATTTCGATTCTAGAGCTTAAAAAAGGGTCGACATTAGGCTGATGACGAATGCCATATTGTTGATGATCCACAGCCATGCCATTAGACAATATACGAATACGATTTCCTGTTAAACCACGTATCACCGGCACCCCGGCATTATTGCCAGTATCCAATACACGCACTCCAGCAAGATGAGAGAGGGTTTGACCAAGACTCGCGCCTTCTCTGAGCTGCTTTTGTAAGCCTTCTAGCACGTCGATTTTAGCTCCTTGGATATTTTTATCGCCAGGAGTAGGAGTGCTAGCGGTGACGATGATCACCTCGACATCTTGCTCATCATCAGCTTGGTTTGCGTGAACAACGCCACTCACACCGAGCAAGCAAATAAATAATCCTAAGCATGACCAAGGTCGAGTATTTTGTATGTGTATTTTTTTTATCATGTTACTTGTCTATTGAAAAAGCTCCAATACAGTTAATGTTACACTATAACATTGCAATAGAATTGACATGAGTCAAACTTTTACACATTTTTAGTGTGTTTGAATACCATCACATAGACATAAAAGTGAAGGTCTCAAAAAATGAAATCATCAAGCCTTTCTAATGTAAAGCCAATACTCATGTCTAATAATCAACATCGAAGGTCATTGTGGTTATCCACAATGTTGTTTTTCGCTTTTTTAAGATAGCCTTGTACATGAATGAATTATCTGGTGAGGCATCTAAGATGGAAATACAACGACATGGTTTATCCATTGGTATTGAACGGATTAATAACAATCTTTACCTTTTTATCAAAGTGATTGGCAAACTAACCCATGATGACTATCAAACCATTACGCCTATGTTAAATGGTGCGCTTGAGGGTATTAACACGCCAGAAGTCAATGTACTGTTTGACGCTATTGAACTGGAAGGCTGGGAGCTTAGAGCCGCTTGGGATGACCTCAAGTTAGCCTTAAGCCATGGCAAAAAATTTAAAAAGATCGCAATACTCGGTGGGAAAAAATATCTCAAATACGCATCTTCCATTGGTACCTGGTTTACGAGTGGCGAGATAAAAAATTTTGATGATGCAACCAATGCTTACCAATGGCTAAGTGACCAATAATAGTGCGCCAAGGTATATCGCTTTTTAAATCAATGAGGTTAAATCATGATTCGCTTTGAACAAACAAAGGATGCGATTAATCACATCCACTCTTTTCACGTCGCTTTGAGCCAATACTATTTGACCTTAAGTAAGCATCATGACGATGAACGAGTTCGTCTTTGTTTACATTACCTATCCGAGCAGGAACTCAAGTTTGCTGAAGAAATGTCAAATTATAAGTCGCAAGCAAGTGTCGCAATATTAAATACTTGGTTTCAATATACCAATGACGATAGCATATTACAGATACCCACAAGCAGCGAGGCTGATAGCAACTTAAGCTTAAATGACATTATTTCGCTCGCGACACAATTTTCAGAAGAGCTAATGACCTTATACACCGACCTGCATGCACAAGCTAATGTGAATGAGCTGCAGTCGATGTTTGAACACCTCAAAAGCGCCCAGTTACAAAAGAACAAACAACTGTCGGTAAATCTAGACCGAATGATGGACATTTAGGTCAAGTGAGCTGACTAATTTATTTTGGTAACAGAATTCGTTGTCTAGAGATTGTGAAAGCAAGCTCTTCGTTGGCGGGTATTGCAAGCACTTCAACTTTACCTTTCACGGTATGATTGCGAGATTCGTTATCGCGATTTACTTTCATATCGAGGCCAACATTTAGCCAAGTCAAACACTCACAAATTTTATCGCGCACAAGGGCTGAGTTTGCACCAATTAATATTGATAATATGGGATCAAAAGAGGTTTATTGCTCGCCAGAAGGGCCGGCATTAAGCGGGAATTGCATCATCGCCTGCCACTGCTGTCTTGCTTGCTGCAGGGCTATATCAGGCGCTATGCCCTGTTGCGAGAGCTGTGCAGCCGAGCTTTGAATCAACGCGTCACGTTTATCGACCAAGTCCTTAGATTGCTTTTGAAGGCTTTCAAAGGCGGGATACCGTGAGTAGACTTCGTCAACATCTCCAAAACCAAAAAATGCCTCTTCGAACTCCCGTTGATAGTTCGTTTTCATGCCCTGAAAATTCAAATACATCAGCCCCTGCTCGCCTGATAGAAGCTTGAGCTCAGACGCCAGCAAATTTACTTGCTCTGCAGCCTCCAATAAACGCTCCTGCCAGTCAGCAATGGCTTGTTGATCATCTTGCTTTGCAGCACTCGCTAACGCTTCTTTTACATCGTTGGCATTTAGCAGTTCAGTCAGACTTAATAAAGGTTCAGCTTGAGGAGGGGCTTGCACGTTTTCGGGTTGAGATGGTTCTGAACATGCACTTAACAAAAAACAAAAAACGCCCATAAACAATAAGCGCCTGATAAAATTTGTATTCGAGTAGGAATGAATACTGAACAGCGGACTATTTTTCAACGGGAACGTTTTCAACTCGGCTTTTTAGCTTCTGACCGGGTCTAAAGGTAACCACTCTACGGGCTTTGATAGGAATATCTTCGCCGGTTTTTGGATTACGCCCTGGTCGCTCATTTTTGGTCCGTAAATCAAAATTACCAAAGCCGGACAACTTAACCTGCTCACCCGCTTCTAGACACTCTTTAATCTCTTCAAAGAAGAGTTCAACGAGATCTTTTGCGTCTTTCTTGTTAATGCCTAACTTTTCGAACAAATGTTCAGCCATATCAGCTTTGGTTAATGCCATTTGATTAGTCTCTTAATGTTGCACTAAAGTGATCCTGTAAATGTCTAATTACTATATCGACAGACTTTTGAATATCTGAATCTTCCAGTGTCTTTTCAGTGCTTTGTAGCCAAATTGAAATTGCTAAGCTCTTGTATCCAAGTTCAATACCTTGACCTTGGTATACGTCAAACAAGTTTATGCCAACTAAATCAGATATTCCAATTTTTTCAATACTTTTTAGTAGTTTACCTGTTTCAAGCGTCTCATTTACCGTAACGGCAACGTCTCTGCGGTTGATTGGGTATTTTGAAATAGTGCTGGCTGCAGGCAATTTTCGACCTGAAATAGCCGACAATTGGATTTCAAACGCAAAAACTTGGCCGTTAAATCCAAGTTTTTTGGCAAACTGTGGATGCACTGCTCCCACAATCCCGACGCTTTTTTCCTGATAAATGATGTTTGCACACTGCCCAGGGTGATACGCATGTTGCTGAGTTTGCACAAACTCAAAGTCAGCTTCACTCCCGGTAAATGCAATTAACTGCTCACAGACTGCTTTTGCATCAAAAAAATCTAGCGATGCATTGGTAATTGACCAATGCTCATCATGAGTATTGCCGCTTAACACACCACCTATCATCTGAATTTGCTGAACACCGGTTTTTTCATTGGCATCTGGCGTAAAGATTAAACCTGCTTCAAACAGTTTGATATTTGTTTGCTGACGCTTTTGATTATAAGACAACGCGCCTAACAGACCCGGTAACAAACTTACCCGCATTACCGACATCTCTGCAGATATTGGGTGCTCAAGCGCTAAACCTTCTAACTCTGGATACAATAACGCTTGTTTTTTCGGGTCAACAAACGAATAGGTAATCGCCTCTTGAAAGCCCTGTTGTAACAACGACTGCTTTAAAATATTTAAAGCAATATCTTTTTCAGGGTGGGCATTTATGTTTAATCGCGCTAGCGGTGCAGTATTTTCGATATTGTTATATCCATAAATACGCGCGACTTCTTCAATTAAGTCTTCTTCAATAGCGATATCGAAGCGATACGAGGGCGCTTGCACGGTATAAGCACCTTCACTGACTTGAACCTGCATACCCAAACGTTCTAGCATATCTTTGACTCTTGTAGCATCGATATCTTTACCTAATACGCGAGTAATACGCCCATGACGAAGGGTTATCTTATTGCGCACGGGCAGATCTGCGGGAGATACCGCTTCGACGATTGGACCGGCCTTACCGCCAACAATTTCAAGCAGCAACGCAGTCGCTCGATGCATGGCTGTAAACTGTAGTTCGGGATCAACACCACGCTCGTAGCGATGAGAAGCATCAGTATGTAAACTGTATTGACGTGACTTACCTAAAATGTCGTCAGGATTAAAAAATGCGGCTTCTAAAAAGATATTTTTACTTTGCGCGGTAACACCTGAGTGCAGACCGCCAAAAATACCGGCTAAGGCGAGCGCCTTGCTCTGGTCGGCGATCACGAGGGTGTCGGCATTAATATTAATGTTCGTGCCGTCTAACAATGTTATTGGCTCATCCTGCTCGGCAAAGCGCACAACAATATCACCGTCTAATGCGTCGTTGTCGAAGGCATGCATCGGATGGCCAAGCTCCAAGAGCACGTAGTTTGTCACATCAACAACAGGGTCAATACTGCGCACGCCGCTGCGTCTGAGTTTCTCTTTTAGCCAAAGCGGAGAATCAGCGCTCATATCTACGCCTTCTATGACCCTGCCTAAATACCGCGGACAAGCCTGCGTAGCTTTTATCGAAATACCACGACTGTTTTCGATACTCGCTTCAATGGGCGTAATATTAGGGCTATTGAGGTCAAGTTGATTGAGCACGCCCAACTCTCTTGCCACACCCCTCATACCCAAACAATCTGCACGGTTTGGCGTTAAATCGATTTCAATGGAGCTATCGTCGAGCTGCAAGTACTCTCTTAAATCTTGTGCAATCGGTGCATCAACTGGCAACTCTAGAATACCGGAATGATCTTCACCCATACCTAGCTCAGAAAAACTGCAAAGCATACCAAACGAAGGCTGACCACGTAACTTCGCTTTTTTGATTTTAAAGTCACCGGGCAACACTGCGCCTACTTTCGCTACTGCGACTTTAATACCCTTACGGCAATTTGGCGCGCCGCAGACGATATCAAGAAGCTCATCATCACCGATGTTAACTTTGGTAACCTGCAATTTATCGGCATCCGGATGCGGGCCGCATTCAACCACCTCACCTACCACAACGCCACTGAAAGCCGCTGCAACTGGCTCAACGCCATCTACCTCAAGACCGGCCATGCTTAGCTGTTCACACAGCGCGTTTGTATCTAAAGCTGGGTTAACCCATTCTCTTAACCAAGATTCACTGAATTTCATGTTCGACTCTAATTAATTAAATTGCTTGAGGAAACGAAGATCGTTTTCGAAGAAGGCGCGCAAATCGTTTACGCCGTAACGCAGCATCGTCAGACGCTCAACGCCCATACCAAAGGCAAATCCGGTGTAGACTTCAGGGTCGATATTGACTGCTCGCAGCACATTTGGGTGCACCATGCCGCAGCCAAGCACTTCAAGCCACTGGCCGTTTTTACCCATCACATCAACTTCAGCCGAAGGTTCGGTAAACGGGAAGTACGAAGGGCGAAAGCGAACTTTGAGGTCTTCTTCAAAAAAATGGTGCAAGAAGTCGTGCAGCACACCTTTAAGCTCGGCAAAACTGACATCGGTATCAACCATTAAACCCTCGACTTGATGAAACATCGGTGTGTGTGTCTGGTCATAGTCATTGCGGTATACACGCCCGGGCGAGATAATTCTTAGTGGTGGTTTTTGCGCTTCCATAGTGCGAATTTGCACACCAGAAGTTTGTGTGCGCAGCATCACATCTGGATTAAAATAAAAGGTATCGTGATCGGCTCTAGCAGGATGGTTCTTTGGAATATTCAGCGCATCGAAATTATGGAAACCGTCTTCTACTTCTGGTCCAGTTTTGACTGAAAAGCCGATATCAGCAAAATACGCTTCAATACGTTCGATAGTGCGACTGACTGGATGCAGGTTTCCTTTTTCAACAGCTCGACCAGGTAAAGTAACATCAACCGCCTCTTGAGCTAACTTGGCATTCATCTCAGCTGCTTTTAAGGCTTGGATTTTACCATTAATAATGCCCTGTACCTGCTGCTTTGCCTCGTTGATCTTCTGGCCCGCGGCTGGACGTTCTTCAGCAGACAGAGCGCCAAGGCCCTTCATTAAGTCGGTAACCTTTCCTTTTTTGCCCATAAAGGCAACGCGAATAGCGTCAAGCTCTGCGGGGGTATTGGCCCCATCTACTGCATCTTGGGCTTCGCGAATAATTGCTGCTAACTCCATCCTATCCTCTTTTTTGCGCGTATCGAAGTGCATCTAAATATGTAAGCAAGTAAGCCGCGCATTTTACACGTTTTTTACCCCTTTTAGATAGGTCTTAGCCAAATTTATATGATTTTAAAGGGATTTTATTGAAATTAGCTAAAACCAATTTACAAATAACTTGTCTTACAAGGCACCAAAGCGCACAAACAACATGGTAAGGAGAGCGTGATTTAAGTCTTTATCAACCCACTAAATCTGACAGTGGTGTTGCTATATGCTTGTTCTCATCAAATCACCTGAGTACAGGAGTAAATATTCTGTGCTGAAAACAGCGTAATTGATTTAAAAGACAAGCAAAGTACTGTATAAACGCGTCAATGAAAACACCAAAACAACTACAACCTCTATTAGACGATGGACTCATCGATGAAGTGCTTTACCAACTGATGAGTGGCAAAGAAGCCACCGTCTACGTGGTGACTAGCCAAGGTAAAGTGTGCTGCGCAAAAGTTTATAAAGATGCTATGAAGCGTAGCTTTAAAAAGGCCGCTCAATATCAAGAAGGTCGCAAGGTAAAAAATAGCCGACGAGCCAGAGCGATTGAAAAAGGCTCTAGCTTTGGTCGCAAACAGCAAGAAGACGCCTGGCAAAATACCGAAGTTGACGCCCTTTTCACGTTGGCAGCAGCCGGTGTTAGGGTGCCGCAGCCTTACGGTTGTTATGACGGTGTGTTGCTTATGGAGCTTATAACCGACGATGAAGGCAATGTCGCGCCGCGCCTGAACGATGTGTCGATGTCACAAGAGCAAGCTCTTGAGGACCACGCGCAAATGATGCATTACGTGAAACTCATGCTTTGTGCTGGCCTCGTTCATGGTGATTTATCTGAATTTAACGTGTTAGTAGACGACTACGGCCCAGTAGTGATCGACCTGCCCCAAGTGGTCAACGCCGCGGCAAACAATAATGCCTTTAGTATGCTGCAACGAGACGTACGCAACATCACTGACTATTACGGTGAATTTGCACCAGAGCTGCTGCAAACTTTATATGCAGAAGAAATGTGGGCGCTATATGAAGAAGGCAAACTCAAGCCCGACACAGAGCTATCAGGTTATTATGAGTTAGACGACAGCGAAGCCGATGTGGATACCGTACTCGAAGAAATAAAAGCCGCCTTCGCAGAAGAGCAAGAGCGACTTGAGCGCATTCGTGAATAATGGGGTCAGGGTTAATTAATTTCTAAATAATGCGTTTCGGCTTGACCAGCGCAGAGGAGAAAGAATAATGGGGTC
This sequence comes from Glaciecola sp. SC05, assembly GCF_041380235.1. NCBI lineage: Bacteria > Pseudomonadati > Pseudomonadota > Gammaproteobacteria > Alteromonadales > Alteromonadaceae > Glaciecola > Glaciecola sp. SC05. The sequence continues at coordinate 336,257 of NZ_JBGIYY010000002.1, forward strand.
AGAGTCTGAAGGATCCCCACGAATATTTAGTC
>NZ_JBGIYY010000020.1:0-81778 GCF_041380235.1 Glaciecola sp. SC05
AATCCACCTCAAGTGTCAAGCCATTTATCAAAAAAAACCATAAATAAATAAAGCCTACAACCCGCTTGATTAAAGGATCTAAAGAGTTTGCTTATAAAACAAACAACCCTCTCATTGAATTCTGCAAACTCAAGCGGACGCGCAGTTTACAGGGATAATAATTTTGTTCAATAGCTATTTTAGAATTTAGTAATTAAGTGCAGAAAAAACAACCAGCTTTAATTGCATCAACTTGCTGAGGAACTTTATCTATTAATCGCTGATAAATAAAAGTGTTCAATCAACTCTGTCGATGCTACTAATACTATAGTTAAGAGCTAGACTCTCTGCATGTTGGCCTATAGCTTATTCATTGTTCGGTTTACCCGAGGTCTGTTGTTCATCTTTATTCACCGATGGTTCATTAAAATCAGCATCTTCTTCCGCTTCACCAACGACATCCTCTAAAGTCACTTTATCAACGCTTTTAAACGTATTGAATGGACCTGCCACTGCATACAACACAAAAACGATAAATAAGACAAGCGAAGGTGCTGTGGCTACAATAATGAACACTAGAATGACCGCCAAAATCGCAACAAATGGCACTTTGCCATGCCAATCGACTTCCTTGAAACTGTTATATTTGAAATTACTGACCATCAACAAACCAGATAGACCGGTAACGAGCGCTACAAGCCAGCCTAAATCAGGCCCAACAATTTCATAATCGATACCACACCACACCATACCTGCGACAAGTGCTGCCGCGGCCGGTGATGCAAGTCCTTGAAAAAAGCGCTTATCAGCAATACCTACTTGAGTATTGAAGCGCGCTAATCTTAACGCCGCGCCAGCAACATATATAAAAGCGGCTAACCATCCTATTTTTCCCAAGTCGGTAAGGCCATAATTATATGCTACTAATGCAGGAGCAACGCCGAAAGAAACCATATCAGCCATCGAATCATATTCAGCCCCAAAAGCCGACTGTGTGTTGGTAATTCTTGCCACTCGACCATCCAAACCGTCGAAAATCATCGCCACAAAAATTGCAATTGCAGCACTCTCAAAGTTACCATTCATGGACATTACAACGGCGTAAAAACCTGAAAACAAACCTGCTGTAGTAAGCAAATTTGGCAACAGGTAGATGCCTCGACGTTTAGAATTAGTTTCGGTCATATTTTCTCCTTTCCGCTAGTTTACCTTATTTCAGTGTTACAGGTCATCCATTGTAAACAGTAATTAACTTTGTCAGACTTATTCACGTGAGCTTAGTGCTCTTGTGAGCGTGCGGCAAATAGGGCCTAGAAGGAATCATCCCGAGACATACGAAATTTATGCGTCCAAATTAGCACTGTCAATTTATTTTACAATGACTAAAAATATTCATGCACACAAAAATTCAACTCATTGAATTAATTAACTTTAATTTTTTTGGCTTGTTTTTTGCTTTGGCATGTAGCAGATATTTTAGAAAAGGGAATGGAAGTAATATGAGATTCAGACACATCGGACTAGCGGCTTTGCTAATGACGGCATCGACCTTAAGTTTCGCCTCAACATCGACAGCTACGAGCTGGAGTTTTAAAACAAGCAGTTCGGACACTGGGCACATTCAAGGCTCAGGCGCCCACACATCTCTCAGTGGAACGAAACACGGTATTGATTTAGATATAACAGCTTGGTCGTCGTCTTTATTCGGCAGCAATGCATACTGCCAAGATTCTAACGGAGATCGGTGCATTCAACGCTCAAGACTAACTCGTTATGGTAATAGCGGTTTAGGTGTTATCAATGGTGATGAGGGAGACGATACCCCGAACCATTCTGTAGATAACAATCATTTCGATTTTGATATGATTCTTCTATCATTCAGCGAAGCGATCAATATTAGCGCAATCGATACAGGGTGGAATTATACCTACGGTGGCAGTGGTGGTAGAACCCAAAATACTGCAGGTGCATCAGTCATGGCATTCACGGGCGGTGATTCCATCATTGGGACTCCATTTGCCAGCAATGAAACATGGGCTGACATAACGAATCGCGGCTGGACTAACATTGGTTCGGACTTTAAAGGAAATGGTTCAAACGGTCATATTCCAGTAACAAGCTCTGCTGGCGTGTTTTCAAAATATTGGTTAGTCGGTGCTGCTCACGCTATTGAGCGTAATGCAGGACACTTAACTGACCACATTAAGATTTCAGGTGTTAGCTTCATGAAAGAAGGGACCTCTGTAATAGACGCTAATGCTCCAGCATCTATCGCATTCCTTTTAGGGTTCGGTGTTTGGTTGGGTTTACGACGCAGTAAGTAATTAAACATAGTTATCGAAAAGGCGGATTATCCGCCTTTTTTTTTGTGTACAATATTACAATATAGATAAAGCGCTATTTGAAGAGTATTTATGAAGTATTTAATTTCAACATTCTTATTGTTACCTTTTTTAGCCCTTGCTCAGGTTGAAGATAACTTCGAAAAAGCAAACATAGCATTTGAGCAAAGTCAATTTGACACAGCCTATATCCATCTGAAAAACAGTCTGGGCGAAGATCCTGACCATTTACCATCGAAAATCATGATGGGTAAAGTGATGGCTCTGTCATTTCTATATGACGAAGCTGTTTTAGAATTTTACGAAGCCTTAGAGCGCGGCGCTGATCCAAACTTAGTCATGGAGTTTTTGGCGAATTCATTGCTGGTTGAAAATAGATATCAAGACCTCATTGTTTTGGAAGAAAAGGGGCTAACCGCTAAAAATAAAGCGGTCTTGTTAGCAGTACAAGCAAAGGCATATAATGAGCTTGACGACGCAGAAAGTGCTCACAGGAATTTTGCATCTGCAATATTACTCTCCCCATCAAATGCGGCGGTACTCGACGCATATGCTAAGTTTGAGTTAGAGCAAAGAAATTTGGCTGCTGCTAAAAAACTCGCCAAACAAGCAATAGAAGCTGACCCAAGCTATACTGAATCGTATAGAACTCTAGCGGCGATTTACCGAAATCTTGATGACTTAGATGCCTATATCAAAGCCTTAAATACAGCACTAGCTATCGAGCCAGAACAGCCATTAGTGTTACGGGATCTTGTCAACGCATATGTCAGCCTCAATCAATTTCAAAGCGCTGAAGAGACAATCAATAAGATATTAGTCAATTCTCCTCAAGATCCAATGGCTAAATTTATGCTTAGCTATGTGCAATCTCAAAACGGCAATACAGATGAAGCACAAGCAACGCTTGAGGAGTTGGTCAACTACTTGAGCTTATTAGATGCTGATAGTTTAGAAAAAGGTGATGGGCTTTTATATATTAGTGGCATAGCAAACTATGCGGCTGGGAATATCAACGCCGCGATGCAAGACCTTCAGTCTTATTTAATTAAGCAGCCCAATGATATTCAGGCGAGTTTGATACTCAGTGATATTTACGCCAGTGAGGGTAGCTTTGCCACGGCTATTTCTGTGTTAGAGCGCTTTAGCCAAAAGGCTGAAACGGATTTACAATTTGGTTCGAAACTTTGCCGACTCTATTTACAAGCTAACTTAAATCACAAATGCAACCAACTGACTGGAAAGTTAGCTGAGCAATTCTCTACAGACCCAAAATTTATTGCATTAAAAGCCAGAGTCCTCGCCGCAAGAGGAAGAGAAAACGAAGCCCTTGCTACCCTGCAAACAATCACTGAAACTTCTGACTCTTTAATAATAGACAAGGTCTTATTGTCTATTCAAACTTCACAATATGCTGAAGCAGAAAAACAGGTAAACGTCTTATTAACAAACAATCCTAACAGTAATGATTTTAAAAACTTACTGGCTTCCATTTATATAAAACAAGGGAATATTCAAGGGGCAAAAAACATCTTAGAAGAGGTGTTAACACAGAATCCAGAACACTTCTCTGCTCGCTTTAATTTGTCTTCTGTTTACGCTAACTTAGGGGACCTCGAAGAGGCGAAATCCATACTGAGTCAGTTATTAGAGGAACGTCCTCAACAAACTGATGTATTGGCAATGCTCGCCAAAATTGAAAACCTCTTAGGCAATTATGAAGAGGCCCTTGCTCATATAAAAGTGGCACTTATTTTTGCTCCAAACTCTGCAGATTTGCAAATGGAAAGCGCTTCTATTTACTCGAATATGGGAGAGGTCGACGAGGCGATAGAGATCGCAAGTCAACTGGTTAGAGATAATTTCTTAGTGCCTGAGTTCTTGTTATATCGTGCAGACTTGTACATCAGAGTAGAAAACTACTATGGCGCAAAGAACGACTTAGCCACTCTTTATGGGATATACTCCGACAACTTTTCGGCACTTTACAACTTAGCGCTCTCTCAAGAACGAGCAAATGATCTAGACGGTGCATGGAAGAGCATACAGCGCTCTTTGACACTCAACCCTGATAACTATGCCACCCAATTAGAAAGTCTGCGGCTTGCGATACTTAGCAATCGTCTTGATGAGGCGAAGACTCAATCTGCATCTTTAAATCGACGCTATAAAAACCAGCCAGATCTACTCATGCTCAATGGGGATTTGGCGCAAGCGGAAGATAAGTTAAGCGAAGCTGCAGAATTTTATCAACAAGCCATAAATGCCGATAATACCTTCGCACAGGCCTTATTAAAACGTTATTTGCTGGCTAATCAAGGCTTTGCTCCTGAAGCATTTGTTAAGCTTGTGGAAAGCTCTATAGAGAGTGGGCCGAGCTCGGACTTAAAGCGTCATTTAGTCGGTGACCTATATTTAGACAATAAAAATTATACAAAAGCAAAAGAACATTATCGCCAAATCATAAAAAATAATGTGTACCCTCGCCTGCCATTTGTATTGAACAACTACGCAAATATTTATATTCAAGAGGCTAGTTTTGAAAGTGCCTACGAGCATGCGCTAAAAGCATATCAGTTGCTTCCGAGTAATCCATTTATTTTAGATACGCTTGGATGGTCATTGAGTCAGTTAGGTAAATATGACGAGGGTTTGAAATACTTGCGACAATCCTTTGCAATGAACACGATCGATCCTGCGGTGCGATATCATTTGGGTTACACCTTATTTAAGTTAAATAGGAAAACGGAAGCCAAAAGAGAAATTGAAAGCCTTTTAGAACAATTTGATGACTTTAAGTACCGCCAAAACGCTCTTGCCCTGATGGCAGAAATGAATAGAAATTCTTAATTGATGAAGCTAGCTTTTCACTAATGAAAAGCTAGCAAGCTACTGCCTTCAGAACTTATTTTATGGTCAATTGATTTTCTTCGACATCAATTCGAACCGTGTCTGTCAAACCTGAATCTTGAGACAGAAGTTTTTCTGCTAGAGGATTCTCTATGTACTGTTGAATCGCCCTCTTCAATGGTCTAGCACCAAATACCGGATCAAACCCTGCATCAGCGAGCTTATCTAGTGCCGCTCCACTTATTTCCAGTTTAAAGTTCATTTCATGCAGACGTTTGCGCAAGTCTGCCAACTGAATTTTAGCAATGGCTTTTATTTCTTCTTTCGCCAATGGATGGAAAACAACCATATCGTCTACTCTGTTTATAAACTCGGGACGAAAATGACTGCCAACCACTTGCATGACACCGGCTTTCATCTCGGCGTAATTTTCCTCACCTACCTGCGACTGAATGATATCTGAGCCCAAGTTTGAGGTCATAATTATCAAAGTATTCTTAAAGTCTACTGTGCGTCCTTGGCCATCCGTTAAACGTCCGTCGTCGAGCACTTGTAGCAAAATATTGAATACATCAGGATGCGCTTTTTCAACTTCATCAAGCAATATTACCGAATAAGGCTTGCGTCGCACAGCTTCAGTTAAATACCCACCTTCTTCGTATCCAACGTATCCCGGTGGCGCCCCAACCAATCTTGCCACAGAGTGCTTCTCCATAAACTCTGACATATCGATACGAATTAAGGCCTGTTCTGTGTCGAACATAAAGTTTGCGAGTGCTTTACAAAGCTCTGTTTTGCCAACACCTGTAGGGCCTAAAAACAGAAACGAGCCGGTTGGCTTATCGGGGTCTGAGAGCCCTGCACGAGACCGTCGAATGGCATTAGACACCGCCTTTACAGCCTCAGTTTGCCCGATGACTCGTTTTGCCAACACATCTTCCATACTGACGAGTTTTTCTTTTTCGCTTTCCAACATTTTATTGACCGGTATACCGGTCCAGCGGGAAAGTACGTCGGCAATCTCAACCTCTGTAACTTTATTTTTTAACAACGTGTGTTCGCTAGTATCCGTTTCAGCCGCTTTTTCAAGCCGCTGTTCTAACGCTGGTATCTTTCCGTACTGCAATTCAGACATTCTATTTAAATCAGAAGCGCGCCTTGCAATTTCTAAATCTAGTTTGGCTTGTTCCAGTTCAGCCTTTACGCCTTGAGTACCCTGCATTGCATCTTTTTCTCGATGCCAAACTTTATCTAACTCGGCAAACTTTAACTCCAATTGCTCTCTTTCTAGTTCTATGGTCTCGAGACGTTTATGACTGGCTGTATCCGTTTCTTTAGATAATGCTTGCTCTTCTAACTTTAGCTGAATAATGCGGCGTTCAAGTCGATCCATTTCTTCTGGTTTTGAATCTATTTGCATACGAATACTTGAAGCTGCCTCATCAATAAGATCTATTGCCTTATCAGGGAGCTGTCTATCGCTAATGTATCGATGAGATAAGCTTGCAGCAGCAACAATTGCCGGGTCAGTAATGTCAACGGCATGGTGAAGTTCATAGCGCTCTTTTAGGCCTCGCAATATAGCGATGGTGTCTTCAACACTCGGTTGGTCGACCTGCACTTTTTGAAAGCGCCGCTCTAAAGCCGCATCTTTTTCAATATATTGTCGGTATTCATCAAGGGTGGTTGCACCCACGCAATGCAGCTCCCCTCTTGCAAGAGCCGGCTTAAGCATATTGCCTGCATCCATCGCACCTTCGCCCTTCCCTGCACCCACCATAGTATGCAGCTCATCAATGAAGAGAATAACTCGGCCTTCTTCTTTAGACAGCTCGTTTAGTACTGCCTTAAGCCGTTCTTCAAATTCACCACGATATTTTGCACCTGCCACTAATGCGCCCATATCAAGTGATAATACTCGCTTATTTTTTAAGCCTTCAGGCACTTCTCCATTGATAATGCGCTGCGCGAGCCCCTCAACAATGGCTGTTTTACCTACGCCAGGTTCGCCAATTAACACTGGGTTGTTCTTTGTTCTACGTTGAAGAACTTGGATGGTGCGGCGAATTTCTTCATCCCGACCAATAACAGGATCTAATTTACCCTGCTCCGCTCGCTCGGTTAAATCCATGGTGAATTTTTCGAGTGCTTGACGCACGTCCTCAGCATTTTGATCCGTAACTTTTTGACCGCCTCTGATCTTATCTATCGCTTGCTCAACTTGAGGCTTATTCAAATGCAGCTGCTTTAAGATATTTCCTAACTGCCCTGTATCTTCTACTGCAGCCAGCACAAAAACTTCAGATGTAATGTAATCATCTTTCCTTTGCTGCGATATTTTATCGCTTACATTTAATAGTTTTATGGTATCTCTGCCCAACTGCACATCGCCGCCAAAACCCTGAATTTTCGGGAGTTTGTCGATGGCTTCCGCCAATGCGGAACGTAAACTGTTAACGTTAACTTTTGTCTGATCGAATAAAGGCCGTATGCTGCCGCCCTGCTGATTTAGCAAGGCCGACATTAAATGCACTGGTTCAATATATTGATTGTCACGGCCGAGAGCGAGTGATTGCGCATCAGAAATGGCAAGTTGAAACTTGCTAGTGAATTTATCTAAACGCATGATGATTCTCCAAAATTTCCATATTAACTATATGGGTATTTAAGGGGGTCATTTCAAGCCAATATTTTTAAATTAATATTTCATAACTATGGTAGCCATACGACCGCATTCTATTAAGCCAGCATGGGTAGACTGTCTGAAAGAAAATAAATCGTCTCGACAATAGGTACATACGCGACTTTGTTGCACATCGACAATGTTGAGGTCTTGCAGTATCTGATTTGCAACTGCGGATAAATCTATATGCCATTTGTTGGTGTCTGCTGCTCTAACGATAGATGATTCATAAGCTTTGAATTTAATAGCAAGGTCGCTACCGACTTCAAAATGATGCTGACAAATACTTGGACCTATCCAGGCCGATATGGTGCTATTGTCGGCACTGAACATGTCGACGGCATTTTCAATCACGCCACCGATAAGACCCTTCCAACCAGCATGAACGGCAGCACATTCATTACTTGCATTACTGAATAAGACAAGCGGTAAACAGTCTGCGGTTAACACCGCTAAGGGCACTCTAGACTGTTTCGTGAACACGGCATCGGCGTTTGTGTGGGACTCTAACAATTGCTCATAATCAATAGCAATCGTTGAATGAGTTTGTTTCATAAAACGTAATGGTGCAATTGCAGGCTCTTTACTGTGCATCAAGGGCGATGACATATTGATTTGGCCGTCCAGAGAGCGTTTTTGTGTCGCAGATCTGTTTAAATAATCCGATAACAATTGTCTATTGCGCTCAACGCTTATCGGATTGTCTGACACATGTTGCGCTAAATTTAGAGAATCGTAGGGCTTAGCGCTAACGCCGCCATTCCTAGTGGTGGTAAAGCATAGTAAATTTTCCGCAAGCGGTCGATCTGGAACGATAAACTTCACATGCCTTCGCTAAGACCATTTTCCTCACTGTCTTTATCCAACTCGTTCAACAGTTCGATAAAATCGTCAGGCAGTGGGGCTTTCCAGGTCAGACGTTCAAGCGTAATAGGGTGTGTCAATGTGAGCTGAATGGCATGCAAGGCTTGGCGCTTAAATTCTCGCAAAATACTGATAAAAGATTCACTAGCATGTTTTGGTAGGCGAGCTCTGCCGCCGTATTGGATATCTCCAACAAGAGGATGCTTGATGTACGCCATATGCACACGGATTTGATGGGTTCTACCGGTTTCTAATTTCAACCTTAAATAGGTATGCGCTCGATATTTTCGCTTGACTCTGTAGTGGGTTACCGCAGGTTTGCCTGACTGCCGCACTGCCATCAAAGTGCGTTTAGTCGCATGTCTATCAATGTTCTCGTCAATACTGCCGCCCGCTATCAGGTTGCCCATAACAACGGCTTCATACTCTCGACCCATGGTACGAGACTGCAGTTGCTCAACCAGATGAGTTTGCGCAGCGAGCGTTTTTGCCACTACCATCAAACCTGTTGTTTCTTTATCTAGGCGATGTACTATGCCTGCTCTAGGTATGTGTTGTATATCTGGAACATGCGCTAATAGAGCATTTAACAAGGTGCCGGTCTGATTACCAGCGCCTGGATGAACGACCAGTCCCGCAGGTTTATCTATCACTAAAATGTCGCTATCTTCATAAACGATATTTAGCGCAATAATTTCTGGCTGATCGCTAACCTGGACTGCTTGCTCGGCATTAATTTGTATAACTTCGCCCCCCCTCATTTTTAAGCGGGGAGTATTAACCAAATCTCCATCGGCGAATACACAGTCTGCCAAAATCCACTCTTTTAACTTGGAACGTGAATATTCTGGGAACAATTGCGCAATGCATTGGTCTAGTCTTGTGTTAAATGCTTCTGGCGGTAACTCGCCTGTAAGCGATATGGATTTGACTTGCTGATTCATAAACAACATTATCGGTGAACGTGGCGACATTATAACAAGCAACGGCAATAAAAGCAGATGTAAGTTTTGGTGCCTGTGAAGGTTTAATTGTAGTAAAATAAAAGAATTCGTGTGGTATGAGACAAAATAATACAATGAAGGAATGGAAAAACTGGCTGCTTGCCTTAAGCAGCGTAGCATTAATTGGCATTTCAGGATGCTCCAGTTCCGAAGATGAACAGCGTGAACTCGTTGCGAATCAAGGCGCTAACGCACTTTATAATCAGGCAAAGAAAAATATGGAGATTGGTAACTTCTCCGCAGCTGCAGCAACCCTTAGTGCTATTGATTCAAGATTTCCATTTGGCCCGCTTTCCCATCAAGTTCAATTAGATTTGATTTATAGCTATTACAAAACTGGGAACACTGAACAAACTTTAGCCACTATTGACCGTTTTGTTAGGCTCAATCCAAATCATGCAGATGTCGACTATGCCCTTTATATGCGTGGTGTGACCAATATGGAGCAGGATAATAATTTATTTCAGAGCCTGCTGAATGTTGAGCGCTCTGATAGAGACCCTTCCAAATCTAAAGAGTCATTTGAGGACTTTAGGCGTCTAATAGAAAAATTTCCAGAATCTAAGTACGCTCGTGATGCTAAGCAACGTATGCTTGCCATAAAGAACCGACTTGCAAAGTACGAAATCGAAGTTGCTCGTTTTTATATGCGCCGTGAAGCATATGTAGCGGCAGCAAATCGCGGTAGATATGTACTAGAACATTATCCAGATACGCCGCAAATTCAACCCGCTCTAGAAATAATGGTATCGAGTTATGATGAACTAGGGCTTGACGAATTGAGAGACAATGCGGTGAAAACTCTGAGGCTCAATTTCCCCTCAAGTGAATTTATTCGTTAATATCAAAAAGGAGCCAATTGGCTCCTTTTTAGTTTTTTGTTGATACTTTAAAGTAAAGGTGGCTCAGAGGGTTAATTAATCTGGCCCAACCAGAAGTAAAGTGCAAAGGCTCATCGATAATACTAAATACTAAGCAGCCCTCATCAAGGGCTGCGATGGGCGTGTGAGTATGGCTTTCATTAAGCGCAATATAATCCCCAGTGTCATATTCATTTACACCGTCACTAAAGCTACCGTTTAATACTAAAGTACGCTCATTTCCGATGTGAGTGTGCTCAGGGACGCTACCGCCTCTTTCCATATAAATGAAGTTTGCTAGGTTTTTCCCACCTATGGATACTGGTGCCTGCCACAGTTTACCGACAAGATGTGACCAATCGCCCACGCTTTCAGAAAATCGTTGAAGACTAGGAGGAATTTTAAAACTTTTACCATCGATAAACAAACTCTTACCAGTTGTGCATACAGATGCCTGAGGAATTACACTTGGTCTGCTAACGATTGCATCAAACATATTCGCAAGCTCGTTATCAATAATGTTAGCCGTTTTTGATCCTTTGTCTTGTTCGAATATCAATTCTGCCGTTATTTCAGTCATAGTGAGCACCTTTGACCTGCACTGCTCACATAAATCACAGTGAGCAGATACTAAAATCGATTCGTTCGGCGCTATTATGCCATCAGCAAAACCAACCAAGGTTTGGTTAGTTGGGTGAAATCTAACCATGTTCTTTAAGCATTTCCTTCAATCGCTGCAATGCTAGGCGTGTTCTCGACTTAACGGTTCCGAGCGGAATTTCAAGTTCATCGGCGACCTCTTGTTGCGACTTACCATCAATGTATATAGCCTCGACTACCGCTTTTTGTTTTACTGGTAAACTCTCAAAGTATTGGCCTACTTCTTCTAACGTAATTTGTTCGTCTAATGGCGCTTGGGTCAAATCAGCGGTCTGCTCGCATAAAATTGGCCACATATCGTCTGAACATACATCCTCTTTACGATTCTGTAGCTTACGAAGCATATCAAAGCGAATATTTCTGGCGATCGTAAAAATCCACGTTGATGGCGAACCTTTCTCTGAATTGAAAAGGTGTGCTTTTTGCCACACATTTGACATTGTATCCTGCACTAACTCCATCGCAATCGCTTCATTACCCATCTGCTTTAAGGCATAAGACCTTAAACGCGGTGCGAAATAACCAAATACTTTCGAAAAAGATACTTTGCACCTTTCTTTTGCGACGGTTTCTAAGTAGGCAGACATCTCTGCGGCACAATCTTTGGGCTTGCTATTATCGTATTTCTTGTTATCCAACGGAATTCCAATAAGCATTTTTTTATCACCTTGTCGTACGCATCAATATAGTATGCAAATGAGTATAGCGAAACTTTTCGGCTTTATTAGTGAAATATATTTAATGTAAGTAATGTTGCGTCGGGGCGGTTTTGAAACTAAAGACGTCGCCTATTCAATAAGCTGAGCTAGATATTTTACCACTTTGTCGCAATCCTGTTGCGCCATAAAGTGCTGTTTTTGTTCAGCGCCTACCGGCAATAACTCCAACCAGCGGTTGACCACCCATGCCGGGTCATCAAACTTTACCTTGTCGTATAGCATGCTAATTTCAGGATATTTGTCAAACACCTCTTTAAGACGATCATTCATTGGAGATAACTCGTCAATATTTAAATTACATTGCCACATTTTACTCTCCTCACATTCAGCGATCCTGAGGCTGTCAAATTCCGTTTCGATATCAAAAATTGACACACAATACTGACCTTCTATAGTTATGCCGAGCAAGCCATCATCAAGTATGTCAAAATCTATTACCTTACAAAACGTGCCCAGTGGGAAAATATGTGTGTTGTTGCTCGCGTCGCCTGCGTTATTTATCATGCATACTACAAAGCCTGTTTCAGCCTTGCACACCTCTTTGATCATTCTTGTGTATCTTGGTTCAAAGATTCTCAACGCCATTCGCCCCTCAGGTAACACGTGTGAGGACAAAGGAAACAGCGGCACTTTCATAATTTGGGGCCCAAAGTTGACATATATATAATAAGTACTATGAACACCAAGGGATAGATCGATCGCATTTACAATTAAAAAAACTTAATTTGATGATCTTGTCGCCCTCACCTGTAGTAAAAAATTTACAAATTAAAAAGGCTAATTTACTCCATGAGCACTATAGAAAAATTCTCCCAATTTTACACTGATTTAGCGAGTATGCAGATTGACGCCTTGAAAGATATTTATAGCGCAGACGTGAAATTTATTGACCCTATTGCCTCTCACGACGGACTTGCGTCAGTAGAGCATTATTTTGGTAAGCTACTGAAGAATGCAAAATACTGTGAATTCGACATCCACAATAAACTACCTACTGGAAATCAAGGTTATGTTGTCAACTGGACAATGCGATTTACTTCAAAGCGCATTAACAAAGGCAAACCTGTCTCAGTCGATGGTATTTCAATGCTAACATTAGAAAACGATAAAATCGTTTTTCATCGTGATTACTATGACCTCGGCCAAATGGTTTACGAGCATGTTCCGCTGCTAGGCAAAATAATAAAAAAAATAAAACGAGGATTAAGTTAATGAAACGAATTTTAATTACTGGCGCAACCTCTGGAATTGGTGAAGCTTTAGCAGTTCATGCTGCTAATCACGGACACACTGTAATTGCCTGCGGCCGAAACGCGGAAAAGTTAACGGAACTTGCGAATATTGCAAATATAAGTACGCTCAGATTTGATGCGAGTGATGAACAAGCCACAATTGAGGCACTATCAGACATAGAGTTTGATATCGCAGTGATCAATGCTGGAACATGCGAATACGTTGATGCGAAAAGCATTGAACCAGCAATGTTCAGGCGCGTGTTTGAAATTAACGTGTTTGGTGCGGTAAATGTAGCATCTGCACTGCTAACAAAAGCACAACGAGGTAGTAAGCTAGTATTTGTGGATAGCCTTGCAAGACTATTACCCTTTACTCGCAGTCAAGCCTATGGAGGCAGCAAAGCTGCGCTGCATTACATCGCCAAAAGTTTAGAAGTTGACCTTGCAACTCGCGGTATCGATGTACAGACGATATCGCCAGGCTTCGTAAAAACGCCACTTACCGACAAAAATGATTTTAAGATGCCGATGGCTATATCTTCAAAGAGAGCGGCGCAGTACATGCTTGACGGCATTTTAAGTGATCGCTCCGCTATATATTTTCCTAAACGCTTTAGTGCGTTCATACGTTTTTTAAACTTCTTACCCGCTTTTGTTCAGCGCAAAATGTGTATTGGTATGAGAAGTAGTGCCAAGAGAGCCGCAAAGCATGACTAAACGTATTGCCATAATTGGCAGCGGCATTGCAGGCCTGACTAGCGCGTATTTACTCAATAAACATGCAGACATTTTGCTTTTCGAGGCAAACGATTATATCGGCGGACACACAGCTACAAAAAATGTCGACGTTGACGGCAGGCAATACGCCATTGATACTGGATTTATTGTTTATAACGATTGGACTTATCCAAATTTTATCAAGCTCATGTCGCAACTCAATATTGATAGTCAAGCCAGCGAGATGAGTTTCAGTGTGCGCAATGACAGCACCGGTTTAGAATACAACGGTAACACGATAAATAGTTTGTTTGCGCAAAGGCGAAACATCTTATCACCGAGTTTCTGGCGTCTAGTTCTCGATATTCTTAAGTTCAACAAAGTATGCAAGCAAGCCATTGAAGATAACGTAAACGTCGAAAATATTACCCTAATAGAATTTATTGAAGAACATAAGTTGAGCGAGCAGTTCGTACAAAACTATATACTGCCTATGTGTGCCGCGATTTGGTCTACCAGCCTTGAAGCTTCCGCAAATTTTCCGCTAAGCTTTTTTCTTAAGTTCTTCAATAATCATGGCTTGTTAAACGTTACTAATCGTCCACAGTGGTTTACTTTAATTGGGGGTTCGTCTCAGTACATAGAGCCCATCACGGCCGAATATAAGGATAAAATTCGTTTGAATTGTCCAGTGACTCAAGTTGCAAAAACGGCGGATGGCTTTCAAGTAACTTCGCCTGACGGTATACGCGACTTCGACGAAGTCATTTTCGCCTGTCATAGCGACCAAGCTTTAAAAATGTTGAACTTAGAAAGTTTTGAAACAGGCACTGCCGAATCTCTAAGTACAATATTAGGCGATATCCCGTATGCGATGAACGAAGTGGTAATGCATACAGACACATCGGTCTTACCCCAGCGAAAGCTTGCCTGGGCCAGTTGGAATTATCAAATACGAGGTAATAGCGACGAACAATTGGCGCCAGCAGCAGTGACCTACAACATGAATATTCTGCAGCGAATTGAGTCTGACACAACATTCTGCGTCACGCTTAACAACACTAAGGAAATTGCAAAACACAAAATTTTGGGAGTTTATCATTACGCTCACCCGCAATTTAGTCCAACAATGGTTGCCGCGCAGCAGCGCCGAGATGAAATTTGTGGTGTCGATGGCTTGCACTTTTGTGGCGCCTATTGGTACAACGGTTTCCATGAGGACGGTGTTCGCAGTGCACTTGACGTTTGTAAGCGCTTTGGAGTATCACTTTGATTGAAGCCGAACTGGAAAGCGCTATTTACACAGGAAAAGTTTTTCACCGGCGTGTCGTTCCCAAACTGCATGCCTTTGAATACAATATTTTTTTATTTTGGCTAAAATTGTCGGAAATAAGTGCGGTAAACAAACGGGTAAAAGGGTTTTCGGATCGGAGTATTAGGCGATCAATTGTCAATTTTACGCGCGCTGATTACCTTGGCGACCCGCAGCAAAACCTTGAAAGCGCGGTACTCGAAAAAATGTCGGAACTTAACGGAAAACCCCTTTTTGGAGAGGTCTTCATGCTCGGCCAAGTGCGTACCTTTGGTTTATACTTTAGCCCGGTGAATTTTTTCTATCTGCGTGACAGTGCGAATAATTTTTCGCATGTATTAGCCGAAGTATCGAATACTCCATGGAATAATAGACATCACTATTTAGTTGACTTAGCGGAGCAAAAAGATTGTGCGAAAGCATTTCATGTTTCGCCGTTTAATCCTATTGATATGGTGTACCACTGGCGAATAGCTCAACCGAACGAGGAGCTTAAGCTACAGCTAATATGCAGTAAACAGAGCAAACATTTTGAAGCATCAATGGATTTAAAACGCATTCCTTTGAATTCAGTTAGTTTGCGGAAAACGCTGTTGTCCATTCCAAGCATGACTATAAAAACTGTAGCTGGCATTTATTGGCAAGCACTGAAATTATTTTTAAAACGCGTACCAATTTATACGCACCCATGAAGTAAGGAAAAAATATGTCACATGGTGAACAAACATTAACGACAAGCGAGCCGATTTCCTTTTGGGAAAAAACTTGTCGCACAATGTTTATCAGTGCGCTTAAGCATTTACCACAGGGTCATTTGATTATTAAAGAGCAAGGTCAGGTGGTTGCATCGCTTGGCGACGAGGCGTCGGATCTAAAAGCAGAGGTACATATACTCAACACCGCAGCTTATCCAAAATTACTGTTAGGGGGCAGCATTGCGTCTGGAGAAACATTCACCGACAAACTGTGGGATAGCCCCAATCTGACGAACGTCATCAGAATTTTCGCACGTAATTTATCGACCTTAGACAAATGGGAAAAGCGATTTCAGTGGCTAACGTTGCCTATGGCAAAAATAAAGCATATCGCAAATAACAATTCGCCAACGCAAGCGAAAAAAAATATAGGCGCTCACTATGATTTGGGCAATAGACTTTACACCAAATTTTTAGATGAATCGATGATGTATTCTGCAGCGGTCTATCCAGATCCAAATGCCAGCTTGGCGCAGGCTCAAGAATATAAATTGAAAACAATTTGCGACAAACTTCAACTGAGCCCTACCGATCATTTAATGGAAATAGGCACAGGCTGGGGCGGACTCGCAGTATATGCAGCGAAACACTATGGCTGTAAAGTAACCACAACTACTATTTCTGAAGAACAATACGCTTGGGCTGAAAACTGGGTTAAGCATGAAAATTTGGAGCAGCAAATTACCCTGTTAAAAAAAGACTATCGATTATTAGAGGGAGAGTATGACAAACTCGTTTCGATTGAGATGATCGAAGCTGTAGGTAAGAAATATTTAGCCAACTTCTTTGAAAAGTGCTCATCGCTATTGAAGCCCAATGGCTTGATGCTTCTGCAGTCTATAACCATCGATGACCGACGCTATGATGGCTATTCTGACAGCGTAGATTTTATTCAAAAGCATATTTTTCCGGGTGGGTTTTTACCTTCACAGTTTGCCATAAACAAACATGTTAAAAAATATACAGATATGAGTATTCGCGATGTTCATGATATTGGGCTTGATTACGCACAAACTCTTAAACATTGGTTTGAAGACTTCATGAAGCAAGCGACAGCGCTGAATGAAGATGGCTATGACGAGCGTTTTATGAGGATGTGGCAATACTATCTTAATTACTGCGAGGGTGGATTTCTAGAACGAGTAATCAGCACGGCACAGGTCGTGTTAGCTAAACCTCAGCATCGCAATATGCTTAGCCGCGGTTAACGAACTAACTTAGGCGCAGGGGCTAATCAGCCCCTGTTCCCATTACTGAAATTGGGTCTGAGTACTTCGGATCGCCTTGCATAATGCTGATCTCTACGCGTCGATTCCTTGCTCTTGATTCGGCGCTGTCATCTTCGGCAACCGGGTCATTGGAAGCTCTGCCAACTACCCGCATGCGTGATTCATCAAAACCATCTGCGCGCCTCAACTCTTCAGCAACCGCAACTGCTCGCTGTGCAGAAAGGTCCCAATTAGAGCGATAAAGTTCGTTTGATATTTGCACGCCATCGCTGTGCCCGGAAATTTCTATCTGACCTGGCATATCGGTAATCAAGGTACCAAGTCGGCGTATTACCGGCACGAACTGCGGTTGTAAAAAAGCTGAACCAGCCGAGAATGAGCCGTTTTCACGAATCCGAATAATAATTTGCTGCCCTAGGTTTTCAACATCTACCGCGCCATCTTTTATCTCTTTTTGCAACAACTCTTGAACTTTTTTAAGTTGTTTCTCTAACTGCTCATTATTGGTTGCCGCAGCGCCAGCCGAGGCTGTTTGATTAGCCGTATTCGGAGCTTGTCCACCTCTCAATTGACCGCGTTGTTTTTGTCGGCCACCAGCAGATGCATCCTCACCTTCTTGGAAGTTCAGCATTGGCTTGGTGATATTTTGGGTCACTTGTTGGACAGTTTCGATAGGCGTTGGGTCGGGTTTTCCGGGTCTAAATTCAAGCGCAACAACGCTTGTACCTTTGGGAATATCTTTTAACTCAATTTTATTTTGAACACCAAAGGCAAACTTCATCGAGCCTGCAATTTGCTTAAATTTTTTCACATCCATTTCTGAAAACGAAAGCAGAAGAACAAAAAAGCACATTAATAGAGACATTAAGTCTGCGAAGGTGCCCATCCATGCAGGTAAGCCCTCGGGAGGACATTTTGGGCATTCGTCTTCCATTACGCTTTCTCCTCGTTACTGCCCCTTTTACCTTCAGCAAGATAACCTTTTAAGACACCTTCGATAACTCTTGGGTTTTGGCCGTCGGCTATGCCCAATATTCCATCAAGGATTAAACACTGATTGAGCTTTTCTTCAGCAGAACGCACGCCGAGTTTAAATGCAATGGGCAAACATACGATATTCGCAAGCATTGCACCGTATAACGTTGTAAGCAAGGCTACTGCCATTGCTGGTCCAATCGCTTTCGGATCGTCCATGTTCGAGAGCATTGCAACGAGTCCAATCAGTGTTCCAATCATTCCCATCGCTGGTGCGACATCACCGAGCGATTTGAAAATAACACTGCCGGCATCATGACGCTCGGTTGTATTGGTGATATCTTTAGCCATAGTGGTTCTGACCACCTCAACGTCATGACCGTCTACCAGCATATCCACGCCTTTTTGCATAAAGCTGTTTTCAATCTCTGCTTCTTCCAATGCCAAAAATCCGCCTTTACGAGCTGCATCTGCCATTTCAACAGTTTTTTGGATTAATTCCTCTGGAGATTGTATTTTAAATGCAAATGCTTTAGCGGCAATTTTACCCGCTCCTAGAAACTGAGTAAGGGGGTATTGCATCAATACTACAAAGGTCGAACCGCCAAATACTATCAGTACCGACGGAACATTAAAGAATATGCCTAGGTCGCCACCTAAGACCATCGCCATGAGGACAAAACCAAGCGCGCCGATAAGGCCGATTAGCGTTGCTAAATCCATGGTTAACTCCTCTACCTAAACAAAGGTTGGTTGAAATAATTCTGTGATAAGGTTAACGGCAAAGAATCCTTAACCTTTACGCTAAATAACGAGGAAAATGTTGAAGCAAACAATTGCTGTTTAAACGCTTGCCATTAAATCAATCCCAATGCTGATAATGATTGAATTTACAAGGTAGGTTCGGTATTGTTTGAGGCATGTAAAAGTAGCCAAAGAAGTACCATGAGCGCAGAAGATTTAAGCTTCGAACAAGCAATGCAAGAACTAGAAACAATTGTTACCAAAATGGAACAAGGCGACATTACACTTGAAGCGTCATTACAAAGTTTCGAGCGTGGTATTTCGCTTGCCAGACGCAGTCAAAATTTGCTTGAACAAGCACAGCAAAAAGTAAAGATCTTAACTCAAGAAGGCGGCGAACAGCATCTTGAAGATTTTCAAGCACCTGAATAAACAAACATGCATCAAGATTTACAAGATCTTCAAGCTCAAGTAAAAATCCGACTTGAGGCTGCTTTTAGAAACTATACAACGAGTCAAAACATCGCAAGCTCTCGATTACTGTCGGCAGTAGAATACGCATTATTTAATGGTGGTAAACGCATGCGTCCGCTGTTAGTGGCGATGGTCACCGATATGCTTGGAGGCAAACAAAGCGACGCAGACGCAATTTCCCTCGCCGTTGAGTGTATCCATGCATATTCATTAGTCCACGACGACCTTCCCGCGATGGATGACGATGCCTTAAGACGCGGTAAACCAACCTGTCACATACAGTTTAATGAAGCTACTGCGATACTAGCTGGAGATGCCTTACAGACTCTTGCTTTTGAACTCCTTGCCAATATTCCTTTGGAAGGTTTTGCAAATACTAAGCGACTTGAGCTTATAAAAGAATTATCCAAAGCCAGTGGGCTACAGGGCATGTGTCAAGGGCAAAGTCTTGATTTACTGGCTACGAACCAAGATATCGATATTACCGCCCTAAACGAATTACATAGCCTTAAGACAGGTGCTTTACTGGCAGCATCTGTGCGCATGGGCGCTATTATAAGTGCTAATACCACTGTCGAAGATATAAATAATCTCACAATTTTCGCTAAACATATTGGATTAGCCTTTCAAATTCAAGATGACATCCTAGATGTCATTTCAGATACCCAAACACTAGGCAAACCTCAGGGCTCAGACCAAGCAAACAATAAGAATACCTTTGTCAGTAAACTAGGCCTTACTGGCGCTAAGAACGAATTATCTGTCCATCATAAAGAAGCGCTACAAGCATTGAGCAGTTTACCGTACAATACGAGGGACTTGAGAATGTTCACGGACTATATGATGACTCGAACTTTTTAGAGCACAGATTCATACAATGTAAAACGACACGGAAGAAACCATAACGAATGACCTTAAATCTTTCACATTATCCGCACTTGGCCAAAGCAAACATCCCAAGTGAGCTGCGCCAGCAGCCAAAACATAACTTACATTTAATCGCCAAGGAATTGCGATTATTTTTGCTGAACTGTGTCAGTCAAAGTAGCGGACATTTTGCTTCTGGTTTGGGAACAGTAGAGCTCACCGTTGCACTTCATTATGTTTATAATACTCCGTTTGATCGCTTAATATGGGATGTGGGTCATCAGGCCTACCCACATAAAATTTTAACCGGACGACGAGAGCGCATGACTACCATTCGCCAAAAAGACGGACTTCATCCCTTTCCTTGGCCGCCCGAAAGTGAATACGATACCTTTGCAGTAGGCCACTCATCTACTTCAATTTCAGCTGCTTTAGGCATGGCCATCGCAGCAGATGATGAAAACAAAAATCGCAAAGTGGTTGCCGTTATCGGTGATGGCGCATTAACTGCAGGCTTGGCATTTGAAGCCCTTAATCATGCAGGTGATATTGCAAAAGACTTAGTCATCGTTTTAAACGATAACGAAATGTCGATATCTGAAAACGTTGGCGCGTTAAATAGTCACTTAGCCCGCTTACTAACTGGTTCCTTTTTTAATTCTATTCGTGACGGCGGTAAAAAGATTTTAAGCAATATTCCGCCGATTAAAGAGCTCGCCAGTAAAGCAGAAGAGCACATAAAAGGCATGGTCGTTCCCGGTACCATTTTTGAAGAGCTGGGCTTTCGCTATATTGGTCCAATTGACGGTCATGATGTGGATGCCATGGTTGATACCCTTAGCAATATGCGCAAAATGTCAGGACCACAAATACTGCACGTAGTCACCAAAAAAGGCAAAGGCTATGAGCAGGCGGAACAAGACCCTATAAAATGGCATGCCGTTCCCAAATTTGATCACACCACCGAAAAATTACCAGTTAGCAAGCCGGGCAAACCATCATTTTCGGCAATTTTTGGAAGCTGGCTGTGTGATATGGCAGAGAAAGATAAAAGCTTAGTCGCGATTACGCCAGCCATGCGAGAAGGCTCTGGCTTGGTCAAATTTTCTCAGCGCTTCCCTAAACAGTACATAGACGTTGCCATAGCAGAACAACATAGCGTTACCTTAGCTGCTGGCCTCGCTCGAGAAGGCAAGCATCCGGTAGTAGCGATATATTCAACGTTTTTGCAGCGCGCATATGACCAGCTTATCCATGATGTTGCTATCCAAAATCTGCCGGTTTTGTTTGCCATAGACCGCGCCGGGATCGTCGGTGCAGATGGCCCAACGCATCAAGGCGCTTTTGATATTAGCTATTTACGCTGTATTCCAAATATGATCATAATGACTCCCGCCGATGAAGCTGAATGCCGGAATATGCTGTATACCGGCCACATTGCAAATCAACCAGCAACTGTACGCTACCCTCGTGGTGCCGGCATTGGAGTAGCTCCCAAGGCAGAAATGCAGGCGCTAACACTCGGTAAATCAAGAGCAATAAGACAAGGTAAAAAAACCGCTATTCTTAATTTTGGAACTCTCTTCGGTGACGCTAAAGAAGCCGCTGACAGTTTGGATGCGACCTTAATCGATATGCGATTTGTTAAACCAATTGACGAGCAAGCCATTTTAGCCGCTGCTGCTGAACATGACCTATTGGTTACTATCGAAGATGGCGCTATTGCAGGCGGCGCCGGCAGTGCAGTAGCCCAAGTACTGCTACACAATAAGGTACTTTGCCATCTACTCAATCTCGGTTTACCCGATGAATTTATAATGCAGGGGACGCAGCAAGAAATGTACGCCGAATTGGGATTAGACGCTAAAGGTATTGTTGCTGCGGTGAAAGGATTTTAAACAGAAATTGCGTATAAATATAAAAGATTAAAGGGCTTAAACAGGTTTGAGTCCTTAAACCAAGCAATGGTGGAGTTAGAGTTTTATATAGGTTCCTTCCGCTTTTTCTACAATACCAGCCATTGCATATACACCATCAGATGTAAACACAAACAAGCCATTGCTCCAGCCACGATATCATCCAACATAATCCCCAACCCACCATGAATTTTTCGGTCAAATACCCTAATTGGCCAAGGTTTTAAAATATCAAAAAACCTAAACAGAATAAACCCTATAACTAATGTAATAGGGTTGATGGGTACAGCAATAAACACAAACATCATGCCGGCTATTTCATCCCATACGATAGCACCATGATCATGTAAACCTAGTGCATCAGATGTTTTTTGACAAAAGCGGAGGCCAATCAGGGTACAAGCAAACGTCACGGCAATATATCCCCAAAAAGGTAAAAAGGACATTGCCAAGAGTAAGGGGATGGCTGCTAAGGATCCAAAGGTTCCTGGCATAAGGGGAATAAGGCCAGTACCGAAACCAAGACCAAAAAAATGGTCTGGGTTCGTCAATGAAACGCGCTTTCGAAGCTGCTTGTCCATTTTTAATGGCCTATTAGAAGTGTTGGTAGCCTTTACCTTCGATTGCTACAAAAGAAAAAGCTTGGTCATTTAAGCGAAGGTCAATTTTACCTTGTGCACCGGTAATTTGACCTATACAAGTAACGGGTAAATGGTAATTTGCCATCGCGGTTTCCATACTGACTCGGTGCTCTTCTGGAATGGTAAACAGCAATTCGTAATCATCTCCACCGGTACAAGCATAAGTTAAGGCTTGTTCTAAGTCGGGAATGGTTTCCCCTAATGCTTGGGAAATTGGCAGTTTATCCAGATGCACGATTGCACCCACTTTTGAGCCCTCTATAATGTGCTCTAAGTCTTGGAGTAATCCATCTGAAATGTCAATGCAGGAGGTTGCTAGGCGTCGCAATGTTGTGCCTGCAAGTACCCGCGGGGTTGGGAAATAATGTCGATTTACCAAATAATCGGAAGCACTAGCGTCTGCAATCTCCAGTTGGCCTTTTAGAAATGCTAAACCCGCCGCGGCATCTCCAACCGTGCCAGTCAAAAATAGCCAATCCCCAGGATTCGCGCCACTACGTGTCAACATACTTTCCGGCGGAACAAATCCCTGAGCCGTGATCGTTACCGCAGTTTTTCCTTTGACGGTGTCACCACCAATCAGTTGTATTGAAAAATACTGAGTTAAATCATTAATTTTTGTTGAAAATTTACTCAACCAACTTTGATCAACCTGTTCAACTGATAGTGACAAGTTTATCCATGCAGGTTCTGCACCCATTGCGGCCAAATCACTCAAATTAACCGCTATTGCTTTATGAGCAATTGCTTCTGGGCTTGCTTCAGGCAAAAAATGCACCCCCTCAAGGAGTGTATCTGTGGTCGTTGCTAAATATTGCCCTTGCGGGACTTGTGTGATCGCAGCATCATCGCCTACGCCCAAAATAACATCTTTTCTCACAAATTTGGGGCGCGTGAAATAATCTCGAATTAACGCAAATTCATTCAAACCTATCTTCTTTCATCTTTTCTGAGGGTTTTTACCGCTTTGTCTAGCGCACCATTTATAAACTTGTGGCTTTCTTCTGCACCAAAGGTTTTGGCAAGCTCAATAGCTTCATTGATCACAACTTTAAAAGGCGTATCAAGACGCTCTAGTAATTCAAATGTCGCTAAGCGCATGATTGACTTTTCAATAGGATCAAGCTCCTCTGGGAGGCGTCCTAAATAGGGCTTATACGCTTTATCTATTTTTGCTACGTCGTCACTCACACCTTTTAAAATAGCTTGAAAATACTCCATGTCAACTTTTGACATATCGTTAGTAGTGGCAATGCTTAGCTCTACTTGCTGCATCTCATTGCCACTCATCAAATAGCTATAAAGGGCCTGTAAGGCGAGTGTTCTAGCTTGCTTTCGGTGCGCTGGTTTCACTACAGGCTGCCGTCGATAGCGGACACTACATTGACCATTTCAAGTGCAGAAAGGGCAGCTTCAGAGCCTTTGTTGCCCGCTTTAGTGCCAGAACGCTCTATCGCTTGCTCAATACTGTCGACTGTCAGCACACCAAATGCCACCGGTAAACCGGCGTCCATGGATACTTGTGCAAGGCCTTTGTTACATTCGCCAGCCACAAAATCAAAGTGCGGTGTGCCGCCACGAATCACTGCGCCAAGAGCAATAATGGCATCAAATTTACCTTTTTCAGCGACTTTTTTAGCGGCCAAAGGCATTTCGTATGCGCCAGGCACTCGCACTACAGTAATATCATCTGGGTTGACTTCCCCGTGACGCTCAAGTGTATCAAGCGCTCCTTCGAGTAAGCTTTCTACTACGAAACTGTTAAAACGAGCAACAATAATGGCAAATTTTTTGCCAGTGGCGCGTACATTACCTTCAATTACGTTCATGCGATAAGCTCCTATAAAAATCGGCGCGAATTATAGCACAGAAGACCTATCTCGTGAGACTTTTTACGCAGTTAAGGAAATACGATGCAAAAAGTATCTTTAGCGATGGTCAACATGCTAAATCAGTCGTGAATATATTCTACAACCTCAAGGCCAAAGCCTGATAGCGCAGAGTACTTGATGGGTTTACTGAGCAGGCGCATTTTTTGCACCCCCAAACTTGCTAGAATTTGGCTACCCACACCTACTGTGCGTGATGAACCCTCCCATGTCTTTCCCTTAGCAATTTGGTCATTATCTTCAGCTTCAAACTGCCGAACCTGACCTTCAACATCTTCTTGCTTGCCTAAGAGCACCAAAACGCCGCCGTGGTCATGAATCTTTTTCATGGCGGTATGTAATGGCAAGGAGCGGTTAATGGCTCTAGTGGAGCCTAAGAGATCACTTAACGTATTTAACAGATGCACGCGCACCAGTGTCGGCTCAGTTGCTGACACTTCTCCTTTTCTCAGGGCAAAATGAATTTGATTATCAATAACGTCTTTAAATGTGATTAATTCGAAATCGCCAAACTCAGTAGGTAAACGACAAGTGGCGACCTTGGTAATAGTGGTTTCATTTAAATTACGATATTCAATAAGATCGGCAATCGTACCGATTTTTAAGTCATGTTTCTTCGCAAACACCTCCAACTCTGGCCTGCGCGCCATGGTGCCATCATCATTCAATATCTCTACTATAACTGCGGCTGGCTCACAGCCGGCTAAACGCGCTAAATCGACACCGGCCTCAGTATGTCCTGCGCGATTGAGCACACCGCCTTCTTTGGCAATCAGCGGAAATATATGCCCAGGCTGCACGATGTCATCTGCAACAGCATCTCTGGCCACTGCTGCTTGAATAGTGCGCGCACGATCGGCAGCAGAAATTCCAGTGGTTACGCCATCTCTGGCTTCAATCGATACGGTGAAATTGGTTGAGAATTGGGCGCTATTTTTATCTACCATCAAAGGTAGCTTTAAGCGCTTGCAACGCTCAGTCGTCATCGGTAAGCAAACTAAGCCACGGGCATGAGTGACCATAAAGTTGATAGTCTCAGCACTCACATGCTCGGCAGCCATAATGATATCACCTTCATTTTCGCGGTCTTCATCATCCATTAAAATGACCATTTTACCTTGTTTGATATCGTCGATAATTTCTTGTGTACTATTTAATGCCATTAGACTGCCTTTAGGTATGTCGATGTGTTGTGTATGTTCTGTGTATAGCTGTACAAAATAAATGCAGGCTATTTCAAATATCCATTTTCAGCCAAAAAGCTCATGCTTATGTCGGCTTTGTCGCTTTTAGCGGCTTTGTCACCAAGCATCAAGCGCTCTAGGTAACGAGCAATAACGTCCACTTCCAAGTTCACTTTTGTGCCTATTTTATAATCACCTATCACGGTTTCTTTCAACGTATGCGGAATAAGCCAGAGCATAAATGATGCCCCTTTTACTTCATTCACCGTCAAGCTCACACCGTCTACCGTAATAGAGCCCTTATGAGCAATGTATTTAGCAAGTTCATCGGGAGCCTTAACCCATACTTCTACATATCGAGTGTGCTCGGTGATGGATTCTACCGCCCCTACTCCGTCAACATGACCAGAAACAATATGCCCGCCAAATCGGCTATCGGGGCGCATGGCTTTTTCAAGGTTGACTGAACTGCCGCTTTGATAATGTGCAAAACCTGTATACTTTATGGTTTCTGCTGAAACATCGGCCTTATAGTAATTGCTTCCTTTCTCTACAACCGTTAAGCAGACGCCATTGGTTGCGATGCTATCGCCTAAATACACGTCGCTCATGTCCATTTTCCCCGCGACTACAGTCAAGCGAATATCATGGCCTAAGTTATCTAAAGCTTTAATGGTGCCAACTGCTTCTATGATACCGGTAAACATTTTACCTCACTACTGTTTAGTTGTTTGCCAAAGGTTTTACTGAACGGATTAGCGCATTTGGCAAATAATTTTAATATCTGGCCCAACCTGTGTTATCGAAGAAACACGGGTATTAATGGCTTCTTGCAAATCTTGTTTTGGCAGCGTGGATAATAACTCTCGCGCGCCACCACCTAAAAATTTAGGCGCTAAATACAGAATTAATTCATCGACCAAATTAGCTTCCAACATTGCGCCCGCTAGCTTTGCTCCTGCTTCTACCCATATATTATTAAGCCCTTGAGCGCCTAAGTCGTCTAACATACGAGATAAATCCACATGTCGCTCATTTTCAGGCAAGGGTAATTGAACTTGACTAACGCTCGTGCTGCCTAATTTGTTATTGCCCATGCAGTTGTAAATGCGTGTCAAACTGCCGTCTGAACACAAAATTAGCTCATCATGTAGTCGATTTTTCCCGTCTATAACCACTCGCAAGGGTTGCGCTTCACGTTGTAAAAACGCCTTTGCTACTGAATCAGGTAATTCATTGCTCCGCACGTTTAGGCGCGGGTTGTCAGCCAGTGCCGTGCCCGAACCCGTTAATATTGCACAGGACTTTGCTCGTTCAAGCTGCACGTCGCGCCGCGCATCATCCGAGGTGATCCACTGACTTTTACCGTTTTGCAATGCCGTTTTACCGTCTAAACTCGCCGCAAGCTTCAACCTAATGTAAGGTCTACCGGTTCGCATTCTGGTGAAAAAACCGATGTTGAGCTGTTCAGCCTGTTGCTGCATTAACCCTACCTTCACGACTATACCGGCGTCTTCAAGCAACTTGACGCCTTTACCTGCGACCTCTGGGTTGCTGTCCAAAACAGCAATAACGACTTTTTGAATGCCGGCATTTATTAATGCTAAAGCACAAGGGGGGGTGCGGCCATAATGGGAGCATGGCTCCAAAGTAACATATGCAGTAGCAGATTTAGCCAGTAAACCAGCCTGCTCTAGAGCATGCACTTCGGCATGCGCGGTTCCGCTCTTGTAATGAAACCCCTCACCAACGACTTTGCCAGTTGCAGATACAATTACACATCCAACGCTTGGATTTGGCGTAACAGAATAGTTCCCCTGCTCGGCTAAGCGCAGTGCTCTAGCCATATACAAAGCATCCGTTGGGCTAAAATGCGCTGACACTTATTGGGGCTCACTCGAGAGGCGGGCGATTTCTTCACCAAACTCTTTTACATCTTCAAAAGAGCGATAAACAGAGGCAAATCTAACGTAAGCAACTTTATCGAGTTTCTTTAAAGCGTCCATAATCAACTCACCCACAAATTCGCTTTTAACTTCGCGCTCTCCGGTTGCTCGTAGGGACGCTTTTATCTTGAACACACACTGCTCTATCGCCTCTATACTGACGGGGCGTTTTTCAAGCGCGCGCTGCAAGCCTGCCATTAGTTTTTCTTCATTAAAGGGCTCTCGTGTATTGTCACGTTTGACAACGCGAGGCATCACCAATTCAGCCGCTTCAAAGGTCGTAAAGCGCTCACTGCATTCTACACATTGACGTCTGCGTCTTACTTGGGCTCCATCGGAAACTAAGCGAGAGTCTATAACTTTGGTCTCTTGGGCTGAACAAAACGGACAAAACATGGTGTTTCCTAACTAGTAATGAACAATTTTTAGTTGGCGTAGTTTACGTCAAAAACACATCAGAAAGTAGTCTATACCTTAGGGTCTGTCTTAGACTAGCGGTTATAATCAAGTTATAAGCAGGCTGATTAAAAAAGCCGGATTTACCCGGCTTTTAAATACTTACTGTTGAGGGACATAATGCTAAGGCCTTCAACGAAAGCTCAAAGCACTCTAAGCTAACCGTAGACTGGAAACTTCTCGCAAAGCTCAACCACTTCTGCTTTAACCCTATCGATCACGCTTTTATCTGAGATGTTGTCCAATACATCACACATCCACGTCGCAACCTGTTTAGCTTCTGCTTCTTCAAATCCACGGCGAGTTATAGCGGGAGAACCGATACGCAGACCACTGGTAACAAACGGTGAGCGTGGATCATTGGGCACCGAATTTTTGTTTACAGTAATATTTGCACTACCTAGCGCCGCATCTGCTTCTTTGCCGGTAATGTCTTTGTCAATTAAATCAAGTAGAAATAGGTGATTATCAGTACCGTTAGAGACGATTTTATATCCGCGCTCTTGCATCACCGCTACCATCGCTTTGGCATTTTTCAACACCTGTTTTTGGTACACTTTGAAGTCAGGAGAAAGCGCCTCTTTGAACGCAACTGCCTTTGCGGCAATGACATGGCACAAAGGACCGCCCTGATTACCGGGGAATACCGCGCTATTAAACTTTTTGTATAAGGCTTCGTCGCCACAATTAGATATGATCAAGCCGCCCCTTGGGCCGGCTAATGTTTTATGAGTGGTCGTGGTAACAACATGCGCATGCGGGATAGGGCTTGGGTATTCACCTGCCGCAACTAAACCCGCTACATGAGCCATATCAACCAACAAATACGCGCCCACTTTGTCCGCAATTTCTCTAAAGCGTGCCCAGTCAACAATGCCAGAATATGCAGAAAAACCGCCGATAATTAATTTCGGCTTGTGCTCAAGCGCCAGCGCCTCTACTTGCGCGTAATCGATGACGCCGGTTTCAGGGTGCAATCCATACTGCACCGCATTATACGTTTTACCTGAGAAGTTGACATGTGAGCCGTGCGTAAGATGCCCACCATCCGATAGGCTCATGCCTAATACGGTATCGTTTGCTTCTATTAAGGCCATAAATACGGCCGTATTCGCCTGCGAACCGGAATGCGGCTGGACGTTCGCGTACTCGCAATTAAACAGCTGTTTGGCACGTTCAATAGCCAAAGTCTCAGCAATATCTACATACTCACAACCACCGTAATAACGCTTGCCTGGATATCCTTCAGCATACTTATTCGTCAACTGTGAACCCTGCGCTTCAAGTACTCTTGGGCTGCAATAGTTTTCAGAGGCGATAAGCTCAATATGATGTTCTTGACGCTGTTTCTCTTTTTCCATCGCATCGGCTAGTTCTGGGTCGAATTCTGCGATAGTCATATTACTGGATAACATGTTTTCTCCTTGATCGAGGCAGGTAGCAGAAATACTAAGCTACAAGTCCATTGGCAATCGATGTTTGCATTAGTGAGTAGGGTAAATTCGCGCCACATTTTAGCCCATTTATTCGCTTTGTATACAGCTTTACAAAAATTAGTTACGAGTTTACTGTCAAGGCATTAGCCCTAGCTGCCTTAACAGAATACAAAGTTATGAGCCAGAAACTCGTTCACACTATTTAACTAACTTATTCTCTAGCGCTTTTACGCGGTCGTATAGCTTATCAATCGTGCGCAGTTTTACGGTATTTTTTTGCCAATCACGTGTATTAACTGCAGGCATGCCTGATGAGTAGGAGCCTGGTTGGGTGATGCTCTTTGTTACCATCGAGAAGCCCGTGATTTGCACATTATCGCAAATATCAAGATGACCATTTATTACAACACTGCCCGCGATCACTACGTGCTTACCTATGTTAACACTGCCAGCCATACCGGTGGTCCCGCAAATGCATGTGTAATCTCCGATAGTGCAGTTATGCGCAATCTGTACCATATTATCGATAATGCAATTTTTACCAATGACGGTGTCGTCCAAAGCACCTCTATCTATGCAGGTGTTGGCTCCAATTTCAGTGTCATCACCAATTCTCACTCCGCCGGTTTGCGGAATTTTCACCCACACACCTTTATCATTAGCATAGCCAAAACCATCCGAACCGAGCACTGTGCCACTGTGGATTGAAACGTTTTTACCTAAGCTAACACCATGATATAGAGTCACGTTTGCGCGCAGGTTGCAGCCATCTCCAAGTACACAGTTTTCACCCACAAAACTGCCTGCACCGATACTTACATTATCTCCAATAACTGCATTTTTATTGACGGTTACACCCGGTCCAATGGCAACATTTCTGCCCAATTTGACGCTTGCATCTACCGAGGCCAATGCAGAAACGCCTAGCGCTTGCAAAGGCGTGGTATCGAGTAGTTGGGAAGCCAAAGCAAATCCAACATAAGGATTTTTGTGCACAATAGCATTCCCTACAAAGTCGGCCGCCTGTTGCTGATTCAAAATAACTGCACCCGCTTTTGTATTGGTAAGGTCTGCGGCGTATTTATTGTTTGAAAGAAAAGACAACTGCTGCTGCTGTGCTTTAGCTAAGGTTCCCATGCTTTGTATCATATGCTGTGCGTTGCCTTTTACCTCGCCACCAATATGTTCAGCAATTTGTTGTAATGAATAAGCCATAGGGATTTTTCCTTGATAGAATGCAGGCCTTCAGTGCAGAGCACTTGGCCATCAGTTTAATAACGCCTGTGGCGCAAATAGTATCATACATTTTATTCGTCTCAACTGAGGATAATAGGTGTAATCAAGGGTTTAACTCGACTACAATAGGTAAATCGAGAATCATTCATTCTTTTACACAGAGAGTAATATGGCGCAATTCGTTTACAGTATGCATCGTGTAGGTAAGGTAGTTCCACCTAACCGCCACATTCTAAAAAATATCTCATTGAGCTTTTTCCCGGGCGCAAAAATTGGTGTGCTCGGCTTAAACGGCTCGGGTAAGTCTACCTTACTTAAAATCATGGCCGGCATCGACACTGACATTGAGGGTGAAGCTCGTCCTCAGCCGGGTTTAAAAATTGGTTACTTGCCGCAAGAACCCAAGCTTAATGAAAGTAAAGATGTCAGAGGCAATATCGAAGAAGCCGTTGAAGATGTCGTATATGCACTGAAACGTCTAGATGAAGTTTACGCAGAATATGCTGAAGAAGGCGCAGATTTTGATGCCCTTGCTAAAGAGCAGGGCGAACTTGAAGCGATCATTCAAAGCAAGGACGGGCACAACCTAGACAATGCTCTAGAAAGAGCCGCTGACGCATTGCGTCTGCCGCCGTGGGATGCAGATGTCAGCAAACTCTCTGGTGGTGAACAACGCCGCGTAGCACTATGCAAGTTATTGCTTGAAAAGCCCGAGATGTTGCTGCTTGATGAACCAACTAACCATTTAGACGCTGAGTCGGTAGCATGGTTAGAGCGTTTTTTACATGACTATGAAGGCACCGTGGTCGCCATTACTCACGATAGGTACTTTCTTGACAATGTAGCCGGTTGGATTTTAGAGCTCGACCGCGGTGAAGGTATCCCATGGGAAGGCAACTACTCAAGCTGGTTAGAACAAAAAGATGCGCGCTTAGCGCAAGAAGAACGGTCTGAAAATGCCCGCCAGAAATCCATTAAGCAAGAGCTAGAGTGGGTGCGCAGCAATCCCAAGGGCCGTCAGGCAAAAAGCAAAGCGAGAATGGCAAAATTTGAAGAGCTTAATACCAACGATTATCAAAAGCGTAACGAAACTAACGAACTGTTCATCCCGCCCGGCGAACGCTTAGGTGATAAAGTAATCGAAGTCAGCCATCTGAAAAAATCCTACGGCGATAGACTGCTCATCGATGACTTAAGCTTTAAGATACCAAAAGGCGCTATCGTTGGAATTATTGGTCCAAACGGCGCGGGTAAATCAACCCTATTTAAAATGCTCACCGACGCCGAAAAACCAGACTCAGGCAGCATCGATGTGGGTGAGAGTGTGCAACTTGCCAGTGTTGATCAGTTTAGAAATAACATGAACGAGACCGGCACAGTATTCCAAGAGCTCTCCGAAGGTCAAGACCTCATCAAAATTGGCACCTTTGAAATCAACAGCCGAGCCTACTGTTCGCGCTTTAACTTTAAAGGCACCGACCAGCAAAAATTTGTCAAAGACCTATCCGGTGGCGAGCGCAATCGTTTGCACCTTGCCAAGCTTTTAAAAGCTGGCGGCAATACCCTATTGCTCGATGAGCCAACCAATGATTTAGACGTGGAAACCCTACGTGCTTTAGAAAATGCCATTTTAGAGTTTCCGGGCTGCGTCATGGTGATTTCGCATGATCGCTGGTTCTTAGACAGAATCGCTACGCATATCATGGATTATCGCGACGAAGGCAAAATCAACTTTTATGAGGGTAACTACACCGAATATGCAGCATGGTTGAAAGACACTTATGGCCACGATGTAGTTGAGCCGCATCGCTTAAAATACAAAAAGATTGGTTAGTATTTAACACAGGCCGCTATACAGAACGCCGATGGAATATACATCGGCGTTTTTTTACATATGGCTTTTTATCTGCTAATTACGCGACGACAATTTATCTACAAGGCACGGTCTTATGCTCAGCGCTTTTTACACTTCATAAACGCGTTTGAGTCTAATGACATAACACACTCATCATGTTGATTAACGATTTCATAGCTCATACATATTAACCCTACGCCGGGTTTACTTAACGATAGTCGACAGTCGGTCACAAGCGCTTTCACGCTTAACACATATCCGGGAAAAACCGGCTTTAGCCATTTAAGTTTATCCACTCCCGGTGAACCAAGAGAGCCGTGATCTTCCGGCAAATTGTCAATTAACATGCGCATGAAAATCGCAGATGTATGCCAACCGCTCGCGCAAAGCCCACCAAATAAAGAATCTTTCGCGGCTTCATTATCTAAATGGAAAAACTGCGGGTCGTATTTACTGGCAAACTCTTTAATCTCGCTTTCAGTAACTTCATAGGCGCCAAAGCGCGAGGTTTGACCTACTTCATAATCTTCGAAATACATGTTATTTCCTAAAACGCGCTCAATATTCTAAAGTATATGTCATTTTTCGCTAAATTTGAGCAAACTTAAGCCGAATGCAAAGTATTCTGTGAATCAGTATTATTAGAGGCATATTTTAAGGATTGTATGCACCTGTACTAAGGCCTGTTAAATTGCGTCTAAGGCTTCAGATAAACGGGAGCACGCTATTACTTCAATCCCTTCAATGGGCTTTTTCGGCTGATTGGCTTTAGGGACAATGGCTTTTGTAAAGCCATGCTTAGCGGCTTCTGTCAGCCTATCAGTGCCATTGGGCACAGGTCGAATCTCGCCCGATAGCCCGACTTCACCAAAAGCAATGAGGCCTTGCGGCAGAACTTTACTACGAAAGCTTGAAAGCATCGCGAGCAACACGGCTAAATCAGCGCTGGTTTCCGTGACTTTTACGCCACCCACCACATTCACAAACACGTCTTGATCATGCATTTGTACATTTCCGTGGCGATGCATAATTGCTAAAAGCATGGCTAAGCGATTATGGTCCAAGCCAACCGCCACACGCCGAGGGTTTGATATCTGGCTATAGTCAACTAAAGCCTGAATTTCAACCAATAGTGGTCTTGTCCCTTCCCACACAGACATCACGATACTGCCTGCTGACTGCTCCTGCTGGCGGTTCAAGAAAATGGCCGAAGGGTTAGAGACTTCTTTCATACCCCGCTCGGTCATGCCAAATACGCCAAGCTCATTGATTGCGCCAAAGCGGTTTTTAGTGCCTCGAAGCGTTCGAAAACGCCCATCAGACTCGCCTTCAAGCATCATTGAACAGTCAATGCAGTGCTCCAGCACTTTTGGCCCTGCTAAGCTGCCGTCTTTGGTGACGTGTCCCACAATAAACATCGCGATATGATGCTGCTTCGCAAATCGCGTCAATGCCGCTGCGCACTCACGTACTTGCGATACACCGCCAGGCGCAGAAGGAATATCAGCCATATGCATTACTTGAATCGAATCAATTACCATGACCGAAGGTTTATGCTGCATGGCCAGACTACAGATCGTTTCAACATTAGTTTCAGCAAGCAGTTTTAGCTTATCGTCAGGCAGATTAAGACGCTTTGCGCGCATTGCCACTTGCTGCAGAGACTCTTCCCCAGTCACATATAACGCACTATCTTGTTGCGCTAGTAGGCACATAACCTGTAGTAATAAAGTGCTTTTCCCCGCGCCAGGTGAGCCGCCAATGAGTATAGCTGAACCCGGCACGATGCCGCCTCCAAGGACGCGGTCTAGTTCTTTAAATCCGGAGCTAAAGCGAGGCAGCGCGGTTAAATCGATATCTTTAAGCGTTTCTACTTTTGCAAGGGTGGTCCCGGCAAAGCCACTGCGCGCGTGTTGCGTGGCAGTGCTTGCAGTGTGCACCACAAATTCGGAGAGGGTGTTCCATGCATTACAGTCTTTGCACTGGCCTTGCCAGCGAGAATGCTCACTGCCGCAGTCAGAGCATACAAATGCAGTTTTCTTTTTTGCCATATTTTTTAAAGAAACTCTTATATTTCATCAATCGTTGAGGAAGAAAATTTGCTAAACATTTTAGTTTTTTGCTAGTTTTCCGATAGTTAATCTAATATACCATTTTAACTAAACGAGCGTTTATCTTATTCATGATGACTCCTGACTTAGCGCCCTACGCTGACATCATTCGCACTCTTGCTCCCTTGGTCAATAACGCAAGCTTTAATCAAGAATTCGACAGGCGAACTTCGAGTATGAGCAATGACACGCGTTTTTTAGTAAAAATGGAAGTGAAACGCCTTGCTAAACCTTGTATTCGCTCAATCGATTTGCGAGCAAAAGTCAAAGATGACTGCCGTTTATATAATTATCAGGGTATTGAGCATTATTTGCATATTAACGGTATTTTGTATTTCGAAAAACTGGTCAAACGATATGGCCAGTACAGCTTTGGCGTATATGAAGGTATTCATGAATTTGCGCTTGCCGAAAAGCAAAAGTTAGAGCAGCAGGCAAATATGCCTATGAAGCAAGGAGCTGAGATATCAGAGCCCTCTGAAAGTTATATTACGCCTTGCCAAGAACTGCTAAATTACCCGATAAGAAAAGAAGAACGATTGAATTATGTAACGCAAATAGAAGTGTTTTTTGCGGACAACAAGAGCGTGCATGCAACCACCTTAGATATTTCAATACATGGTCTAAGAATACGTTTGAGAGAGCCTGAACATTTACTTGAGGTAAAAACCTTTGAGCCATTATCAGTGATGTTCAGAGCCGTTGAACGCTCTACTGGCATTACGCGAGATTCAATCCCATTCAAAGTACTGGGCTTAAGCGGTGAAGGCAGTAAAACGAGCATTCATTTATACCGGGAGACAAGCCCCGAACACGCTCGTTTTGAGACTTTTGTACAAGATTTATTTCGGCTGCATAAACGCCGTTACAAAGTCAATTTAGATAACGTTGAGATGGCGGTTGGTACGAAGATTTATGAGCAAAGTTTTGCGAATAATACCCCTAGCCTACCAGTATTTGTGGCTCGAGATGACAATGCTGAATTTGTTGCCAAATACGCGAGCATCAATGGTTCGACTAAGCGTATATTGGATTATTGGACCAACGAAGAAAAACAATTGATGCTGGGCTATCTTTTAAATTCAGAGCGGCTATCTATGTTGGCCAACGACAATGGCTCCTGCCCAAGCCTCGTCGTTTATAGTTTTCACCATATAAAAGACGAAAAAATTTACTTTTATTCGGCTTCGCAAGCTGAGCTAGAAAAATATCCAGAATTGGCTGAAACTTTTTTAAGCTATGGTTCCCGAAAAGTCAGTTGGCGAGTGTTTCGATTAGTATGCTCAGATATTTTACCCGGCCAAGGCATCGCGCCGACTTCTGTGCCTGATGGGGTCAATAAAGAAATAGACAAGTTGAACCGGCCTCCTTCGCCGCGTTTAAGCGGACGACTTGCTGAGCTTTCTAACATGATTTCAGTGACGGATATTACCAATGATGCTGGACAAGAATGTTATCAAAAACGAGCCCTTACACGCGAAAATATAAAACAACTGCACGTATTTGGCCACGCTCGCAATAAGCCACCCTTCATCGTTGAGGCCTTCAGACATAAAGATGCCGAACTGAGACGACAGACTCGTTACGTTTTGCGAACACCAGTCTTGATTAAAACTAGTTCGCACAATATCACCGCGTATACCGAGGATATTTCGGTAAGTGGCTTGAAGCTTGAACTTGATGAACCTTATCCCCATCGTTTGAACTCAAAGGTGCATATTAGCTTCACTAAGCTGCAAGATATCACTGAAAGCTTCGATTTGAACAATCTGCAATATCGGGTAAAGCACATTAACTATGACAAGCAGGTTTTGCACCTTGAGGCGGTCTCTGAAGATGAGACGAGTGAAGCGGAACAGTTTTTTGCAGAATTAATCGCTAACAATGCGGATAAGCTACCCGCCCTAACTTACGAAGAGAGTATTCCGGGGATTAGTTCTGCTTTGCGCACAATTCACGCAAAAACTACACCGCAGTTTTGCGCCTATGTTGAAAAAAAGCCGCAGGGATTTTTACCCGCGATGACAACCATGAATCAAGTCCGCGCTCCATGGATGAGTTTTTTGCATCACGATGCAAATTTAGCAAGCGTGAATCTGGCATGGCTGTATCAAGATGAAGATTTACTTGAACCGTTCGTGCGGCAATCACTTAAACTCTTGCGTATCGACCCTAAAATCATCAGCACTGAAATCTATGTTGCTTACAATCCTGCGGCAAATGATTCACTGCAAAGGGTAATGGCGCAATGGCAATATCAATTGCCTTCACATCGAGCAAAACAGCAATTTATCAGACAGGCTCATGAAAATGGTCAGTTCTTTGCTTTCAATGTTTCCATTAACAAGGCCTTAAAGCCAGATTTAGAAAAACTTGAGCAAGAACTGCTTTATTTAAGCCAGCATGCTATCCACAAAGCTACGCACTTTGAAGAACGCATGTGGGATGTTGCTGGCTGTATATTTCTGACCGATATCAGCGATGAGGTTTGCTATCGATATCAGTGGAAAACGACCTAGCGTAACGCAAACAACAGTCCTTCGAATCCACCGAAGCGAATAGCAATGTCGGCAACTGCGCTCACCGCAGGCTTTGCATGATAGGCTACAGAAGTGCCTGCTTTTGCCATCATCACTAGATCGT
The DNA here is from genome assembly GCF_041380235.1 of Glaciecola sp. SC05. Classification (NCBI taxonomy): domain Bacteria; kingdom Pseudomonadati; phylum Pseudomonadota; class Gammaproteobacteria; order Alteromonadales; family Alteromonadaceae; genus Glaciecola; species Glaciecola sp. SC05. The sequence continues at coordinate 37,583 of NZ_JBGIYY010000020.1, forward strand.
TTGCACCATCGCCCATAGCCACTGTTTGTGCGTTAGAGATCCCAAAGGTCTCGGCCAGTAGGCATAGATAGCGGGCTTTTTCTTCGCCGTCTACCACTTTACCAAGGACTTTACCGGTAAGCTTACCATCTACTACCTCTAACTCATTGCTATGAGCAGCATCTAAGTGAGACAGTTGCTTCACATGGTTGGCAAAGAAGGTAAAACCTCCCGAAGCCACACCAAGCTTCCAACCAGCCTGCTTTAAGATATTCATCGTCATCATGAAATTTGGCATAAATGGCAGGCGATTGCGAATACTCAACAACGCTTCGAGTTCAACTCCAGCTAAGCATGAGACTCTGTCATGTAAACTTTGCGTAAAAGGAATCTCCCCCTGCATGGCGCGTTCGGTAACCTCGGCGACTTTGTCCTTAACGCCCGCAAGTTCTGCTATTTCATCAATGCACTCCATAGCGATAATAGTGCTATCCATATCCATCACTAGTAAACCAGGACTATCTAGTGAGGCCTTACTTTTTAAATAAATATCTGTGCCATAGCGCTGACATACTGCCGCAAGGACATGTTTATCGACCTTTAATTTTTGCTGAGTAACAAGATCAAATGCCTGCGTCGCAAAGTGATTTGCAAAACGGTTTGCGCGAAGCTGCACCACAGTGTTTAGTGGCATCAGTTCACTTAAAATAAAAGCCAGTTTTCGCAAGGTCAGCGACTGAGAGGCGATACTTAATGCAGGAGCGCTGAAATTCAAATAGTTTGATGCGCTTTGTGATGCAGTTGGCGCAGAAGACAACTGCACCTCTTTCGCTTTTATCGTAAAGGTAAATGAATTGCCCTGCGACACCAGAGATTGTAAAACGTCGCAACTATCTAAATCAGGGTTTTGGTGGTCATCAATATGATTATTAAGCGCAATGGCCTGAATGCTAAACATCCATGAGGTATCTTTTTATGTGAATATGCCCCTTATGATACTGATTTACCCTCTTGAGTAAACAAAGCCTTGGCAAATATTTGTTTTTCATCTAAGGTCTGAAGGAGTTTTCAAAGGGCATAATCGTGATATTTTATGGCAGAAGTCATTCAACGGCAAAACAGCTCGATATTTAAGCGTATTTCTAGTCTGATATTATTGGTCTGTTCGATTGCTATTGGTATCAACTTATACATCATGCATTCACAAAATGCTCAACAATGGTATGAAATTGAATCTGAGCAGCTTGGAAGAAGCCTTACTATACAAGCCGCTAAGCTCCTGTCTCAACCTATCGCTACTGGCGACGAGCAAGTGGTAAGCACTTACATGGATATGCTGAACCAAGGCATGTTTATTGAGGGTGCGGTGGTGTTTGATGATGCTGGCGTGCGGCTCTTAGATGCCCAAGATAACTTTTCTATTGTTACTATGATCAAAGAAAGTAACTATGAGCCTCTCGTCTTTGTAGAAGATATTGTGAATGACGGACAAACCCTAGGCTACGTAAAGCTGATTTTAAATCGCGAAGAAATTACTCAACATCATCAGTCCTTTAATCGCAACCAGCTATCACAAAGCGTGCTGGTGATTATTCTAGCGATGATTGTCAGTATGTTGGCCACTCGGCTATTTTACAAATTCAAACGCAACTACGGCGCCGACATTGATGAAAACAAACTCATATAGTTGGCAGTAGTACAGTTGACAATTTCCTCAACACTCACCTGTTTTAGCTCAGCTAAAGATTCAGCAACTATTCCCAAACGTTCTGGCGTATTTCGCATACCTTGAAACCCGTAAATGGGCATATCGGGTGCGTCAGTCTCTAATAAAAGAGCGCTCAGTGGTACTTTAGTTAGAGCCTTTCTGGTTTTTTCCCCTCTTGGATAGGTTATCGTGCCACCGACGCCCAATTTAAAACCCAAATCAATATAGCTTTGTGCTATTTGCGCACTGCCAGAAAAAGCATGAATGACGCCACCTTGCTGAAAATTACATTTTTTTATGAGCCTGATTAACTCATTGTGTGACTGTCGGTGATGCAAGATAACCGGCTTAGATACGCTCTGTGCTAAGCCTAGCTGGTCAATAAACACTCGCTGCTGAAAGCTCAATGTAAGCGGCAGCGTAGCGTCTATGCCAAACTCCCCTATTGCCACTAAATCACCTAGATAAGTGTCCACCCATTTGGCCATGATGGCTAACTGTTCGCGCCATTCTTCTGCGCGCAACTCACAGAGAAAATATGGATGGAAACCCGCGGCAATATCCAGTGTCTTAAAACGCGCTTTCAGTGCTAGCAATCGGTCAACCTGATTTATCCCAAGTCCGGGAACCAGTATGCGTTTGACACCTTTACTCAAGGCCTTTTCGATTACCTGAGCGCGATCTTCATCAAATGCTGGCAAATCGATATGGCAATGACTATCAATCATATCGAATCAAGCCATCTTAGGGCATTAAGCGTTGAGTCTGCCAACTGTCTTGTGCGTCTTTAATATATTCAAATCTATCGTGTAGGCGATGCTCCCCGCCTTGCCAAAACTCGATGCGCTGAGGGCGGATTATATATCCTCCCCAAAAATCAGGAAGCGGAATGTCGCCTTTACTAAATTTTTCTTTCATCTGATGGAATTGTGTAAGCAAAAGCTCGCGGGTCGATATGGGTCTACTCTGCTGAGATGCCCATGCACCTAACTGACTTTCTTTGGGGCGTGATAGAAAATATTTGGCGTCCTGGGCACGAGAAAGTTTTTCAGCAACACCGGTCACACTGACCTGTCTTTCAAGAAAGTACCAAGGAAAATGCAAAGAGATATTTTGATTACCTTTTAGATCGAGGGCTTTCTTACTGCCTAAATTGGTATAAAACACAAAGCCTTGTTTAGACACATCTTTTAATAATACGATACGTTGCGATGGCGCTCCGTTCGCATCGACTGTTGCAACCGTCATTGCATTGGGGTCGGGTAGCTTTGCATCAATGGCATCTTTTAACCATGCCTGAAACAAATCAATAGGATGCTCGGTGAGCTTATCTTCTGTCAGGCGACCTAAGGTATATTCTTTTCTAAATTCGTGTAATGCTTTCATTCAGGCCCTCTACTAAAAATGTTAGTGCACTCAGTGATATCAGCACAATAGACACCTATGCTTTAAAATCGCCATCGTAGCCAAGAGATCGAAGTGCACGTTCATCATCTGCCCAACCAGACTTTACCTTCACCCATAGTTCTAAAAAGACTTTATTGTCGAACAGGGCTTCCATATCCTTTCTAGCTTCGGCGCCCATAGTTTTTATATGAGAGCCTCCTTTACCAATGACCATGCGCTTTTGAGTTTCTCGCTCAACAAGAATTAGGCCATGGATATGATAAACCCCCGTAGCCGTGAGCTTAAACTGCTCAATTTCAACCATAATTGAGTAAGGTAACTCGTCACCAGTAAATCGCATGAGCTTCTCGCGAATAATTTCCGCGGCCATAAAGCGACTCGAACGGTCGGTAACATAGTCCTCAGGAAAGTAAAATTCGCTGGGAGGTAAATCTGCTAAAATCAAATGACGCAGATGCTCTACCTGTTTGCCTTGCTTTGCCGAGACCGGCAAAATGTTCGCAAACTCATGCTTAGCACTTAAGGTTTTAAGAGTATCGAGAAGCAAAGCCTGATCAGGCACTTTGTCGGTTTTATTTACCACTAACCAACATGGCAAGTTTGACTGCTTAATTTTAGTTAACACCAGCTCATCGTCTTCAGTCCAGCGTGTTCCTTCAATCACAAACAGGACCAAGTACACGTCGTTAAGTGAGCTGGTCGCAGCACGATTCATTAATCGATTAATTGCGCGTTTTTCTTCTGAATGCAGGCCCGGTGTATCAACATACACTGCCTGACGATCCTCTAAAGTATCAATCCCCATAATGCGGTGGCGAGTCGTTTGTGGCTTGCGAGACGTGATACTGACTTTTTGACCCAGAATGCGATTTAAAATTGTTGATTTACCTACGTTAGGTCTACCAACAATAGCAACCATGCCACTGTATTTTTGTTTCATTTATGAATAGTCTCTAATATGCTTTTTGCGGCTTTTTGTTCGGCGATTCGGCGGCTTTTGCCCGTAGCCGATTGACTCAAACTCATCGATTCGACCTTACAGCACACTTCAAATGTTTGTGCATGATCTTTACCGCTAATGTTGATGACTTCATATTCTGGCAGCGGCAGTTGACGAGACTGAAGGTACTCTTGAAGCTGTGTTTTGTTGTCTTTAATTTGTAAGTTTGGATCTAGCTTTTCGATACGCGAATTGAATAATTTCGCAATAGACTGCTTAGTAGCTTCCAGCCCTGCCTCTAAGTAAATTGCTCCTAGCAAAGCCTCGACCGCGTCTGCCAAAATAGAGTCACGCCGATGTCCGCCACTTTTCATTTCACCAGAGCCTAGGCGAATTAGACTTCCAAGATCTAACTCTCTAGCAATTGACGCTAAGGTATCACCTTTCACTAAATTTGAACGCATTCTGGTAAGCTTGCCTTCCGGCTGCAATGGAAACTTCTCATACAACATTTCAGCAATGCACAAACCCAAAACCGCATCGCCTAAAAATTCTAAGCGCTCGTTATGATCTTTGTAAGCACTGCGATGGGTGAGTGCTTGCTCAAACAACACCTTATCATCGAACTGATAATCTAGCGCTTGATAAAGAGGCCCGTAGTTGGGCGAATTGAGCGGATTATTCACTAGTGGATAGATCCGACTCTTTCAAAACGTATGTTTGTAGGTATCCACGTTGGTAAAAAGGCCGCCTCGTCACGATCAAAGTCAAAGCTGATCCAAATAAAAGTAGCTTTGCCGACTAAATTCGCTTCGGGCACAAAGCCCCAATATCGGCTGTCTTGACTGTTACCACGATTATCGCCCAACACGAAGTAATGCCCTTCTGGAACCACGTATTGATTAGGAGCACTTGACGTACCTGGGTTTCGTAAAATACCGTGCTCGACTTCGCCTAATAGCTCAGAAAATTGGTTGAGCGCAATTCCGCGCTGGAAAAATTCTGATTTACCTAAGGAATTTAACTGCACCGCTTGTGGTCTTTCGCAGAGCTTTCCTGGCTCACAGGGTGCCTGTATAAATATCTGTTTGTTATTGTAAATTATAGTTTCGCCAGGCAAACCGACTACCCGTTTAATAAAGTCAACATTAGTGTCTAGTGGATACTTAAAGACCACCACATCACCTCGCTTCACTTCACCTGTTTCGATCAACTGTGAACGAAACACTGGGTCCTTAAGACCATATGAAAATTTTTCAACCAAAATAAAATCGCCCTCTAGTAGGGTCGGCATCATCGACCCTGAGGGTATTTGGAAGGGCTCATAAATAAATGAGCGAAAAATCATTACACCAAAAAAGATTGGGAAGAACTGCTTACAGGTGTCAACAAATGCCGGCATTTGAGTATCGCCATCAAGCGCCGAACCGCTAGAGCTATCACCGTGCGCGCCTGCAGTTTTTTTGGGCGCCATGAACAGTGCGTAAATCAGCCAAACAATACCTGTAAAAGCACTGACCGCCACCAAAAATATAGAAAAGTAATTTGCCATTAATTATCAACCTTTAATATTGCTAAAAACGCATCCTGTGGTAACTCTACATTGCCCACTTGCTTCATGCGCTTCTTACCATCTTTTTGCTTCTGTAGTAGTTTTTTCTTACGACTAATATCGCCACCATAGCATTTTGCAATAACGTTCTTGCGAAGTTGCTTAACGGTGCTTCGCGCAACGATGTGATTGCCTATTGCCGCTTGTATAGCAATATCAAACATCTGTCTGGGGATCAGCTCTCGTAGCTTGTCGACTAAGTCGCGACCCCTACCCTGCGCATTGTCTTTATGGGTGATTAAGGCTAAAGCATCAACTCTTTCGGTATTAATGAGGATATCGAGTCTTACCATATCGGCAGCTTGGAAGCGGGTAAAGTTGTAATCGAGTGACGCAAACCCCCGACTAGTAGATTTTAGTCTATCAAAAAAGTCTAAGACCACTTCTGCCATTGGCATGTCATAGGTAATTGCAACTTGCTTACCATGATAGGTCATGCTGGTTTGCATACCGCGTTTTTCGACGCAGAGCTTAATCACATTTCCTAAGTAAGCCTGAGGAACTAGTATGTTCGCCGTCACAATCGGCTCACGTATTTCTTCAATGTCGTTGACCGCAGGTAGTTTTGAAGGGTTATCGACCTGCAGGGATTCACCTTTTGTGGTCAGCACTTGATATACTACCGTTGGTGCCGTAGTAATCAAATCAAGGTCGTACTCTCTTTCTAGGCGCTCTTGGATAATTTCCATATGCAGCATGCCTAGAAAGCCAATCCTAAAACCGAAACCTAAGGCCGATGAGCTTTCTGGTTCATAAAATAAAGAGGCGTCGTTTAAACTCAACTTTGCGAGGGCATCCCTAAAGTCTTCATAATCGTCCGAACTCACTGGAAATAAACCAGCGTATACTTGCGGTTTGATTTTTTTAAAGCCAGGTAATGCTTTGGCAGCAGGGCGCTTTGAAAGTGTAATCGTGTCACCAACGGGGGCGCCGTGAATTTCTTTAATGCCGGCAATGATGAAACCAACTTCGCCGGTTCTAAGCACCTTTGTCTCAGTTTGTTTTGGCGTGAATACGCCGATCTTATCGGCCTGATGAACAGCGCCTCGCGACATGATGTGAATTTTGTCTTTAGAATGAAGCTCACCATTCACAATCCGCACTAGGGACACTACACCTTGATAGTTATCAAACCATGAATCTATTATTAAGGCTTCTAGAGGTGCTTCAGGGTCGCCTTTTGGCGGTGGTATGCGGCGCACGATAACTTCTAGCACATCCTCAATACCAATACCCGTTTTTGCCGAACATCTGACTGCATCAATTGCGTCGATGCCAATGATATCTTCAATTTCTTCGGCGACTCGGTCTGGTTCAGCTTGAGGTAGATCTATTTTATTTAAAATAGGCACCACTTCCATATCCATGTCGATAGCCGTATAACAATTTGCTAACGTTTGGGCTTCTACGCCTTGACCCGCGTCAACCACCAGCAGCGCTCCTTCACACGCAGCAAGCGAACGCGATACTTCATAGGTAAAATCGACATGCCCTGGGGTATCGATGAAGTTCAGTTGGTAGCGCTCACCGTCTTTAGCATCATAATAAAGGGTAACGCTTTGCGCCTTGATGGTAATACCCCGTTCGCGTTCAATATCCATTGAATCGAGCACCTGTTCAGACATTTCTCGGGTAGTCAGGCCCCCGCAATGCTGAATCAATCTATCTGACAAGGTCGACTTGCCATGATCGATGTGTGCAATGATACTGAAATTACGAATATGTTTAAGCTGCATAAGTGACTACTGATCCTAGGATTACAAGGCAATTAAAAACGATATCTTGAGAGATTCGTCTTTGTTTTGAATTCGCCGCATTATAACGGCATCGGGCGCATTATTTTAGTACGCGGATATTACCGATTTCGGGCTTAAATTGCGACAAAACTCTTATGTTTATGCGGAATTTGACAATAAAAAAGACAATTCATCGTAGACGAAGTGTTACAAGGTATGTCATTAGTCATTCAAGATTGTAAGACGCTCAGAATGCGCTACAGTTTTTTTACCGGTATTTCATGTTTTTGGGTCATCACTTGCTCGCTTGTCGCGCCCATAAAAATTGGATGATAGCGGTCTTTATAATGGGCTGATTTTAAACGACGTGAGACGCCCCAGTATGCTAAAAAAGTAGCACTAAAACTCAGTAATATGACAGCTAGCTCAGGCAAAGGTGTTAAGTTTTGCAGCATGGCTGCGCTTGCTAAAAGGACCATCACCGGGACAAGATACATCCACATTGAAGCGGAGAGTAAATGCTGTTCGGGAATGCCTATTTTAACGCTTTGTCCCACTTGCAAAGGACTTGGTGTAGAAATATGCAGATGCTCTGGTTTAGGAGTGAATGCTTTGGCAACTAACCCTGTTCCGCAGTTATCGTTGGCAATGCAGCTTGAACAGGTTGTTTTCACTTGTGTTTCAACCCATGCAAAACCTGGTTCAACCGCCACAACCTTGCCTATTTCTTCAATCATTGACTGGCTCTTTTATCACGATTGAATTAGCAATTTGGTCCGCTGTCGCAACCGGAATTTCACCCACCACGGTGACTTGAATACGCCCATCTGTTTTCGACACCACTGCATGACTACCCGAGGCAATTGACATATCCTCGCTTAGCGCATCGCTAGCAGGAAGTACATACACCGACACATCAACAATGCCATCTGAAAGCAACATATACTCTGTCATTTGTCCAGTGCGCTCAATGCGATGAATATCTTGCTTGAGTACTTGCATTCCTTTAGGTAAATAGCCGGTGCGCCACATCAACTCACTGTCTGAATCGGTGATGGCAGCTGAAACTTGCGGCAGTTGGTCCACAGAAAACAAGGCAAAGATTTGATTAACACTGTCGGATATTGTCAATTGCGTCACTTGAATTTGTTCAAGCAATGCACCTTCTAAATCATACATATCCAATTTTAGAAGCATGCCGGTGTCTTCATCTAACCAAAGATGGTAGCCAAATCGGGTGCGATCTTTACTGATAACTCTAATCTGTTGAGCCATCCGACCAGCCACACGGTTGCGCCCCATTAGCAAGACATCGTACCCTTCTTTAAAATCAATACCTTCATAAATGAAAGCCTGCGGTATAGGACTTTGTACATTACTACCTTGCACGCTATAAGGCGGGTACCCTGGCTCAAATATGCTCACTTTACCTTGATGGACAACTTGCTCAAAACCGGGGCCGTTTAGCAAGCTAAGCTGCTCTATGATGCTGTCGTCAGGCATTTTCCCGCGGCGCCACATATATGGCAATGTTTCACGCTTATTTGCTGAAACAACATAGACAATTTCAAATGAAGATGCCTGCACCTGGTTTGTGAGGCGCTGCATCCATGAGGCGGCAGATAGCGGATCAAATACAAAACCATCGTCAGTGGACTGGTCTGTTATTACGTTTTGAAGAACATATTCATCTATGACCGGAACTTGAGCTTGAGAAGTTTCAGCCGCCGTCTGCACTGACTCGTCTTGCGCTAAAGAATGCACTGGGGTGAGGAGCATAAAAAAACCGGCAAAAGCAATAAGAGATTGCGTTAACCGGCTTGTTATCTTATTTATCCCCATATTGGCTATGGTTTTGCTTGTTCGTCTTTATCTGAATTTTGAACAGGTACTTGCTTGAACTTCAATTGGCGCTGATGATCTTCTATCAAAGCATTGATTTGCCGACGCTGCTCAAGTAACTGCTGCATTCTATCCTGCTCGATACTGCGTGTTTGCTGAAGACTTACGGGCGCTAGCCCACCCTGTGGACCAATGACAGGTGGCGCGGTCGTAAACGGCTGAGTTACTTCCGGTTGGTTATAGGTTTGATAGCCAAATATCACCATTGCAGTAACAGACGCCACCATTGCTAATTGGCCGCTCTGCTTGAGCATAGGAATAACCGCTGAAACGATCGGTAACTCTTGCCATGAGCGCTTCGGTGCTACTATTGATAATTCGTTTTCTAAGGCATCTGCTATTTTGCTGCTAACGTCGAAAGTTACGTCCGAAGACATATCGTTTCGCAGTAAGTCGCGAGTTAAATGATAGCTCTTCCATTTTTGCTGTAAGATAGGATCTTCAATTATTTGATTAGTATGAGACGTTTCATCCCATTCTCCATCAACAATTGCCGATAATTTCTCTATTTTTTGTGTCATACACCGTTTTCCTGCTTTAAAAGCATCATGTTGGTTTTCGAACGCTCGCTGAGTTTACCTAAAAATCTCTGCTGCTTCCAATTACTCATTACGACTGCCAAACTTCTCAAAGGTTTCATCAATTCTGAATTAAGGGAACAATTACTTTATCAATTGCTTCTCTAGCTCTAAAAATACGCGAACGAACGGTGCCCACGGGGCATTCCATCACAGCTGCAATTTCTTCGTAACTTAAACCTTCAATTTCTCTTAAGGTTATTGCTGCTCGCAAGTCGTCAGGTAAGCCTTCAATTGTCGCGAACAGTTTTTGCTGTAGTTCTTCCGATAGCAAAGTTCGTTCGGGCGATGCATTTTCTTTTAATGCATCACTGCCGTCGTAATGATCTGCTTCTTGAGCATCGACATCGCTTGCTGGTGGCTTGCGGCTTTGCGAGGTTAAATAATTTTTCGCACTGTTGACCGCAATTCGATACAACCACGTGTAAAACGCACTGTCGCCCCGAAAGTTTGGCAAGGCTCTGTACGCTTTAATAAACGCTTCTTGGGTCACGTCTGCTACATCACCTGAATTCCTAACGTAGCGCGAAACGATGTTCATAACCTTATTTTGATGTCTTATAACCAGCAGGTTGAAGGCATTCTTATTACCTTTTTGCACTTCTTTAACCAACTCGTTGTCTGTTTTTTGCTCGCTCATTAAAGCCACTACTCCCTTTCTGCTTAATATTATGGCTTCGGCAAGTTGCTACTATTGACCGATACAATTTGATTAAGTTCGTAATTTATTGTGAGATTATATATAAATAATCGAATAATTGTATTTTTGCGCCGAAACATTAGTATGGACGTTCTTACATAGACCGTGCACCCATGGACCTTATTTCATATGCCTAACACTATCGAACATCGCTGCGACCTTCTAGTTATAGGGAGCGGCGCTGCTGGATTAAGTTTAGCCCTTAAAATGGCTGAGCATTGTAATGTAATTGTGCTCAGCAAGAGTGATGTTAATGAGGGCAGTACTCGCTATGCACAAGGGGGGATTGCCGCTGTTTTTGATGATGATGACAGTATTGAAAGTCATATCGCCGACACACTAAATGCTGGCGCGGGCATTTGCGATGAAAACGTCGTGCATTTTACTGCAAAAAACGCCAAAGCTAGCATGCAGTGGTTAATTGGCAGAGGCGTACCATTCGATCAAGAATTAGACGAACAGGGGAATATGCGCTTTCATTTAACAAGAGAGGGCGGACATAGCCATCGACGCATACTGCATGCCGCCGACGCTACCGGAGAAGCGGTGCAATCTACGCTTAGCGAAAACGTTAAACACCATCCCAATATCCACCTCTTTGAACGCTACAACGCTATCGATTTAATAAAAAAAGATAAAGAAGACACTCGGTGTATTGGCGCTTATGCATGGAATAGAAAAAAGGAACGCGTAGAGATTATCCGCGCTCGCTTTATCACCTTGGCTACCGGTGGAGCCAGCAAAGTCTATCAGTATACCTCTAATCCTGATGTATCAAGTGGCGACGGCATCGCAATGGCTTGGCGCGCAGGATGTAAAATCGCAAACATGGAATTTAATCAGTTTCATCCTACCTGCCTATACCACCCTGACGCGGGCAACTTTTTGATCAGCGAGGCGCTTCGCGGTGAGGGTGCATTTTTATGCCATGCCGATGGCACTGCATTTATGCACAAGTTTGATGAGCGAGCTGATTTAGCACCAAGAGATATTGTTGCCCGCGCCATTGATTTTGAAATGAAACGCCTCGGCGAAGACTGCATGTACCTCGATATTAGTCATAAGCCCAGTGACTTCATTGTAAAACACTTCCCAAATATTTATCGTAAGTGCAGAAGTTTGGGCATCGACATTACTCGCCAAGCGATTCCCGTTGTGCCTGCTGCACATTACAGCTGTGGTGGCGTGCTCACAGATTTAGATGCACGTACAAATCTTGCAAACGTTTATGCGATTGGCGAAGCTGCTTACACAGGCCTGCACGGTGCAAACCGAATGGCCAGCAACTCCTTGCTGGAGTGCGTTGTATTCGCACATTCTTGCGCTAAACATATTATTGAACATTTCGATGAACCGCATGAAATAGGCCTTATAAAACCATGGGATGAAAGTCGGGTTATTGACTCTGACGAAGCTGTGATTATTGCGCATAATTGGCATGAGCTTAGGCTTTTTATGTGGGATTATGTCGGCATCGTACGAACCGACAAACGGCTAGAACGAGCCATGCGCAGAATAAATCTGCTCAAGCAAGAGATTGACGAGTACTACAGCAACTTTAAGGTCAGTAATAATATGCTAGAACTGAGGAACCTAGTGTGTATTGCCCAGCTTATTGTGACATGCGCTATGCAGCGCAAAGAAAGTCGGGGCCTGCATTACAATTTAGACTATCCTGACACCTTAGCCAACTCTGGACCGACTATTATTCAAAAAGCAAAGTCTTAAGGCCAGTTTTTATATTGCGGCCACATAGCCAATAATATGCGGCCGAGACTTTTCAGCGGTGTCTACACTGCCTTTTCCCTGCAAAGAAAAATTCATACTGCATTGGGCAATATCATGATTTAGACTCAATTTGGCACAATTTGGTAAGCTAATAGGCCGCTTAAATACCGCTTTAATTGAACGATTTTGACTGAAGTCACAATGTTGCGCAGCCTGCATTTTTGAAATGCATAAGGCGTGAGAGTACATACCGTGAGCGATGGCCTTGTCAAATCCAAATAGCTTGGACGTTGCTGGCCACAAATGAATCGGGTTGTAATCTCCCGATACTTTCGCGTATTGCCTACCGCTGTTTTCTTCAAATTTCAACTCGCCAAGGTCAACAAGACTATTTTTTGCCTGCTGCACGCTGACGTTTGGTATCAGCATCTTGTCTTCAAAAGCCATTAACGAAGCTGAGGCTGTTTTTTTTGTTCTGGCCATGTAGTAACTGGTCGCCTTGACTGCTACCACACCATTTTGACTGGCCTCCGAATGAAGCTCAAAAACTACACCTTTGGGATGCGAGTAATGGTCGCCAAAATAAGTATTTAAGTCGAGTGTGGCTGCTTTACTGGGTAAAGAGAGTACATTGATTTTGTTTGCAACATGCACTAAGCCGAGTGCTTTAAATGGGAATGGAAATTTTGTCATCATATTCAGTTGCATGGGCAAGGTGAGCACTTGAACATAATTTGGGTGAATGCGGTCGCCTCCTGATAAAGGCCACTGCACTAAACGATGGTAGTTTTCGCAATGCGCGGGCAATATTTCATGCTGCCGGCTTTCTATTTGTTGCGGCAGGGTTGGAGCCGATTTCACGCTCTCAGGTGGTCGATAAATTGCGGCTTTCGCCAACATACCCAACATTAGATTTTGTCGCTCCCTGATATACTCTCAACATACCAATTTAAATGTCTATGCAGGCTACAAAAGCTTCTGCGGTTAGTCTGCCAGCGGCCAATAAATAAGCGCTGAACATCGTTATTTGCGCCGCTATGATCGACGGCAGTTAGGTACAACCAAATGCCGAACTGATTGGCCTTCGAACAATTTTGAACTTCATAAATGACCCGCCGCCCGCTCGCATCCGTCATCATTAACTGATTATTTTCATGCACCAAGCGTAAGTATAGTAGAGCCTTTTCATTCTTCCAGTAAATCGCAAAAGTAACAATAAATAGAGCACCACAGACTGCATATGGCAGAACCTGAGGCACTGCAGGACGCATCATTACATAGTCACTAGCAAGCACCGAACCTAGAAACAAAACACACACAAAACCACACCACGTTTGCGCATCATATTTCATGTTTTTTACAACAATTTCCATAAGTCGATACTAAAGTCGTATGCTACTGGCTAATTTACGCCTAATTTCACTCTATTGAGTACCATTGCAACCATCGCTTTAAGTTCAGGATCATGACACGCCTGATGCCCCATAAACCATGCAAATAAATCTGGATCATCGCAGGTCAAGAGCCTTTCAAAAGTAATTTGCTGATGTTCAGTAAGTTCATTAAATGCTTGCTCAACAAAAGGTAAAAGTAATACATCTAACTCCAACATGCCTCTTCTGCATGCCCACTTCAATCTGGCAACGCGCTTTGCTTCAAACATATGTCCTCCGAATCTTTGGCGTGAGATTACCATAATTTTCAAGCAATCTATACTGAACCATAGCACTTAAACATTCCCAGCCTGAATGCCCATTTTTTAAGGTGTATATTGCTTGCAAAAATGATACTTAATCCTCATGTTATGATGTCAATAGAAAACACAACGACACAATTACAATATAGAGGCTTGCATGGAATCGTTTTTAGTCGAGTTACCAGATATGAAGGTGTTAAGCATTTCTGGGCCACAACGAAATGAATATTTGCATGGGCAAATCACAGTTGATACCAAATCCTTCGATTCTGCTCACGCCAGGATTGGCGCACATTGCGATTTTAAAGGAAAAATGTGGTCGATATTTTTTTTAACGCAGTTTGAAGAAAGCTACCACTTGTTAATGCCTTCAGACTCTGCTGAGCAAAGCTTTATACAATTTAAAAAATACGGCGTTTTTTCAAAAGTAGACATCCAGACCCTAGATAGCAACTGGCATGTGTTAGGCGGCGCTGGACAACAACTAAAACACGATTTGTATGCATTATTCCCAGACTTACGCGACACGCATTTGAGTCACTGCGCAAATGAGTTTGGCGAAGTGATTACCTTCAACGACGACAATTTACGCTTTTTATTAACACTAAACGCAATGGGCTATGAACGGATGCAGAAAATAGCGAGCAGCTATAAAATCAAGACCCCAAATGCTTGGAAGATGTTAGAAATATCTGCAGGTATAGGACTATTGGCGTCTCCATGTATCGCAGAATTTGTTCCCCAAATGTTTAATTTACAGGCATTAAACGGTATCGACTTCAATAAAGGCTGCTACATGGGTCAGGAGGTCGTTGCTCGTACTAAGTTCTTAGGTAAAAATAAACGTGCTCTTTATATCCTTGAGGCCAATTCATCTATTTCTGCCGACATTGAGGCAGGTGCAACACTTGAAAAAGCCATTGACGAAAATTGGCGACGCGGGGGCACTGTAGTAGAAAGCGCTAGTATGGACAACAAAACTCTGATTCTTGCCGTACTGGCAAATGACACTGAAGTGGGCGATGTGTTACGCTTAAAGTCGTCACTTGATGCATTTACTGTTAAGGCCTTGCCATACTCACTCAGCTAATTGCTGCAGAACAACAGTGTAAGCGTATGTATCGATTTACTTTCATCAAATATTCAACAAAGGAAACTCAATGCTAATAGCAGACAATCATGTTGTAACATTGCATTACACAGTCAAGACTACAGAAGGTGAAGCAATCGATTCATCTTTAGATGCAGAACCTCTGGCGTTCATTCAAGGTTCAAACTTTATGATCGCAGGTTTAGAAGAGGCACTGTATGGGAAACAAAAAGGCGATGCCTTTGAAGTGACTGTCGCCCCTGAGAAAGCCTATGGCGATCGGCACGAACAGCTAGTACAAAAAGTACCAGCGAATATGTTCGAGGGCATGGATGTCGAAGTAGGTATGAGTTTTAGAGCGACTACTGATGGCGGAGAGCAATCCGTCACAATCATCGACAAAGATGACGAACATGTCACTGTCGATGGCAATCATCCATTATCAGGACATACTTTGCTATTTGACGTCTCAATAGAGGATGTCAGAGAAGCTACCAGCGATGAAATAGAGCACGGCCACGTGCATGGCGCAGGCGGCTGTGGACATCAGCATTAAGCATATTTTAGCTTAATGCTTGTTCGTCTTGTTCACCTGTTCGAATCCGAATAGCTTGCTGTACGTCAGAAACAAATATTTTACCATCACCGATTTTGCCGGTTCGTGCGGCTTCGGTGATGGCTTCTATCACGCGATCAACTAAATGCGCGGCTACCACCAATTCAATTTTTATCTTAGGTAGAAAGTCAACTTTGTACTCAGCACCACGGTATAGCTCGGTGTGCCCTTTTTGACGACCAAATCCTTTCACTTCTGTGATAGTTAGACCTGATATACCGATGGCAGAAAGACTCTCTCTAACATCATCCAATTTAAAAGGTTTAAGAATCGCTTCTACTTTTTTCATTTAGCTTACTCACTGTCGTAAATGGTAGGAATAGGGATCCGTTTATGCTGGGTTTTCAAATAAATACCTATTAGCTTGTCGTCCGCATAAGCATCTTCGCTTTTTCCTTCTAAAAAGTCATCTATTTGATCATAACTTAGTCCTAAGGACGCCTCATCTGACAATTGCGGATTTAAACTTTCTAAGTCTGCAGTGGGCGCTTTTGAGATGATGTTTTCGGGAGCCCCCAAAAATGCCGCCACTTGTCTGACTTGCCTTTTACTCAAACCAAATAGAGGTGCTAAATCACAGGCGCCATCACCGTATTTTGTATAAAAGCCGGTAATGTTTTCAGCTGAATGATCAGTGCCTAACACGAGACCCTTTGTTAGACCGGCAAGATCATATTGCACCGCCATGCGAGCGCGGGCTTTAGCGTTGCCTTTGACAAAATCATCAAGGCTTTCGTTCACATGATAAGCGCCTACTGCTTGCAGAGAAGCCTTTGCAGTGTCATGTATAGCATCTGCCGCGAGTTTAACATTCGCGGTAACTTGCATTGAAGGTTGAATAAACTCAATCGACAATTGAGCGTCCTTTTCATCTGCCTGCTCGCCATACGGTAATCTGACAGCAATAAACTGATATTGCCCCCCGCTCTGATTTAACTCATCTACAGCAAGCTGTGCTAGGCGACCTAGAGTGCATGAATCAATCCCTCCACTGATCCCCAAAACCAAGGTTTTTTGTTTTGATGACAGCAATTGTTGCTTGATGAATGCAACTCGACGTTCAACCTCATGAGCGGGATCAATCTGCGGCAATACGCGCATTTCATCTATAATACGGTCTTTCAAGCTATTCACTCCTTTTGAAAAATTAGATCTAGCAGATAACTAATACTAAGTATGAGTTAAACTAACCATTGCACTATAACTATACGTATACACGCATTAGATTGTTATATAGTGTACTCGCTACAAATGGGGGTTTGAAGTGATAAATAATTTAGTCAACAAAAAACGTCAACGAGGCGTGACACTAGTAGAGATGTTGATAACGCTTGCGATTGCAGCGATATTACTGACCTTAGTGGCGCCCAACGTACAGTCAATTTTAACCAAAAATAAAATCACGGCTGAAATTAACGAGCTCAGTGGCCTGCTGCAGTTTGCAAGATATACTGCGATTGACGAGCAAACCACCGCGGTAGTATGTCCCTCAACAGATTTTGCGACCTGTTCAAACGACTGGAATGCCCCAAAAATCGTATTTATTGATGACAATGACAACAATACACGAGACGGTGCAGAACGACTTTTGTTAACGTCGCAAACCATCTCATCTACCAATAAAATGACCTCTAGCGGAAACATTATTCGATTTTTGGACTCCGGTGGTGCCGAAACGGCTATCAACATGAAACTGTGTCCAAATTCTAAGGACGCAAAATTTGGCAGGGCTCTGTTTGTGAGTTTACAAGGAAGAACACGGATAAGCGCTGATTCAAACAACGACGGTGTTCACGAAGATGTAGCAGGAAATAACTTAAGCTGCACCTAATACCTTATTACTGGACTTGAGCGCCCCCACGTTCAAGTTCAACTAGCACTGTTACTTTACTCCATCTATTACACTCCACACGCCACATTCGGCAAATCGGTGAAAACGCGTTTATTCATTCAAGGGTTTTTGTTTACTGTATTTGCAGATGCACCAAGCATAGTTAGCCAATGATTTTAACAAGCCTGAGCAGCGCTATCTGCTAAGCCCTTATTCCGTTTAAATGGTCCAAAACAAAATTTATTACAGGAGCCACAAGGCATTATTTTGAGGGTATATAGTCAGTACTCTTAACCGACACTTTGCACCACCGTAATTAATGCAAATATTTACGCTTACAAAAAAGCCGCTAGTTAAAAGCGGCTTTGTTAAATAGGTCAACTGCTAACAACTCCAGCAAAACTCACTTGCCGCGATTGTCCCATTGTCATTTTTATCCCAGGCTTTTCGGCCATCGCTGAATAATACAAGTTCACCGTCATCTTCTACCACTGAGCCAGAGACGGGCGTGGCTTTTATTTCAAAGGTAAGACCATTTGCACCAACCGCTTCGATACTCAAATCATACTTTTTCTTGGCCACAGTTTCAGACGCCGGTGAATGACCTGAAAATATGGCTGGTGTACCTGTATCACCGCCTCCCGAAGCTGCACCTGCATAACCGAAATTCGAAGCGCTATGTCTTTCCATCGCGCCAGCAAAGGCCATTAAATCTGCCTGAGCAGCGCTTCGGGCGCTGGACGCTAACATGCCTTGATAACTTGGGTAAGCAATCGAAGCGATAATGCCCACAATCGCTACAACAATCATCAGTTCGATTAGTGTAAAGCCTTTATATTGGTGAGTTTGCATACAATCATTCCTTAATGCCAAAATCACCACAAAGGGGCACATACACGCCCCCTGTGGTAATGTTTTGTTATGTTCTAGTTACGTTCTACTTCCGTTCTCCAAGTGTCTTTTTGTACGCGCTCAAAACGACCATAGATATTTTGTGCCAAACATTCAAATTGCGAGCCACAAGCTACATTGTTGCCATTTTGATCAACTTCAATGACCGCAGAAACACACTCAGCCCCCAAACAGACCACCGGCTTGCTAATATCCTCAATTAGGATCTTAGTGTCCGGAGCAATACCGGTTTGAGACAGCTCAGCGAAGCGATCATCATTTTCGCGGGTATTATTTTGATTTAAATCCGTGACCGAATTACCGTTAAATAAGTTCACCAAATACGCTCTACTATTTCCAGTAGGCGGCGCACACAGGCTTAAACTGGAACTTGCAGGCACATAAGTAGTAAAGAAAACTTGGTAATCCAAAATTAACGGTGCTGCAAGAACCTTCTCTCCGCCCGTTGTTAAGCGAATATACCAACCATCTTTATTTGCAAATGTCTGCGTGGCAAGGTCACGCTGTGTTTGGTCGGCAGATGTCAGTAAATGGTCTGTGGCATCGTATAGATTATTTAATTCAAAAGGAGTTGCAGGATGCTTATATTCGTTATTCGCATTACGCTCAAATACACCCTTATCCTTAATCATATAAAAATTATCGTTAATCGTGGTATTGAGCGGCCCTGCTCTGAAGCCTGAGCCAATCGCAACTGCATAGTAATGTTCATCGCCCATCACGACTTCTGATACGTCTGGACCGTAGTAGAAACGGCGATTTTCAGACTCTGCAGCTCCGCCCAGTTTTGCCATTAACTTACCTTTGACCAAAGTGCTGGTTGGATTACCGTTATAAATATCCAGTCTGAACAGTTGGCCACCCATGTCAGCGACGTACATATGGTCGGCTAGGCCATCGTTGTTCCTATCGATAACAGAAATACGCGCAGGAATAGAATATTCCATCTCAGGCAAGTTTAGATCAGCGTTGGTACGACTAGCTTCCCACAATAAATTACCATTGTTAGCATCGATAATATAAACACTGTTACCGACAATATCTGGTGACCGACTCTTCTTGCCATCTTGATTTTCATCATAGCCGCCACCGATAATCATGACATCTTTTTCAGTACCACCGACGTTAATTTTAGTGATAATGGGTCGAGACCACGTTTGACCTAGATTGCTAAAGTCACCGTTGCCGCCATCAATTTGAAACACTAACTTCGGGTTATTTCGAGTGGTGATGTCTAGCACATAATAGTTGTTACCGCCCCTGCGCATGCCAATATAAAGATACCTTTTGCCATTTGCCTCGCGATAAACCATGTCTCCATCAAGTCCATAAACATGATTAAACGACGAATTATTTTGATAAAATTCATGTAAATTCGCAAGTAAATCCCTTGGGATAATCGCAAAGTTTTCTTCACCAGTAGTGGCATCAAATGAGTGTAAGAAGCCCTGATTAGTGGCTACAAACACCTCACTATCGGTGGCAGTATAGTTGACGATCACCGGTTGAGAGTGAATGGGATCACCCATCATATAATTAATGTCGGTTGTTGAGCCATCACCATCAGCATCAAACAAGTCAACACCGCGCGCCCATTTTAAAACGTTTTCTCTGGTTTGCGCCGGATCAACTACTTGTGTTAAGGCTAAATCACTTTCAGTAATGGCACTATTACCCTCTTCAAACTTATTACCAGCCACCATAATAGAGCCCGGATTAGCGCCAAATGTATAGATATTTCGGACTAAATCTAGTTTACTAATCGCACCGCCTTTACGAACGTCATTACCATCAATATTCAATGACCAATAGCTTTTTGCGTTGGTGTCAAAAAAGCCTGTTGAGCTATCTACCGCCGGAAAACCACGACTGTCTAATACGGTGTCACCAGAAATTTTATATTTTTTCAGGTTACCTGGCCAAAGCGTTCCTTCTTCAGGTCTGAACAATGCAAAATACAGTTCGTCTCTATGGGTTAAACGGTTTAGTTGGTTTACCGCGACACCTGGTGATACAAACGTAGTATTTACATCTTGTACTGAACTTAAAATAGTTTTGAAAGCAGCCAATAAATCCGCACTGTTGTCCGCGGTATAAAAATCGCCACCGCCATTTGTCGCTAATTGGTTCAAGAAGTTATTCGCAGTACTATTGGCAGCAAAACCGATCGTGTGAGTTTTCACTCGTGGACCAATTACAGATGTGGTGGGATCTTTTAGATTCGTCACTAAATCAATACCACACTTGTCTCCACTGCTGTCATTTTGGCAATTTTTGCCCAGTAGAGCTTGAATTTTACCTACGCTGTGATTGTTGTTCGCCTGACCATCAGAGAGTAAAACAATATGGTTGTTAACCTGACACTGTAAATTCTGCACAGGCGATATATAAGTCGCACCCGCGGGGATAAATTCGTTTATGCAGTTACCACTGCTTAAATCTAAATCTGTGCAACCAGCGGGTCTGTTGGCATCTATTCCAACATAAGATTCACGATGGCTGACTCGGGTAGAGCGTCGCACACTGCTGCTGACATTCGACTCACCACGTTTCAGACCATAATCAACGGACATACCTCCGTAGTAGCGGGCCGCTTCATATAAGGTATCCACAATTGGTGTAAATCCACTTGTGCTTAACTCGTTTACGCGACTAATCAAGTAGTCGCGCACAGTAGAACTATTGCCCGGCGATGCATTTCCTTCAAATTCAACAAATAATCTCGGTGCCGCCGAAGGCTTTCCTTGATGAGAATAAGCAGCAATTGAATTACTATTTTGAAAGTTACTGATGCTAAACATGATGCTATTTCTAGGTTGCCATCCTGGTAGGTTAACGATTTCTTCGATAATCCCTTTTATGTCAGGACTGTTATAGCGGCTCTCTCTGCTCCAATACCCAATATTATTCCAAGACACACTCGCAGCAGTTTTAGGTTTGTTTTTAAGTGCATCTGTTGCTTGGCTATCAAATTGGGGAGGATTTGGCTCCGCCACACCGTGAATAGTCATCTTTGAGTTATTGTTGCCACGACTTGTTGCAGCAGTAAACTCTAACCAAGCATTTTTTATCGTCGCGCCTTTAGGGATGTTTAAACTTTGAAAACGTAGTCCGATATAATTGTTACTGTTGTTTTGAAAGTTCAGTTGGTTCAGAGTATTGTATCGACCATTATTATCTTCTTCTGCATTATCGGTTTGCGCAAGCACCTGAAACGTCTGTGAGCCGGCGATACATCCAGTTGCGTTTGATTCATCGTAAGTAATGATAAGCTGTGGAGCGCGGCTATCACCCATATCGTTACTGTATGCGCGTCTTGAACTAGACCCACTATTACTCTTACCTTCTATCAATAGATTTACTGCATTGCCACCGCACCAATCACCGTGATCAACAATTTCTTGTAACACGTTTGAAAAATCGGGGCTTAATATCGTGTCATCGTCCAATGGAAATGCATTGTTCTGATCCCACACAAGTTCCTCAGCAGTTGGGGTTCTTTGTGAAATATTTTTCCAGCTATTACCAAACTCCGAACCATCTCCAGTCGACTCCCCGCGGATGGTAAGCACACTATTTGATGTATTCATCATAGAGCTTGTTAAACGCAGCACTGCTTTTGTAATGATGGCACCCTGAGGGATATTTACGTCAGCAAACCGCAGGCCTGTGGAAACCGTCTTGGTGCCTTGAGTAAGTATTAGTTCATTAGTACTGAGATTCACATTATTGTCAATTTCGTATGCATCATCCCTTGAGCTTTGTGTATTTAGAATAATTTCTGGCGGTAAAGGCTTATCGATATCCGTTACCGGATAAAGAATCGGACCGCCATTGTCAGAAAATCGCATGAGTCCAGCATTGATATTTGTCGCATCAGATAAAGCCTGGTTAAGAGCTTGCTGAACCCGCTGCATACGAGAAAACTGCGTACCATCTTTCGCACTCATACTGCCCGACGTATCCATGATAAACAGAACGTTTGGTTTATAAGTAAACTGAGAATTGTTTGTGCCTAAATAAATTTCTAAATCATCGCCAAACGCACTAAAACTCACCATAAAGCTGAGCAAAAATGCACTTGTGGCTACACCAAATTTTTTACATGACATAATACTACTCCTCACTAGTTAGTAGCCGGCGCAAATACTGCCGCTGTTAACGTATTGGCTACTGCATAGCTACTACCTTGAGATTGACCACAGCCACGCACAACAAACACATGACATTTAATATTAGAACCGCTAATAACATTGCTGGAGCCTCTGCAAGCTTGCTCCCGCACAAATGCTGTTTGTGACCAACTGTTAACGTTACCTTGATCGCTAAATTGCGCAGCAATCGTATGCTGCGTGGTCATCGTCATGCCATTGGCCGTCACGTCGCGGCGGATGCGATTATTGTCAAAACAGCTCATTTCATCTACTGCCATATTTAACACTAGACCTTGCCGCGCTTCAGAAAGCGGGTCGGTAATCGCTGGATCTGACAAAACTGTTTCGTCCTCTGATTCAAACACAACGCCAGCAATTGCCGCTTCTGCAGCATCAAAGGCAACAGATTTTCGCTCAAGAGAAGATGCCATTTTAGTTTGTAATAAACTGCTAGATACCGACGATACCCCCAAAATTGTGATGGAAAGCAGTACTAGCAGTGCAAATACCAACACTAAACCTTTTTGATTTTTCATTAAGCACTCCCTCTCGCAAAATTTCTCATATTGCGCAGTGTAATAGTGGTTTCAAACGCCTTGTACATGCCGTTGTCGGGCGCTGTAATTGGATTTTCGTTGAGTAATTTAAATGTTGCGGGCTGATCTAAAAATACTTCGCCATCGCCTTTGATAACGATAGCGAGTCGTAGCGTCACAACCTGCGCATTTGCTGCGTAGGCCGCCGTTAGTTGAGATGCATCCACATATCGCACCGGTCTGGAATGACCGTTAACATCCGCCGGATCGGTAATCCCATACAGCGCTTGAAAACTTAGGACGTTGTCGAGCAAAGTGAACGCCGCATGGCCATTGTGCCCAGTTGCGGGCTTTTGACCTCTCAGAACTCGTCCGTCGAAGCCCCTACATTTTAGTTTGTTATCCTCAACAAAATATTCATTGACGACATAAAACTCTTCATCGGCGGCATAGCCAAGCTTATAGCCTCTGCAGTCCCTAGTTCCCTGCATACTCACAACTAAATGATCACTTGCGCCGCTGCTGCCTTGCAAAGCTCCAAGTGCTACTCTGGTAACAAAATCACCGGGCACAGGCACCGGATGGCTGCGCACAAATGACTCCTCTTCAACCGTATCCACAAATTGACTCAAATTCGGATTCAGAGCGTCGTATAAACCGACCATCATTAACTCTTGGCGCATTCTTGTCACAATAAACCGGCCACTTTCTTGAGTAGTAGAAACCGCACGGTTAAGCGAGTCAGTCACACTGTTGCTGACTAAAATCTGTATCACTGCACCGGAAATAATCAAGCCCAAAGCAAGTGAAATCATTATCTCAACAAGCGTAAATCCGCGCTGCTTGACTAGCATTGTTGGTTTTTGAAATACCAAATTCATAAAGCCACCCTTATGATCACGCAGTCTTCAGATGATTGCCCTGAAGCATTACAATTTGTGTTCGCTACCCTATTTCCATCTTGCCAGCCGGCTGACGGCCAGCTCACAGTGATAGTGTGGATAGAACCAGCGGTACAGGCATCTGCATCAGCAAGATTGTTATCATCGCAGTCAACTAGTATGCGAGCATTCGGATTAGACTCCACAGCAGCACAAGACATTTGGTGCGCATCAAATTGGGCGACTTGATTGGCACTGCAGTCATTTGATTGGCAATCTGGGACAGTAGCTGGGAGTGTAAGACAATTACATTGATATGGATTACCAGAGCACGTTGAAGCGCTGAAATTATAATTAGCAGCGTCAAAGTACTCATTGCTGACCACAAAGCCGTCACTAAATTGGGAAGGGACTACGCTTGCTCTGAGTCTTTCACTCATCTGCTGCGCAACCATTACAGCCTGGGTTCTAGAAAGCGCATCTTTATTTGAAAACGAGCCTACAAACTGCATCGAGGCAACGCCCAGCAGCCCAATAGACAGAATAAAAAGTGTGATCAGCACTTCTACCATGCCGATACCGCGTTGTTGCTTCAAAGCTCGTCCTTTTTCATTAAAGCGTGTTTTGGTATTTACCTTGAACATCGTCTACACTTAAAAAATTGCCAGATAAGCACTTTATCGACAATTTTCAAGATATGGTTATTGTGTTTAAGTCTAAGGTATTAAATTCGCGACGAAACTGTCAAAGAGAACAGAATTGCGCCTATCGATTAATACCTTAGGATGTTACTGCACTTCTTTGATACGCAGTTCCTTTGGTACAGCAAACTCAATATTTTCAAGGCGCCCTGGCCTTTCTACCGTTGCAATGGCACCCCATTCACTGAGTTTATCAACGACGCCCTGCACCAGTACTTCAGGAGCCGATGCGCCAGCGGTCACGCCAATATTTTTTACGCCTTTAATCCATTCACGTTGAATGCAGTTTTTATCTGCTATCAAGTACGCGACCGCGCCCATTTTTTCGGCAAGCTCACGTAAACGGTTAGAGTTTGAACTGTTTTGAGCCCCAACTACCAATAAGACATCACAATCACCTGCTAAGTCTCTTACTGCATCTTGGCGATTCTGCGTAGCGTAGCAAATATCGTCTTTTCTGGGTCCATCAATATTTGGAAATTTTTGACGCAGTGCTTCAATCACCTCAGCAGTATCATCGACCGACAAGGTAGTTTGACTGCAATAGTAGAGTTCATCCGGATTATTTACCTCGAGCAGAGCGACATCAGCAATTGATTCAACCAAATAAATACCGCCATTAGGATTGCTATATTGCCCCATAGTTCCTTCAACTTCAGGATGGCCTTGATGTCCGATTAATACACATTCAGTGCCGCGCTTACTCGCACGCATAACTTCCATATGCACCTTGGTTACCAACGGACAAGTCGCATCAAAAACTTTTAGGCCTCTCTCGTCAGCCTGACTTCGCACTTTTTGCGAGACACCATGTGCTGAAAAAATCACAATTGCATCATCAGGCACTTCACTAAGCTCGTCGACAAAATGAGCACCTCGCGCTTTTAATCCATCCACTACAAAACGATTGTGAACCACTTCGTGGCGCACATATATGGGAGGGCCAAATATCTCAAGCGCTCTTTCAACGATAGTGATGGCTCTGTCAACGCCAGCACAGAAGCCGCGAGGGTTAGCTAAGTGTATTTGCACTGAATATTCCTATTTAACTTTCAAAATTTCGACATCAAAAATAATATCTTGACCTGCCAAGGGATGATTAAAGTCTACGGTAACCGAATGTCCTGCAATACTGCGTATAACGCCCGGTAGCTCACTACCATCAGGCTGTGAAAACCCCATAATCATGCCTTCTTTCAACTCAGTATCTGCCGTAAACTTTGTTCTATCTACATGATAGATGTTATCAGGGTTTGGCATACCAAAGGCATCGTCTGCGTTAATACTGAATGCTTTTTTATCACCAACTTTTAAGCCAAGCAAACATTTTTCAAAATTTGGTGTGAGGCTACCATCTCCAACTACCATTTTCGCGGGCTTATTGTTCACTCGCGTGCTATCGACGGCAGAGCCATCGCTTAGCTTTAAATCAAAGTGCAGAATAACTTCGCTGTTCTCTCCAATTTGATTGGCTGAATCAGTCATTTTCTTTTGTCTCTTTGTTAATAAACATATCTATGATGAGCAGACCGGCGCCTATAAAAATCGCTGAATCAGCCACATTAAACGCGGGCCAATGATAGCTCCCGTAATAAAAATCTAAAAAATCTATGACATATCCATGCAAAATGCGATCGAGCACATTGCCGAGGGCACCGCCTAGAATAAAACTAAAGGCTACAGGCAGAAGTACCTGCTCTTTTGTCGACTGGCGTAGCCACCACACAATGACGCCGCTCACAATAATTGCTAGCGCACTTAAAAAATAACGCTGCCAGCCGCCGGCATCATAGAGAATACTAAATGCAGCGCCATAATTGTGCACATACGTCATATTAAAAAAAGGCAATATTTGTATGGATTGATAGAGGTCCATTGAATTCATTACCGCTTGCTTGGTCGACTGATCCAAAACAATAGCGATGATGCTAATCCACGTAAAACGTAGTCCGGTGTCACTAATCAACTTAGGCATAGTGGCGAATCTCTCCCAAACCATCTACATTTTCAATACATCTATTGCATAGCTCAGGGTGACTTGAGCTTTGACCCACGTCTGACTTTATGTGCCAACATCTCACGCATTTAGTGCCCGCGGCGCTACTAACTAATACGGCCAAAGAGCCATCTTCACTCAACCTAGCGTCAGCAGGGCGCTTTGCTATATCTTCAATTGAAGCCTCCGAGGTAATCAATACGAAGCGCAATTCATCGGCTAGTTGAGCTAGCTGAGCCTGTGCTGCTGGACTGAGGTATAAAACAACATTTGCCTCAAGTGAGCTACCAATTACTTTTTCTTTTCGTGCCTGTTCGAGTGCATTATTCACCTGATCTTTGATTTTAAGGACAGACTGCCAAAAATCATCGTCTAAAGCATTCTCAACCGCTGGTAAATTGCTATACCAGTAATCAGTAAAGACAAATTCACTGCGTTCACCCGGCATCACTTCCCAAACCTCTTGAGCAGTGAAACTCATGACCGGCGCCATCCATCTTACCAAGGCTTCGGCGATATGATAGAGCGCTGTCTGACATGAGCGACGGGCTATGCTGTCTGATTTTGCGGTATATTGACGGTCTTTAATGATATCTAAGTAAAAGCTGCCTAAATCAATCGAACAAAACTGCATCATGGACTGACACACAATCAGCATATCGTATTGCTCATAGGCTTCAATTATTTGCTTCTGTGTTGTTTGAGTGCGTGACACCATCCACGCGTCAAGCGCAACCATGTCTTTTGGATCAACTAGGTCAGTGGCTGGATTGAAACCATTTAAATTAGCCAATAAAAATCGACAGGTATTGCGAATACGACGATAGGCATCGGCGGAACGTTTTAAAATTTCATCGCTAACCGTCATTTCACCGCGGTAATCGGTCGAAGCAGTCCACAGCCTCAATATATCGGCACCCAGTTTATTCGTCACCTCTTGCGGCGCGACCACGTTGCCCAGTGATTTAGACATTTTTTTACCGTGAGCATCAACCGTAAAACCATGTGTCAGCACTTGCTTATAAGGCGCGTGACCATTCATCGCAACTGAAGACATTAGAGATGACATAAACCAGCCGCGATGTTGGTCCGAACCTTCTAAATATAAATCGGCCATCGCCGGAATATCGTCACGTCGGTCTACCACAAAGTAGTGAGTAACCCCTGAATCAAACCACACATCTAATGTATCGGTGACCTTGTCATAATCCGCCGCATCGTCGCCAATTAGGGCTTCGGTAGGCATATCCCACCACGCTTGTATTCCTGATTTCTCAACTGCAAGCGCAACCTTTTCCATGATTGCCTCGCTTTGCGGATGCACTTCACCGCTTTGTTTATGGATAAACAATGCGATAGGCACGCCCCAAGTCCGTTGCCGCGAAATACACCAATCAGGTCTCCCCTCGACCATGCTGGTTATGCGATTTTGACCCCAATCAGGGATCCACTTCGTTTTTTCTATTTCTTTAATCGACTCGGCTCTTAGACCTTGTTTATCCATACTGATAAACCACTGCGGTGTGGCTCTAAAAATAATAGGGGTTTTATGCCTCCAGCAATGTGGATAGCTGTGTTCATATTTGACGTTCAGTACCAGTGAACCTGAAGCCTCTAGTGCCTCAATAATTGATTCGTTGGCTTTAAAAACATGCTGTCCCGCAAAGTGCGGAGTATTTTCTAAATAAACGCCATTGGCACCTACCGGATTGTACACTTCAATATCGTATAGTTTTCCCACATTAAAATCGTCTACGCCATGGGCGGGTGCGGTATGGACACAACCAGTACCCGATTCGGTCGTGACATGCTCACCTAAAATTAAAGGCACATCTAAATCTAACAGGGGATGTTTGACCATAATTCGTTCGAGAGCTTGCCCTTTGCATTCAGCAACAACTGAATATTCGGTGACTGCATAACGTTTCATGCAGCTTTCGACTAAGTCGCTTGCTAGGACAAACTGCTGCGACTGGCCATCTTTTACAACATCAACCAAAGCATAATCAAGCTCTGGATGCATACTTATAGCTCTATTAGCCGGTATCGTCCATGGCGTGGTTGTCCAAATGACGACTGACGCACTTGTAGCATCAACACCAAAAGCATTAGACGCCTTTTCGGTATCTACAATGCGAAATGCTACATCAATTGCAGAAGACACTTTATCTTGATATTCAACCTCGGCCTCCGCCAATGCTGACCCACAATCCGTGCACCAGTGAACAGGTTTGAAGCCTTTTTCTAAATGGCCTGATACCACTATTTTAGCCAGTGCCCGAATGATGTCGGCTTCCGACGAGAAGTCCATTGTTTTATATGGCTGTTGCCATTCACCAAGCACTCCTAAACGAATGAAATCTTTGCGTTGCCCTTCAATTTGACGCTCTGCATATGCTCGGCACTTTTCTCTAAACTCAGCAACGCTGACCTTTTTGCCAGGTTTACCAACCTTTTTTTCTACCATTAACTCAATCGGTAAACCATGACAGTCCCAACCAGGCACATACGGCGCATCAAAGCCTGAGAGTGTTTTTGATTTAACGATAATATCTTTAAGGATTTTATTTACCGCATGTCCAATATGAATGTCGCCGTTGGCATACGGAGGGCCGTCATGAAGAATAAATGGTTCGGCGCCCTTTCTTGCCGCTCTAATTAAATGGTACAAATCTCGGCTTGTCCATTGCTTGAGCATTTGTGGCTCACGCTGTGCAAGGTTGCCGCGCATCGAAAACGCTGTTTCTGGTAAGTTAAGCGTTGATTTGTAATCACTCATTATGGGGTTCCGTTTAATGTAAATTCAGCCAAACGTTGTTGCGCTTGTTTGGCATCTAGTTCAATTTGTTGTGTTAGCTCTGCAAAGCTTTCAAACTTTGCTTCATCCCTTATCTTAGCGATGAATTCAATTTGTATTCTGGTGCCATAAAGATCCCCAGTAAAATTAAACAAATGAGTTTCTAATTGCAGCCTTTGACCATTAAGCGTTGGGCGACTGCCGAGATTAGCGACACCACCGTAGACTTTGCTTCCTAGTTTTACCGTTACCGCAAACACACCGTGTAATGGCGCTTTATGTCTTTTTAGCAATATATTTGCGGTTGGAAAACCAATGGTTCTGCCGTTCTTCTCTCCATGCACAACCTTACCCGAAATCGTATACGGCTTTCCGATCATCGAACTGGCCTTTACAAAGTCCCCGCAACTTAGGGCATCTCTTATGGCAGTAGAGCTGATGCGGTTGTTATCCATCCTAAAGCTTTGTGTGCTGACAACATCAAACTTATATTCTCTAGCCGCTTTGGTCAGATAGGTAAAATCACCGGTACGCTGAAACCCAAACCTGAAGTCGTCGCCCACTACTAAATATTTTACGCCCAGTTTCTTTACCAATAGCTCCTCTACAAAAGCCTGAGGTGATTGTGACGCAAACTCTCTAGAAAAACTGACGCATAGCAAGCGGTCAATTCCCAGTGCCTGTAAAGCTTCATATTTATCACGCAGTCTAGATAAGCGCGCAGGTGCCCGGTCGGCAGCAAATATCTCCTCAGGTTGAGGCTCAAACACCATCACTGCTGAGGGCACTCCAAGCGCACTTGCCTTTGCAACTAGCTGGGTTAATACCCCCTGATGACCTTTATGCACTCCATCAAACTTGCCAATGGTTAACACGCAACCAAAGTGCCTTGATTTGATATTATGAATGCCTCTAATCAATTCCAATGTATTATCTACTTTATTGCCCGATTTAACAGCCAGAGTAAGTCGTTACTCATATCGCAAAGCGCTCGATTATAAACGACTACGCCGCGTTTACCAATGCCTGACGAGTTATTTATCCGACTAATTCAAAGGCGTCTTAGCGGGTTTAACGGCACTTATAAAATCTTGCAGTCGAACACCAAATAGCAATCCCGCCGCCACGTATACCATTAAACCTAAGCCGATTACTTTTGCAATAAACCTTGCTCGCTGCGTAAAGCCCTGCTCAATCCAATTAAAGTTCATCATAAACCATTGAATCGAAGCAATCATGACAACGCTGGCTAACACGACTTTTAAGAAAAATAGCCAGGTCTGTTTTGAAATTGTATACACCCCCTGCTGGGATAATTTACGGTACAGCAATACTGCATTCAATGTACCAGACAGCGCGGTCGCCATTGCCAAACCTACATAGCTAAACGGCACTGCCAAGATTAAATTGAACAGCATATTTGCGGCCATGGTAATAATTCCGTATTTCACGGGTGTTTTCGTATCTTGGCGACTGAAAAACGCAGGCGCAAATACTTTTACCAGCATAAACGAAAACAAACCCGTCGAATAAGCCATTAGGCTAAGTGAAGCCATGTGACTATCTTCAATAGTAAATTCGCCGCGTTGAAAAATAACCAGCATCAAGGGCATAGCTAGCACAAATAAAGCGGCTGCTGCAGGGATCCCCATAAATCCAATAAGGCGCACTGCCCAGTCGATATTCGCCGAAAATGCATGCTTGTCTGACTGAACGTGATTTCGCGAGAGTGTGGGTAAAATAACGGTTGCAATAGCAATCCCAAATAATCCTAAGGGAAATTCAAGCAGGCGATCTGAATAATATAGCCAACTAATCGCATTGGTCATCAGAAAGCTCGCGATAACCGTATCTAGCAATAAATTGATTTGGCTTACCGACACACCAAAAAGTGCGGGAATCATTAACGTTCTGACTTTTATAACGTTAGGGTCGCGCCAGCCCCAACTGGGTTTAACCAATAAGCCAGCTCTGAACAAAAACGGCAGCTGAAACAACAGTTGCACAACTCCGCCGATAAAGACCCCCCAAGCCAGAGCAAAGGCCGGGTCTGAAAACGAATCAGCTAAAAAATATGCGCTAGCGATTATGCAAATGTTTAGCAACACTGGGGTAAACGCGGCCACCGCAAACTTATTTAAGGTATTTAGAATTGCCCCCGCAAAGCCCGTGAGGCTGATAAAGAAAATATACGGAAAAGTAATTTTGAGCATCAATGACGCCAGTGCAAATTTTTCGCCATCGGGTTCATTATTCACATAGTCTATAAACCAACCAAGGCCAAACATAGCAGCTAGAACAGAAGATCCCAACACGCCTACAATTGCTGTAAAAAATACAATAACCCCAAGGGTGCCCGACACTTTCGAGACGAAGTCTTTGAGCTGAGCCTCATCGCCTTTTTCATGCACCTCAGTGAGCACAGGAATAAAAGCCTGAGCAAACGCGCCTTCGGCAAATAGGCGACGTAAAAAATTAGGGATTTTATTAGCAAAGAAGAATACGTCAGCAGCCGCGCCAGCACCCATAATATATGCAATAAAAATATCTCGGGCCAAGCCCAGCAAACGAGATATGAGGGTCATGGCACTAACAATGATGCCGGCTTTAAGAAGTCTTTTTGCCAACGAGGGCTTCCTTGAATATTTACATATAAGTCAGTTGCGAGTCCCACTTTCACTTACTGGGTGTGAAAACTCTATTAGCTTCGCCTAGAATAATGGTGGCCGGCAACGCTATCATTCGAATCTTATTTTTATGCATGAGAGTATAGCGAAGATTGACCTGTCTAGCGATAAAAGCAATCAACAAGAGTAGATAGTGAGCACAATATTGCTCTGCGGGGATAAAACTGCATAATATTGCGATTAATTTGCTCTGTAAGATTGACAAAATATTCAAATAACTAGATAATCCGCTCCCTCAATTTTGACATGAATATAATTTAGGAGTTACACCTTGGCTAACATCAAGTCTGCTAAGAAACGTGCAATTCAGTCTGAAAAGCGCCGCCAGCATAATGCAAGCCGCCGCTCAATGACGCGTACTTGTATAAAGAAAGTTCTTGCCGCTATTCAAGCAGGTGATAAAGAAGCTGCTCAGGCTGCATTTACAACTGCAGTTCCAGTGTTAGACAGAATGGCTACTAAAGGGCTTATTCATAAGAATAAAGCCGCTCGTCATAAGAGCCGTCTAAATGCACAAATAAAAGCAATTGCTTAATCGTTTCTATAATAATTCAAAAACCGGCTGTAAGCCGGTTTTTTATTGTCTCCAAATTAACTAACAAACACTAACATTTATTTAGTTTGCATCAATGAAGCCAGTCTTTAAAATTTTGCGTATACCTTAATACAAACATAAATAAAGGCGAGAAATATTCAATGTTCAAATTTTTATTTTTGATCCCAGTGGTCCTGTGCGTGCTTTGGTATGCATATTTAAACATGCGCGGCTACTCCGTCGCTCAAGGTAAACAGGGCTTTACATATATTATCGTCGTATCAACCGTGGTTCTGCTATTTTTTACCATCGCTATGCTGCTCAGCAAATAAAAAAGCCTCATCAACATGAGGCTTTTGTTATTCACACAAACCAATCTTAATTAATGATTTGCACTTCTGCATTGCTTCTAAGCGCTTCCACAAAGTTTTGATAGGTGCGCTGTGCATATTGCCCTGTGAACTGCTGCTGTGCGCTAGCTATCTGTTCAGCAGTCAATACAGCGGGAGCATTTACCGCATTCAACCTTACCACTCCGACGTTACCATTACTTAAAGTGACAACTGAGGAATTATTGTCTTTAACCGTACTTAAGGCAAAGGCTGCGTCTACTAACTCCGGCGCTACATCTGCACTGCGTCTTGAAAGCGTTTCGAGGTTTTGCCAACTCAAGGATTTTGCATCCAGCATAGGCTGCACATCTTCTTCATTGAACATTTTACTTTGTAAGTCTTGCGCCCACTGCATCGCCGCTAACTGTGCTTTATCTGCACGCAACGCCGTTTCAATACCAGCTCTAACTTCATCCAAAGCGCGAGTTCGCTCTGGGTTATGTTCAACAACTCGGACTACCATGACTTTTTCATCTGAAACCTGCAAGAGCTCACTGTTTACTCTATCTTCGATAAGCTCAGCCGAAAAAGCAACGTTTTCTACTTGAGGAAAGTCCACAGCAGAAGGGTAACGAGCGGCACTGAAAAGTACCGTTTCAAACACTGGACGATTGGTAATGGCAGCGATCTCTTCGAGGGTATCAGGCACTTCAAAGGCAAGTCTTTGCATCTGTGTTTGGAGCTCAAAAAACAAATCCGTCGCCTGGTTAGCAATTAAGTCCTCCCTGATCTCATCAGCAACCTCTTCAAATGGCGTTGTTGTCGAAGCGGTAAAGGTATCGAGCTTGATAATATGAAAACCAAACTCAGTTTCCACTATGCCAGAAATTTCGCCGGCTTGCGACATTGCAAACACCGCATCTTCAAACTCTGCAGGATAATCACCAGGGTTTACCTGCCCCAATTCCCCACCACTTTCTGCACTTACGATATCGTCTGACTTGGCCTCTGCGGTCGCAGCAAAATCTGCACCTGACTGGAGCATTGCTAATGTTGCTTCAGCCTCGGCTCTTGCGGCGTCAGCATCGTCGTCAAACTCAATCAATATATGCGAAACAGAGCGTAATTCAGGTGTTTTATAAAACTCTAATTGTTCATCATATTGGAACCGAACGTCTTCTTCTGTCACATCTACCTGCGGCACTAAGTCTGATACAGATAAGCTAACATAAGCGAGTCTAACTTGTTCTTGGGTGTCGTATTGACTCAAATTAGCGTTATAGTAAGCAGCAATCTCTTCTTCACTTAGGCTGACATCCGCTAAATAGTTCGCGGCACCCACTTCTAGAATAGAAGCATTGCGGGTTTGCTGCTGTATGGTAAGGGATTGTGCAACCAAAGCTTTAACATCAAATGAAGAACCATTTAATGCTTGAATAAGCTGTTGGCGTGTCATTTGCGTGCGCATATATTCGGCAAACTGAGTAGGTGTAAAACCGGCCCTTTGCAATGCAGAGTTGTAGGCTTCATTATTAAACTGCCCTACCAATTGAAACTCAGGTAATTGCACGATGGCGGCTTTGATCTCGTCATCGCCGACTCTCAATCCTAATTCTGTGGCTTTTTGTGCGATAAGTTCTTCGTTAATCAATCTGTCTAACACGCCTCGACGAAAATCCGCTAAATAATTTTCATTTGCAAACAGATCACCGATCGCATCACCAAATTGAGCTTCCATGCGCGCGCGCTCATTTTGATAAGCAAGATCCAGAGTAGATGCCGGTATTTCTTGGTCGTTTACAATGGCCGCTGCAGTTGTTGCAGAAGATGATAAATAGCCTCCTACACCAGTAAATACGAAGCTTACGACGATAAGAGCAACGATTGCCATCGCCCATGGTCCTTGGATACCATCACGAATTCTTTCTAACATTGTTTTCAACAACCTTTTTTAAATTGGGGCTTACAAGATGATCATGTCATATGTAACTTAAACTTGGGCGCAGATTATACCCATACTCGCGGAAATACGCGAGATTTTAACCCCTCGACCATAAAAAAAGGCGATGGAATCCATCGCCTTTCAAAATTTGAAACTTATGAACTTAGTTACAAGAGTCTTTTAATGCTTTACCAGCTTTGAAAGAAGGTACTTTAGCAGCTGAAATTTGGATGGTTTCGCCAGTTTGTGGGTTACGACCGCTTCGAGCAGCACGGTCACGAACTGAAAAAGTTCCAAAACCAACTAGAGCGACTTGATCGCCATCTTTAAGGGCAGAAGTTACTGCGTCAGTAAATGAATCTAGAGCACGACCAGCAGCGGCTTTAGAAATATCTGCGCCATCAGCGATTTTATCGATAAGTTGAGACTTGTTCACAATATGATCCCCTTCATTGTTATTATATTGCTTTCTAATAAATTAACGTTGATTGCCACTACTCCATTTGTAATCCGTTCTAGGAGTTAATGACGATATAATTTTGCTTTTTTAAAACGCTTGCTATCCCTTTGTTTACAAGGCTTCAAGCGAATACATATAAAGGTAGCACAACTAGAGTGGATGTGAATACCTAATTTTAAAAAAAGTTAATTTTTTTGTGTTTTTTGTTACTTTTTATCAATTTGGAGCAGAAAATATGCTCCACAAACCATTTAGGACGCCACTTGCACCGCTTCAACTGGATTTTGTAAGGCAATGTCTAACACCTCATCTATCCATCTTACCGGGTAAATTTGCAAGTCACCCTTTACGTTATCGGGAATTTCTTCTAAATCTCTTTCATTCTCATGAGGAATAATCACGATTTTAATGCCCCCTCTGTGTGCAGCAAGCAGCTTTTCTTTCAATCCCCCGATGGCTAAGACTTCCCCTCTGAGGGTAATTTCGCCTGTCATTGCCACATCACATCTCACCGGGTTGCCGGTTAGCGATGAAACTAATGCGGTGCACATTCCAATACCTGCACTAGGTCCGTCTTTGGGGGTTGCACCTTCTGGCACGTGAATGTGGATATCACGTTTTTCATAAAAATCAGGATTGATTCTGAGTTTTTCAGCACGTGAGCGCACTACGGTTTGAGCTGCTTTTATCGACTCTTGCATCACGTCACCTAAAGAACCGGTTGCGGTTGTTTTACCTTTGCCAGGCACTACACTGGTTTCAATGGTCAGCAAATCACCACCTACTGAGGTCCACGCTAAGCCTGTTACTTGACCAACTTGATTGTTCTTATCGGCCTTACCATAATCGAAACGCTGCACACCTAGGTAGTCTTTTAAGTTGTCTTGATTGACAAGCACTGGCGCTTTGACCTTCTTCAGCAAAATGTTCTTAACCGCTTTGCGGCATATTTTAGAAATTTCACGCTCTAAACTGCGCACGCCAGCTTCACGAGTGTAATATCGAATTACCCCAATAATTGCTGACTCTTCAATTTTCAGCTCTTTTTCTTTCAAGCCGTTACGGGAAATCTGTTTTGCTATAAGGTGTCGTAAGGCAATATTCAGCTTTTCGTCTTCCGTATAGCCTGAAAGTCTAATGACCTCCATTCTATCGAGAAGAGGTCCTGGGATATTCATACTATTTGAGGTCGCAACAAACATCACATCAGATAAATCGTAGTCTAATTCTAAATAATGGTCTGAGAATGTCGAATTTTGTTCCGGATCTAGGACTTCTAGCAAGGCAGACGAAGGATCGCCTCGCATATCTGACGACATTTTATCGATTTCATCCAGTAAAAACAGCGGGTTTTTGACACCAACTTTCGACATTTTTTGAATCAATTTACCTGGTAATGAACCAATATAGGTACGCCGATGCCCACGAATTTCGGCTTCGTCTCTGACGCCACCTAAGGCCATGCGCACATACTTTCGGCCAGTAGCTTTTGCAATAGATTGGCCAAGTGAAGTCTTACCAACTCCTGGCGGCCCAACCAAACAGAGGATAGGTCCTTTCAATTTTTTTACGCGCTGCTGAACCGCTAAATATTCAAGTATCCGCTCTTTTACTTTTTCTAATCCATAATGGTCGCTGTCGAGTAAGTCTTCCGCCCGGCCTAAATCCCGCTTAACCGCACTGCGTTTATACCACGGCACAGATACCAGCCATTCGATATATGAACGCACGACAGTCGCTTCTGCAGACATTGGCGACATCATTTTAAGCTTGTTAAGTTCTGCCTTTGCCTTGTCTAATGCCTCTTCAGGCATGCGAGCTTCGGTAATTTTTTTATTCAGTGCTTCAAACTCATCTGGGGCATCGTCTAATTCACCCAGCTCTTTTTGAATCGCTTTCATTTGCTCGTTCAGATAATATTCGCGCTGGCTTTTTTCCATCTGTTTTTTCACGCGAGTACGAATCTTTTTCTCGACCTGCAGCAGATCTATTTCACCTTCCATAAGCGCCATCAAGAACTCAAGGCGCTCAGTAACGCTGCGCATTTCAAGGACTTTTTGCTTTTCTTCAAGCTTCAAAGGCATGTGCGCGGCCATTGTGTCTGCAAGTCGCGCGGCATCTTCGATGCCATTTAAAGACGTCAGTACTTCGGGAGGGATTTTCTTATTTAACTTAACGTAGCCTTCAAATTGAGAGACCGCAGAGCGAATAAGCACTTCTTGCTCTGCATCATCAATTAGCTGATCATCTAGGACATTCACATCGCCAATAAAAAAGGGCTCGATCTTAATGTAATTAGCAATACTGCCGCGGACACTGCCCTCTACAAGCACTTTTACTGTGCCGTCTGGTAGCTTTAACAACTGTAATATCGTTGCGACCGTACCGACATCAAATACGTCCGTCGTTTCCGGCTCGTCTACTCCGGCATCTTTTTGCGCAACTAAAAACACTTTTTTATCGTTATCCATCGCAGCTTCTAAGCATTGAATGGATTTTTCGCGGCCCACAAATAAGGGGATCACCATGTGTGGGTACACCACAACATCTCTCAATGCCAACACTGGCATATTTCTGAGTAAAGCACTCTCAGTCATTTTTATCTCTTATTTCTCAACGTGATTGTTTATATGGGGATGACTGCACAAAGTTCAAAGGGATTGACAAAAAAGGACCTTAAAAGGCCCTTTATGTACGCATCTTTTAACTATTCTGACGCGGCTTTTTTGTCGTTACCACTCTCATATATCAGCAATGGTTTAGATTCGCCTTTAATTACGGCTTCATCAATCACAACTTTGGCAACATCAGGACTCGAAGGCAAGTCATACATCGTTTCTAACAGAACAGCTTCTACAATTGACCTAAGTCCACGGGCACCGGTTTTTCTATTCATCGCTTTAATCGCGATGGCTCTAAGTGCGTCTTCTCTAAACTCTAACTCAGTATTTTCAAGCGCAAATAGTGCTGCATACTGCTTGGTTATAGCATTTTTAGGCGCCGTCAAAATTTCAATTAACGCCTCTTCACTGAGTTCTTCAAGGCTCGTAACGACTGGTAATCTGCCAATAAACTCAGGAATTAGACCGTACTTCACTAAGTCTTCAGGCTCAACGTCTTTGAATAACTGAGTGAGCGCCTTTTTCTCTTTGGTGGTTTTAACTTCTGCCC
Organism: Glaciecola sp. SC05; assembly: GCF_041380235.1. NCBI lineage: Bacteria > Pseudomonadati > Pseudomonadota > Gammaproteobacteria > Alteromonadales > Alteromonadaceae > Glaciecola > Glaciecola sp. SC05. Next base: position 76,210 of record NZ_JBGIYY010000020.1, read on the forward strand.
CAAAACCAATACCAGTACCGGTAGCACTTCTTTGCTCAATTATCTTATCTAAACCGGCAAATGCACCGCCACAAATAAATAAAATTTTAGACGTATCAACCTGCAAAAATTCTTGTTGAGGATGTTTACGACCGCCCTGTGGAGGAACTGATGCAATTGTGCCCTCAATTAACTTAAGTAGTGCTTGCTGTACACCTTCACCTGAAACATCACGGGTAATAGAGGGATTGTCAGATTTACGCGAAATTTTATCAATTTCGTCTATGTACACAATCCCGCGCTGTGCTTTTTCAGGATCGTAATCGCATTTTTGCAGAAGTTTTTGAATAATATTCTCAACGTCTTCACCAACATAACCAGCCTCTGTTAGGGTAGTTGCATCAGCCATTGTGAATGGCACGTCGAGCAATCTGGCGAGTGTTTCGGCTAACAAAGTCTTACCACTTCCGGTAGGGCCTATCAGCAGAATGTTACTTTTACCTAACTCTACGCCTTGATGCACATCACCGTTGCGCAAACGCTTGTAGTGATTGTAAACCGCTACTGCCAGAACTTTTTTAGCGTGCTCCTGACCGATAACATAGTCGTCTAAATGCTTGTGAATTTCTGCCGGTGTAGGCAAGGCGTCGGTTTTTTGCTTGGGTGAAATCTCTTTGATTTCTTCCCGAATAATATCGTTACACAATTCCACGCATTCATCACAAATGAACACCGAGGGACCGGCGATCAACTTGCGTACTTCATGCTGGCTTTTACCACAAAAAGAGCAATACAGTAATTTGTTATCGCCTTCTTTGGTATTGTCATCACTCATAATATCTGCCTTTATTGCTGTGGGTTACTTTTTACCCACATCTTCTCTACTGGTCAATACGCTATCAACTAAACCATAGTCTACCGCTTCGTGAGCACTAAGAAAGTTATCTCTGTCAGTATCTTTAGCGACTTTTTCATAATCTTGACCGGTATTTTCGGCCATTATTCTATTCATTCGATCTTTTATCGACAACAGTTCTTTGGCATGTATTTCAAAATCAGACGCTTGACCTTGGAAACCATAAAGAGGTTGATGAATCATCACTCGCGCGTTTGGCAAGCAGTAACGCTTACCTTTCGCGCCAGAACTCAATAAAAAAGAACCCATGCTAGCAGCTTGACCCATACAAACGGTACTGACGTCTGGCTTAATGAAATTCATCGTATCATAAATAGACATGCCGGCGGTGACTGAACCACCAGGTGAATTAATATATAAGAAAATATCTTTTTCTGGGTTCTCGGCTTCAAGAAATAGCATTTGCGCTACGATGAGATTAGCCATATGGTCTTCGACTTGGCCAACTAAGAAAATAACATTTTCTTTTAATAAGCGAGAATAAATATCGTAAGAACGCTCTCCACGAGAGGTCTGCTCTACAACCATAGGTACAAGTGCGTTGTTTATGTCTGGGATCTTATTATTCATTTGGTCTCTTTTGTGTAAAAAAAATGCCCGGATAGTCCGAGCATTTAATCAGTTGATAACCTGTTAAGTCAATGACAAGCGCCATAAATTACGCTTTTTTGTTCATGACCTCATCAAACGATTTTTTAACTTCTTTTACTTTCGCTTGACTTAATATGGTATCGATTGCTTGCTCTTCAAGTGCAAGATTTTGAATTTGCTGCAACAATTCTTTATTGTTTTTGTAGTATTCAACAACTTCACTTGGATCTTCATACGCTGACGCGGTTTGTTCGATCAATGTATCGACTCGATTCTGATCAACTTCAAGTTTATTATTTTTAATGATCTCGCCGAGTAATAAACCCACGCTTACGCGACGTTTTGCATTGTCAGTAAATAGCTCCGCCGGTAGCTCAGGCATATTAGCTGCGTTGCCCTGCTGTTCAAAACGCTGTTTTGCTTGTTCACGCAATGCGTTAACTTCTTGCTCTACTAGCGCAGCTGGCAGGTCAAGTTCGTTATTAGCTAATAAACCAGCAATAACATTTTCTTTGATTAGCGTCTTCAGAGTCTGGTCAAGTTCACGCTGCATATTTTTCTTAACTTCAGCTTCAAGCGCTTCTACACCGCCTTCTTTAACACCGAACAATAGCGCAAACTCATCATCAACTTTAGGAAGGTTTAAACCTTCAACTTTGTTTATTTTAATTGCGAACTCAGCATCTTTGCCCTTTAAGGCCTCTGCGTGATAATCCTCTGGGAAGGTTACTTTAGATACAACTTCATCACCGGTTTTTGCACCCACTAATGGGTCTTCAAATCCAGGTATCATTTGGCCTTTACCAAGTTCTAGTGGGAAGTCTTCAGCTTTTCCACCGTCAAACTCTTCGCCGTCGATAGTGCCAACAAAATTGATGTACACTTTATCGCCATCTTTGGCCTTGCGCTTTACTTCTTTAAAATCAGCGTGCTGTTTTTGAAGCGTCTTCATCATTTCAGAAAGGTCTTTTGCCTTAATTTCAACAACCGGCTTCTCAACCTCGACTTTATCTAAGCCTTTCACTTCAACTTCAGGATAAATCTCAAAGGTTGCTGCGAATTCTAAATCTTGTCCATCTTCATCCTTGACTAATGAAAATGCCGGCATTCCTGCAGGGTTAATTTTTTCCTGCATAATTGCTTGGTAAAAATTTTGCTGCATTACTTCGCCAGCAACTTCTTGACGAACTGCCGCACCAAAACGCTTTTTGATTACACTGACAGGTACTTTGCCTGGACGAAATCCGTTTATACGTTGTGATTTTGCTAATTGTTGTAAGCGTGCTTTAACTGCCGAATCTACAGATTCCGCAGGAACGGTAATGGTAAGACGGCGTTCTAACCCTTGAGTCGTCTCTACAGACACTTGCATTCTTCTACCTCAACTATGCGTTTATCTACGCGTTGTGAAATCTTATGTAACCAAAGCTACAATGGCGAGAGCGGCAGTGAATACCAGCGCACCCGTGTTAAAAAAGGACGCCAGATTATACAGAGAGGAGGTGTTTGAGTCGAGCGCTTTACTGTAATTAGTCGCAAATAAATTACTGAGCTCGCATATATGTTGAAATATTAGACGCTGATTAGACGCACATCTGAAATTTTGGCCGGTATTTAATCAAATTTTATAAAGCCTTTGTCAGGCAAGCGCCTGCTCCAATACCAACAGTGGAGCCAGCTAGCTGGAAAAAAGAGCATAGAAAGCAAGAGCGATTGAAAAACCACTGCTGCTTGTTTATCTGTTTTATTCGTTGCTGATTTATAAGACAGCTTGGCCATTAAGAATGCGTTCATTAACAACAACAAACCAATCAGCGCATATTCCCAATGCATGCTTTGCCCATAAGTTACGACTAACTAAGTATAGAGACGATTAATCTGGATAAGTTCAAAGTAACTTCTATCCGCGTATTTTCTGGCGCGCAGTATAGCACAACTATTGCAGGGCATAATGCATTAAAAAAAGCCGGCAAAGGTGCCGGCTAATAATACTCATAAATAAACGTGCTGCCTTAGTTCTTAGGCATGATTACCGAATCAATAACATGAATAACGCCATTGCTAGCCTTAATATCAGTCGCCACAACAGTGGCTTGGTCGACCATTACAGTGCCATCATTTACGCTTACAGTAATGTCTTGTCCTTGTAGACTTGTTGCAGATGTGACATTCACCACATCAGCAGCCATTACTTTTCCCGCTACCACGTGGTACGTTAAAATGGCAACGAGCTGCTCCTTATTTTCTGGTAACAGCAGCGATTCGACAGTGCCCGCCGGTAACTTGGCAAACGCAGCGTTCGTAGGAGCAAACACCGTAAGCGGACCATCACCCTTGAGCGCGTCAACTAAGCCTGCGGCTTTTACAGCAGCAACTAAGGTTGAAAAGTCTGGGGTTGATGCAGCTACGTCAACGATATCTTGCTTATTGCCGTGGTTGTGCGCGTTAGCGGCCGTGCTAATTGCTAAGCTGGCGAACATAATCAAAATTGCATTTTTAATATTAAACAGTTTCATGGTAAATCCTTATGTGTTGGTTTAAAAATCATATGATGACGCCTAGCGGCAAGTTCTTCGCCCGGAGCTATTTATTAATAGAACTCCACATCACTGACAGTTAACACAGTGTGTTAAGGCTTTGGATTCATTGTTAAATTAGTTTAATTTATGAATTTAGTTTAACCTTATGAAGACCTCTATTCAGTTGTAAGCGCAGTCACTCTTGTCAGTTGTTTACCTGAATCACCTAAATGGGAATAAAGCTTTATGTCTGCTGAAATATATTTACCGAGTATCATGCAAATTGGCGCTGGCGCAATAAAGCACCTTCCTAAGGTTCTGGAGAATTTGGCGGTCCAGCGCCCATGTATCATCACTGACAATACAATGCTGGAATTAGGTGTCGTAAAAAAACTTCAAGAAATCCTGCTCGCTCATCACATCGATGTAGCGGTATTTTCTGAGGTGATGCAAGAGCCTGATGACAAGTCGATAGCGATTGCTACAAGCATGGTGGCTGAGGGCAACTTCGATTGTATTATCGCGCTGGGCGGAGGCAGTGCTATTGATAGCGCAAAGGCCATTGCTTTGCTAGCGACGCATGGTGGACATATGCGCGACTACAAAGTACCGCTGCTGATCCGCCAACAAAGTATGCCGGTTATCGCTATACCGACAACGGCGGGAACCGGCTCAGAATGCACTCGGGTAACAATTATCTGTGACAGTGTGTCATCAGAAAAAATGTTATGCATGGGCCCAGGATTAATGCCTAAGGCTGCCATCGTTGATTACGAGTTAACGCTAACTGTACCATTTAGAGTAGCTGCAGATACCGGTATTGATGCGCTAACTCATGCGATTGAGGCCTATGTCAGTAAGAAAGCCAGTTTATTTACCGACCAGCACGCAACATCAGCAATGAAGCTAATTGCTCAAAACCTGTTAGAAGCTTGCTTTCAACCAGACCATCGCGAAGCCAAAGAAGCAATGATGCTAGGCTCTTGTATGGCAGGGATTGCATTTTCAAACGCATCAGTGGCTTTAGTACATGGCATGAGTCGACCGCTTGGAGTGCATTTTCACGTCCCACATGGATTAAGTAATGCAATGTTGTTGCCTACCATTACCGCGTTTTCACTGAGTGGCAATCCCAGAAAATATGCTGAATGCGCCTTACATATGGGTCTCATAGATACAATAGTGGATGAGGCGGCATGTCATCGAGCGTTAATCGATTTTTTAACAATGATAAATAAGAAATTAAAAGTGCCATCAATGACGGAATATGGGATTGTAAAGGCAGATTACATTGATGTATTAGATACGATGGCTGAACAGGCGCTTGCCTCGGGTTCGCCCTCAAACAACCCATTGGTGCCAACCTTCGAACAAATTAAGCAGCTTTACGTGCAGGTCTACACCTAAACTACCGAGCTACGGCAACATCGTAATCGTTGTTTTACTTGAAAGATGGTCGGTGAGATAGGATTCGAACCTACGACCCCTTGGACCCAAACCAAGTGCGCTACCAAGCTGCGCCACTCACCGATACATAAGAAATTTTTTTAAGATGGTGCGGAAG